>DAOTXA010000422.1:0-5258 GCA_034435595.1 Anaerolineae bacterium | reverse complement strand
CAGGGGGCGAATAGTCGATTCCCGCGCTGCGAACAGCATTAGCGCCACAATGCCCAATGACGCGATCATCGCATAGGCCCCGCGATAGCCGAGTTCGCCGGTATACGGTCGAATTGCTGGCGCGACGAGTTCCTGCCACAACCACAACAGCGCCGGACCCGACAACAGCGTAAACGGGATGATCGGCGCGTGCCATGCGAGGTCTAACGGGTTCACGTACTGGTTCAAGAAGGGGAACAGCCGCGCAATTCCACCGCTAAAGCTGAAATCCACGATGAAGAACAGCCAGCCCAGCGCCAGAATCGCCACCGGATCGCGCCGGTTCCAGCCCAGCCAGCCGCCAAGTGCCGCGCCACCCAGCATCCACAGGCCGTGATACTGCGCGATGGCGAACAGGTGACTCACCTCTCGCTGTAGCGGCGAGCGGGGGCCGTCTACGATAAAAGGCCAGACATCCACCAGCCACGGCAAAATGGCAACGACCGCCACCAGCGGTACACCCAGCGCCATCACAAGCCATGTTCGGATGTCGGGCTGCGGTGATCCTAGCCACATCGTCGCCAGCCACGGCACATAGCCGATGATAACGGCAATCGTCATGCCCGGTTGCGAAATGGCGACCGCACCCAGCATCAACCCGGCGGCGACCGCATCCATAGGGTAGGCGTGCCGGTGATAGCGAATGGCAAAGATGAAAAACGCCTGCGCGAACGTGAGTGCCAGCAGCGCGGGATAGTGCCCGTGCGCCAGTGATCCAACCAGCCCCAACCCGGCGAACATCGCCAGCGCCATGGCCCGACCGAGGCGTTTATCGCGCAGTTCGCCGCCGAAGTCATAGGCCAGCCAGATGTTGAGCAGACTCAGCACTGCCGCCACGCCGAACTGCGTGACATGCATTCCCGCGTCTAGCTGTTGACCGAGGTAGGCGGTCAATACACTGAATCCCGGCGAATACAGATATTCGACATCCGGCAAGAAGGGCGCGAGGCTGTTTAGCGTTTCGCCGTCACGGACCGCCAGCGCCAGCAATCCGTAAGACTGTGCATCCGGCCCCAACGGAAGCGGAAGCGCCGCTACGATTAGCACGAAAATTAGCGCGTACAGGGCGAACATGCCGATGTCCTGCGGCCCCGTCCAGCCCTGATCTTCATCGGTCAGTTCTTCGCCCTTGCGCTCGGCCCGCGTCTGCCCGACAGAGAGCGTACCGCCTAAGAAGATGCCGACGACCAGCGCGAACAACAAATAGTCAATCAGCAGTGTTTGCCAGCCGACCAGTGACGCCATAAACACCGCCCCGCCGACGATGATCGCCAGCGCAAAGGCCGCTGCCAGCCCGACACGCGGTTGCAACGTGGGCCACGCCGGAGACAGCATCGCCCCCGCACCCAGAATCACCGCCCCAAAGATGAAGATCACGAAGAAGAGCATGGAATTAGTGGTCAGTGATCAGTGGTTAGTGATCGGTTCTCTCGCCTGCATAAACGACTGTCTACAAAATCACCACTCGCCCGGAACAAGTCAAGAACCAATAACTAAAAACTAATGACCGACGACTCCCTTTTATTTAGCCACGCAAAGTAACAGCAGAAGCGTAGCGTAGATTGGCGGTTGCGGGTAGTGGGAGAGTCAGGAACTTGTCGGCATGATCGTCTTCCCAACAGTCAGGGCTGATTTTTCGGCGCACCGCCATTTCTAAAGCGTTTCCCGTGTGTGTGAATGGGCCTATTGAACCTATACTGGGCACAACAGTCCAACGGATACAGGAGCAAACGACATGAAAGACCGTCACATCCGGCGCATGACCTTTGACCAGCAGGCCGAAACTTACGATCAACAGGCGGGGGGCTATCCGCCGGAACTGATTGCCGACATTATCGAGTTTTCTGGCATAACGGCGGATGGGCGTATCCTCGAAGTGGGCTGTGGGACCGGGCAGGCCACACGCTCTTTCGCCGAACGTGGCTATGCGATTACGGCGGTCGAACTGGGTGCGAATCTCATCGCGCTGGCGCAGAAGAATCTGGCGCAGTTCCCGAAGATCGAATTCGTCAACGAGGCGTTCGAGGATTGGGACATGCAGCCGGGGACGTTTGACCTGATGTTTGCCGCCGATGCCTTCCACTGGATTCCGCCGCAACTCGGCTATCCCAAAGCGGCGGAATCGCTGAAACCCGGCGGTACAGTCGCGCTGTTCTGGTGGGTGGATCGCCGCACAGACCCGGAACTCTCCGCGCAGATTCAGCAGGTATACGATGAGGTCGCGCCGGAGTTCCCGAATCCGCTAAACGGTGGCGCGGCGACCAGTGACTTCACGAACGAAAAAGTTCACACCAACGTCAAATTTGCACCGACGCTGGGCGAGCCAGTCGTCCGCAAATACCCGTATCCACAGCGCATCACGGCAGAAGCGCATCTCAAGGGACTGACGAACTTCTCCATGCATCAGGAGATGGAGCCAACCGTCCGGCAGGCACTCCACCGCCGGATTACGCAGGTCATCAACGCCGCCGGGGGTGAACTCGTTATCGAGCGCGAAGTGATGGTGTTCCTGATCAAAAAAGCGTGAACTGATTTCAGCAGCAAACAGGGCGATTCCGTGTATGGAATCGCCCGGATGGTTTCTGTATTTCGGACACGGCGTGCCGTGTCCCTACTGTTTGTAGACCTACTGTACCGCGTTCTTGGACGACACCGGCGCGCCCCACACGATGTTTTCCAGCGACGTAAGCGGCAGATTGAACGTCTCTGCCACGGCAGGATAGATGACCTGCCCGTGATACACGTTCAGCCCCTTCGCCAGACCGGGGTCGCCGCGCAGCGCTTCTTCTAGTCCCAGGTCGGCAACGCGCAGCACATAGCGCAGAGTCGCGTTTGACAGTGCGAGACTCGATGTGCGCGGAACCGCACCCGGCATGTTCGCTACGCCATAGTGCAACACACCGTCAATCACGTAGGTGGGGTCACTGTGCGTAGTCGGATGCGTCGTCTCCACACAGCCGCCTTGATCGACGGCTACGTCCACGACCACACTATTGGTAGGCATGGTCTTGAGCATATCGCGGCGGATCAACTGCGGGGCCTTCGCGCCGGTAATCAGCACCGCGCCGATGACCGCATCCGCCGAATGGATCGCTTCTGCGATGTTGGTGCGATTTGAATACAAGGGTGTAAAGCGTCCGTGCATGGTGTCATCAAGATAGCGCAGGCGTTCGAGGTTGATATCCAGCAGCGTGACCTGTGCGCCCATCCCCAGCGCGACCTTTGCCGCATTCGCGCCGACCGTCCCGCCACCGAGGACGACCACATTCGCCGGACGCACACCGGGGACGCCACCCATCAGAATCCCGCGTCCACCCGCGTGCCGGGTGAGGTACTGCGCGACGACCTGTGTCGCCATGCGCCCTGCGACCTCGCTCATGGGTTCCAGCAGCGGGAGCCGCCCCTCATCGTCAGTGACCGTCTCGTAAGCGAGTCCGGCGACACCGCTTTCGATCATTTTATGCGTCAATTCTTCCGCCGCCGCCAGATGCAAGTAGGTAAACAAAATCAAGTCCTCGCGCATGAAAGCGTATTCCTGCGGCTGCGGTTCCTTGACCTTGACGACCATATCCGCCCGATTCCACGCCGGTTCTGCGCCGTCGACCATCGTCGCCCCGGCCTCGATATATTCCTCGTCGGTGAACCCGCTGCCCATCCCGGCCCCGGATTGCACCAGCACGTCATGCCCATGCGCGACCAGTTCCCTCACACCGTCCGGCGGCAGAGAGACACGATGTTCGTCGGTTTTGACTTCTTTAGGGATGCCAATAATCATCTATTATTTTCCTGACGTTTATTTTGTTCGATCAGATTTAACTTATGCACATTATAGCGGAAATTATGTGCATATTGTCTGAAGAAAGACATACTTGAATCAGATATTTTGTCCCCATTGTTGGCATTGATGCGAAATTACGAATCACAGCATTCTCTTTCACGCCCATACAAAAACAGTGCTATGCTAGGGGATGCGAAACGGGAGTATGCAGGACACGCCGCATGATCTACGAAATTCACCTCTACGCGCCGAAAACGGGCAAGCTCACGCCGAGTATGCTCGATTGGTTGTTCCAGCATGGGCAAAGCGACGACAAGCCAGAAGCGCATTGGCCCGTCCGCCCGATTAAGCCGCGAGCGCTGGCGCGTCTGATGCTGCGCCTGGACCCCGCGCTGGAACCGGTGCAGGGTCCAGGCGGCGATATCGAACTTCACTATCCTGACCCCAACATGAACATCGTCCTCTACATCCACGATCGAGGCATGATCCTATTCTTTCCTTATATGCAGTATGGCGTCTACTCAAAGCTGATCCTCGGCATTGTCTATACGTACATCCGCTATCTATACGACGCCGCCGGGTTCTGGAGTTTTGACCCGCAGTTGAACGTGCTGTCTTATGCCGACGACTTCAAGTCGATTGAGGATACGGCGCAACTGATGGACGCAATTTTGCCCAAGTTGCTGTCCTCGTAAGAAAGCTGTGTCGATGCCTGTATAAGCTGCCGAATTTACGGTGGTTTCGGCAATTTAACGTCGTTTTGAAAGCCTGTTCTGGATTTAAAAAAACTTTAAAGCGTGCCTGATTATGGGTACACGATACAATCAAGCTGTTGCAGGTGTTGGCAATTTATGCTATTCTCACCTGCGCTATCCTTTTGTAGGATAGCAAGCAATACGGTGGAACCAGCCATTTCACCGGCAAGACAAAATGCTAAATTTTCAGGAGGATCGAGTAATGAGAAATGCTTATCGCTTTATGGCGTTGGCTCTCGTTCTGGTCATGGCGCTCAGTGTTGGAGCAGCCGCGATCAGTGCGCAGGACGACGCCGCAACACTCGTCATTGGTTGGGAGCAGGAACCGCAGAAGTTGACCCCGCGTGTCGATATGACCTGGGCCAGCCTGATGCAGAACCTCTACGCCCGTGACGTTTGGGGCTGGGATGTGAATAACGAAATCTTCCCCATCATGGTGGAAGAAATCCCCACTGCCGAGACCAACGATGCCGGTAACACGACGGTGACCGTGAACCTGCGCCAGGATATGGTGTGGTCGGACGGTGAACCCATCACCGCCGAAGACTGCCAGTTCTTCCACGAACTGAACATGAACCCCGAGTTCATCACCATTCAGCGCGGTAGCTACCCCGATGTAGTCGAGAGCTTTGAACTGGTTGATGACTACACCTTCAACCTCACTTACAACCAGCCCTACCCCGACT
>DAOTXA010000421.1:0-5375 GCA_034435595.1 Anaerolineae bacterium | reverse complement strand
GATGGGCTGCGGGAACTGGCGGCCATCTGCGCGACGGAATTGGGCTGGTCTGACGAGCAGCGGCAGGCTATGATCGAACGGGCGGCAAAGGTCCTGCGTGAAAATCATGGCGTGCGCATCAAAGCGACTGTCAACGCATAGAGTTCGCTCTACACGGTAAGGCAAACTACAGTGACCCATCTCGTCATCGGGTACGGTCTGTTAGGACGCGCCATTGTTCGCGCATTGCGCGACCTTGACATTCCTGTCCGCGTGCTGGATATGCATCCTGTTGAAAATTCAGGGACGCACAACCTCACCGGGGATATACGTCAGCGTGATGTCGTGCAAGCAGCCTGTGAAGGTGTAGAGACTGTTTACCACACAGCAGCCCTGATCAGTCAGGAATTGGGCAAGCCACGCGCTATCTATGATGTCAATGTCACCGGAACCGAGCATGTGATCGCCGCGTGCCGGAAGCAGGGCGTCCGGCAGTTGGTGTATACCAGTTCGATTGATGTTGTATTCGATGGCACGCCGATTCAAAACGGAGACGAAAGCCTGCCATATCCGGCGCGGTATCTGGACTATTATAGTGAAACCAAGATGCTTGCAGAGCAGCGGGTTCTTGCTGCCAACGATGCCGACTTGCGCACTGTTTCGCTGCGAGTTGCCGGGTTATATGGCCCGCACGATCACCAGCGCTTTCCACCCGTGATTGCCATCACACAGAATCAGGGTTTCGTGCGGGTGGGTGACGGCAGTGCGAAATTCAACCATCTTTACGTCGATAATGCTGCTCATGCGCATCTTCTGGCTGCTGATACCCTGCGGCAGCGTGAATCGCAGGTGGCGGGGTCTGCATACTTCATCACCGACTACCCCGCCACGAACTTCTTTGACTTCATTGAGCGATATCTGCAAGCGCTTGGCTTATTAGACGAGGGCAGTGTGCGGCGCATCCCCTATGCGGTGGCCTGGATGCTTGCCAGCGGTTTGGAATTTCGCTACCGGTTGATGCCGGTAGCGGTGTTCTCGCATCCGGTATTGAGCCGCTATGTGGTGGCGTCTACCTGCCGTGACTTCTGGTTCTCGCATCAGAAGGCCACTGATGACTTTGGCTATGCGCCCGTGGTGGCTGCTGAAGATGCCCGCCACCGCACGCTGGATTGGCTGCGCAAATTGGATGAATCGATAACACTGGGGCATTGATCCTATCAGGAGCGACGCATGAAATTCACCAGAGATAACTTACAGCGACTCGGCTTGCCGCAGGGCGATTTGTTCGATCTGCCGTCGTCAGAGAAACGCTTCCCCGATGGTGCGCAGTACCGCATCGAAATCCCCAGTGTAGAAGGACCGAACGCCCTTGAAGCGGTCCTTGAAGAAGCGCGGGCGCGTGGGGTGACGGTGCATCGCGTGTCTCAGGGCAGCGGGATCATGATGCTGACTGACGCTGAAATTTCGCAGATGGTCGCGCTGGGCAGTGATGCCGGGATTGAGGTGAGTCTGTTCGTCGGTCCGCGTGCGGGCTGGGGCACGAGTGCGCAGGTGTGGGCGTCTGCCGGGAAGAACCTGGGGGCGCGGCTGGTGGGCATGGATCAGGTCGTCTATGCCACCGAGGATGTCAAACGGGCGTGTGATCTGGGGATTCGCTCGGTGCTGCTGGCAGACGAGGGCCAGGTGTGGCTGGTCAACGAGATGAAAAAAGCGGGTGATTTACCTGCCGATCTGGTCGTCAAAATCTCGGTACAGATGGGCGCAGCCAATCCGATATCAGTGCGCATGGTCGAGCAGATGGGCGCGGGCACGTATAACGTTCCCACGGATTTGACACTGCCGCAGCTTGCCGCGATCCGGGCGACGACGAGCATTCCCATTGACGTGTACGTGGAAGTGCCGGATGACTTCGGCGGCTTCGTGCGCCACTATGAAGTGCCGGAAATTATCCGCGTGGTGGCCCCGGTGTATGTCAAGCTGGGTGTGCGCAATGCGCCGAACATCTATCCCAGTGGATTGCACATCGAATCGACCGCGATCCAACTGGCGAAGGAACGGGTTCGCCGTGCAGAATTGGTGCAGGCGCTCATCGACCGCTATTATCGGGATGCTGTGAAATCGGCAGTCAGCGCCGCCGACCTCGGCATCCCGCAGCCTTCAGCTTAGAATCCGGCCTGAGCATCCCTCATTCGTGATGCATTCGTGATGCTGATTACGAATTCATCTTTTTCAGCGTGCGAACGTGATGATAACGCCCCTAAGTTCAGGGCTTGTGCCACCAGTTCGTGCGCGGACCCAGGTGCATCTGTATGGTTTTGAGTTCGGTGAATTCGTCAATGGCGAAGCGTCCCAGTTCGCGTCCCAGACCGCTTTCACGATAGCCGCCGAACGACAGTTCCGGGTAGCCATCCATAAAGCTGTTGACCCAGATGGTCCCGGCACGCACCCCGCGACTCACGCGGAACACCGTATCGACATCCGACGACCACACCCCGGCAGATAGCCCGTACATGGTGTCATTAGCGATCTGAACCGCCTCGTCGGGCGTGTCAAACTCCAGAATTGACAGTACCGGGCCGAAAATCTCCTCACGGGCGATTTGCATGGTCGGTGTCACATCACGGAACACGGTCGGCTGGAAGAAGCGTCCGGCATCCGTTGGCAGGCGTCCGCCGCCGAGTTCCAGCACTGCGCCGTCGTTCTTTCCGGCGCTGACATACTCCTCGATTTTCTGAAACTGGTTTTCGTTGATGATCGCGCCGACCTTCGTTTTCTCGTCCAGTGGGTCGCCAACCGGGACCGTTTGCGAGCGCTCAATGACTCTCGGCACGAACTCGCGGGCGATGTCACGCTGCACAAGCAGGCGGCTGCCACTGTTACAGCACTCGCCCATGTTAAAGTACACGCCGAATACGACCGCGTCCAACGCGGCGTCGAGGTCGGCATCCGCGAATACGATTTGCGGGTTCTTGCCGCCAAGTTCAAGTTCGACTTTCTTCAGGTTTCCGGCAGAGGCGCGAACGATCTCTTTGCCTACCCCCGTTGACCCGGTGAACGAGATCATATCCACGTCGGGATGTTCGGCGAGGCGTGCGCCGACCGGCATCCCGTAGCCGGTAACGATGTTGACCACTCCCGGCGGCATCCCCGCCTGTTCGCAGAACTGACCGAGCCGGATTGTGGTGCCCGGTGTAAACTCGCTCGGTTTAATCACGCTCGTACAGCCGACCGCCAGCGCAAACGGCAACTTCTGGCTGATGATGAGCAGCGGGAAGTTCCACGGTGTAATCATGCCGACAACGCCGATGGGTTCGCGTAAGATGAAGCCGAGCATATCGTCGCCCAGCGTGTTGTAGCTATCGCCATAAGTGTGACGGGCCAGTGTCGCCGCATACTCCCATAGTCCGACGGCTCCGTCCATTTCGTCGCGGGATTGCGAGATCGGCTTGCCACTTTCCAGCACTTCAAGGACGGCAAGTTCCTCTCGATTCTCGCGGATTAGCTCTGCTACGCGCAGCAGAATTTTGGCCCGGTCCGCGCCGGACATACGCGGCCAGTCGCCCGAATCAAACACGGCACGCGCCACCGCGACTGCGCGATCTACGTCGGCGGCTTCAGCCTGCGGATAATCGCCAACCGCGATTTCATGCGATGGGCTGACCGTCTGAAAGCGCTCACCGGATGCGGTCCCGGTCCATTCTGCGCCGATTTGCATCTCAAATACGTGAGGTTGCTGAGGCAATGTCATCTTTTCGGATTCCTACTCTATTTTCCAGTAAATTCAGGTGAACGTTTCTCTTTGAAGGACGCCACGCCCTCTTTGCCGTCTGCGCTGGCAGCGGCGACCGCCCCTGCCATGGCTTCGCCTTCCATGCCGCCGCCACTATCGACCAATTGCTTTGTCATCTGTACAGAGATGGGGGCGTTCTTCGCAATGGATGCCGCCAGTTCGTGCGCGGTAGGCATAAGTTCGGTAGATGCCACCACGCGGTTGACGAGTCCCCATTGTTTGGCGGTCGCCGCGTCGATGCGCCTACCTGTATATAGCATCTCTTTGGCGCGTGCAGACCCGATTAGATCAGGTAAGCGACTCGTGCCGCCCCACCCGGCGATAATGCCGATGGTCACTTCCGGCATGGCGAAGGCGGTATTTTCTACCATTACACGCAGATCAGCGGCGAGGGCGAGTTCTAGTCCGCCACCGAAAGCGTAACCGTTAATCGCGCAAATCAGAGGTTGCCGCAGGCTGGCTAACCGGTCGATGATACGATGTCCGGTGCGCACCCACTGCCGCCACATCTCGACGGGTTGCAGCGCTGACCATGCCAGAATATCCGCCCCCACGCAGAACGCACGCTCCCCGGTTCCGGTTAAAATCACCGCACGGATTTCGTTATCGGCTTCAATGTTATCGCAATACGCCATCAGCGCGTCTAGCATTTCGATGGTCAAGGCGTTGAGCTTTTCGGGGCGATTCAGTGTGATCGTGACAATGTGTCCCTGTTTTTCCAGCGTGACAAGATCACTCATGCGCGAGACTCCTTTTGTGCAAGCGACAGATTCAGCGGATCGGGCGATAACAGCGCCGCGTTCATCGTCTTAAGTTCGTCGCTGACCTTCAGGTCAAACTCGGCGTGGGCGAGTACGTCGCGTTCGAGATTGATGCCGGGTGCGATCTCGGTCACGGTCAGGCCATCGGGACGCAGTTCCATCACACAGCGCTCGGTGATATAGGTGACATGCTGCCCATTGCGAATCGCCTGCGGTCCGCTAAAGGTAATTTCTTCGACCTCGTTAACAAATTTGCCGAACTTGCCTTCCTGCTCAATATTCATCTGCCCGTTATCGGTGTTGAGGCGCAATCCGCCTGCGGTGAAGAAGCCGCTGAAGACGATGTTGCGTGCGTTGGCGGTGATATCGATGAAACCGCCGACGCCTGCCGTAACATGGGGTTTGGCTTTGAGGCGTGAGACGTTAACGCTGCCATCCGCGCCGACCTGTAGAAATGAGAGGAATGTACGGTCGAACCCGCCGCCCTGAAACAGCGTGAACTGGTCTGGCGAAGCGATAATGGCGTCGGCATTGCTGGCGCACCCGAACTGAAAATCGAGCAGCGGCAATCCGCCGACCGCACCCTGTTCGATGACCCACGTCACTGCGCCGTGAATGCCTTCTTCGAGCAAAATATAGGGGACAAGTGCGGAAATCCCGAAGCCGAGATTGGCGATTTCACCGTCGTGCAGTTCCATCGCCGCCCGCCGAGCAATGATCTTCTGCACGCCCCATTCGGTGCTGTCAAATGCACTCAACGGTCGCCGGATTTCGCCGCTGATCGTCGGGTCGTAGACAGTCTGCGCAGTCTGCGTTTGATCGGGCGCGACGACGACGTAATCGAC
>DAOTXA010000420.1:0-3410 GCA_034435595.1 Anaerolineae bacterium | reverse complement strand
GCGCCAGCGCATCGGCATCGCCCGCGCCCTTGCACTTGATCCGCGTCTCGTCGTCGCAGATGAAGCCGTTTCCGCGCTGGATGTGTCGGTGCGGGCGCAAATCCTGAATCTGATGCTGGAACTACAGGGCGATTTCGGCCTGACGTACCTGTTCATCACACACGACCTCAGCGTCGTCGAATACATCGCGGATCGTGTGGCGGTGATGTACGTCGGCAAAATGGTCGAACTGGCGACCACCGAGGAGCTATACAGCAATCCGAAGCACCCGTATACCGAGGCGCTGCTGTCAGCAATCCCGCGCCCGAACCCGCGCCGCACTGCTAAACGCATCGTTTTGGAAGGCGATGTCGCGGACCCATCGAACCCGCCAAGCGGCTGCTATTTTCACCCGCGCTGCCGGTTTGCCAAAGATCGCTGCAAAGTCGAGACACCGCAACTGCGTGATGTGGGCAAGGGGCACATGGCAGCCTGTCACTTCGCTGAAGAGATCGAATTACAGGGTATCTAAGGGATCATGGTATCGTAATGCTCTATTTGTCACGTGAAAGGATACCTGCCATGCCTTCCAACCAACTCGTGCAATCAGTCACCCGCGCCCTGCTCATCGTGGAGATTCTGGCGAACGTTGAGGACGGACTGACCTTGCAGCAAATTTGCAATGAACTCGACCTCAAGCCGCCGACCGTCCATAACCTGCTGCGGACGCTGGCAGCACGCGGCTACGTCGAGCGTGTTTCCGAACCGGCACGTTACCGTCTGGGCAACCAACTGGTCAATCTTGCAGACCAGCACCGCACGCTGACCACGCAGCGTTTTGCAGCGACGGCAGTGAGTCAGGTGTTCGCACAGTTCAATCAGGTGCGCGTTACCTACTGCGAGGACATTGGCGGTGATGTCGTGTTGAAGCTGCGAATGTCGCCGGAGCGCCCTGGTCTGCTGGAACGCCCCTGGCACTCGGTCATGCTGGCATATACAAGCGCGTCGGTGCTGGTCTATCAAGCCTTCTGGCGCGAAGATCAACGCCTGCAATACGAGGCAAAATACCCGTTTGCAACCTATGGTGCGCATATCTGGGGCGACCGCGAGACGATTGACACGTTCTTGAGCGATGTTGGTCGAAAGGGGCACGCAGATCCGCCGCCAAAGGTCAAAGGTGAGAGAAACAAGCTGCATCGTGTCGCCGTTCCGGTATTTTCCACAGAAAATAGCCTGCTCGGTGCGCTGGGTGCAGCGTTCTCCGAAAGTGACGTAGATGATCCAGATGGCACAAAAACCGATTTAATCGCGCATCTCAAAGCGACTGCTGCAAAGTTCGCAGAGATGTAACAACCCAAGTAAAGGAATGAGGATGAACGACACCGTCGATGTGGTTCAAGTGGCGAAAAAGGCATTCAGTCGCCATCTTGCCACACATAAAATGACCCACTATACCGGAATTCTGTCGCTATACGGTTATGCGCGACTGGCGCATATCACCGGGGATGCCGCTCTGATGGAGGACATCCGCGCCCAATTGCTGCCCTTTGTGCGTGGAGAACGTGAGTTTACCTGGTCGAACTTCAGCAATTACTTCTGTGGTGGCAACGGAACCGCTTTCCTCTATTGGCTGGGCCATCTACCCGAAGCTAAAGATGCAGTCCGCCACTACGCCGACGACACCATCCAGAATGCACGCCGCGACGATGACGGCATCTTCAGTATGCCCAAACGCCCGCGCAACGACATGATCTGGATTGACGTGGCCTTCGCAGTGACGCCCTTCCTGCTGTTCGCGGGGTTGGCTTACAACGAAGACACCTATATCGAAGAAGCCTACCAACAAACCGCAAAAATGGTGCGTGTGCTTCTCAACCCGGAAAACGGACTGCTACATCAGGCGCGAGGATTCGCTGCACCCGGTGCAATCACAGAAGATCACTGGAGCCGGGGCAACGGCTGGGGATTGCACGCGCTGGCAGAACTGGTGAACTATCTGCCGGACGATGATCCACGCCGACCGGACAGCGAGCGTATGTTTGTTGATCTGGTGAACGCCTGCCTCAAAGTGCAGGACGCGGATGGCATGTGGCACCAGGAAATGACCGATCTGGATCGCTCATATGTCGAGACATCAGGAACGGGACTCATTCTGTACGCCATCGGCGTCGGGCTGGAAAAAGGCTTGCTGCCCGAATCCGTTCGTGACGACTTTGTGCGCGGCTTGCAGGGCTACCTGACCTATATCCGCGACGACGGCTCAGTGTACCACACCTGTCGCGGCAACCTCGCGCCCGGTGACGGCTCGATTCTGGCCTATAAAGCAGCGCCACCCGTCTTCAATGATACCCACGCCTTCGGCCCGGTGATTCTCGCCTTCGGTCAGGCCGCACGCCTGGGCATCACCTCTGTATCTGAGACCACCTCAACACAGGAAAATCCGGCATGAGCGAACCTACAAACGGCAAAACGACCGGTATGAACATCAACAAACTTAAGGAAGCACGGCAGCTTGGACCGCCTGTCGAATTCCCGATTCCCGTCAAGGAACTGTGCGACCGCTACGAGGCATTATTCACAGCGGCGGTCAATGATGTGCTGCGCGAGCGCAACATGCTGAACCAGACGCTACCCAACAACATCATGCCCCTGCGCGACGAGATGAAGGTGGCAGGGCTGGCGTTTACAGTCAAGGGCAGCAAAAGCCTCATCGTCAAAGATGAAATGAAAGAACGCGTCGAGATGCTGGACGCCATCACCGAAAACAGCGTTATCGCCTGGGATACCAGCAACGACGACGAAACCGCCCAGTGGGGCGAGGTCATGACGATGGCGGCGGTGCGTAAAGGCTGTCGCGGCGCAGTTGTGGATGGCGGCGTGCGTGACACTGACCGCGTGCTATCGCAGGCTTTCCCGGTGTTCGTCAAGTATCGCAGTTCTAACGGGATGCTTGGACGCTTCCGCATCACTGATTGGCAGGTCGCTGTGAAAATCGGTGAAGTCACCATCAAACCGGGCGATCTCGTATTCGGTGATATTGACGGCGTAATCGTCGTGCCGCAGGCGATGGCCTACGAGGTGTTGATCCGCGCCGAGGAAATCGCAGCCGGCGAATCCGACATCAAACGCTGGATTCGTGAGGGAATGCCTGCGAGCGAAATCGTCAAACGCGGCGGATACTTTTAAATCCACAAAATAGGGGGAATCACTATGACTAATTTACAAGATCGCGTCGTGATCGTTGTCGGCGCAGGTGGCGGCATGGGACGTGCAATCTCCGCGATGCTGGCTGACGGCGGTGCGAAGGTCGTCCTTGCCGACTTCAACGCGGATGCGCTGGCAGAGGTCAAATCCAGTTTGAGCGGTGACGTATTGGATGTTGTCGTTGACGCAACCGACGAAGCACAGGTCGCCGCCTTGTTCGACACTGT
>DAOTXA010000419.1:0-3222 GCA_034435595.1 Anaerolineae bacterium | reverse complement strand
TACGATGCATCTTCGGGGACATGCAAGCCACTGCCCGACTACCTCGAAACGGCAGCCAATCGCACCAACGGGGACATGGGGTTTAAGGATGTGGCGGCTTTCGACTTTTCGCTCAAACCTGATTCGCAATTGATTGACGCGGGCGTAAATGTATTTGGTCTCGTGGATGACGACCTGAACGGGTCGCACCGTCCACTGGGTGATGGCTATGATATTGGAGCGTTCGAGTTTGACCCCGGCGTGCCACCTCCCTTACAGGAATCGACGATGATCCGCGAGGCTGAACTGCTGGCAGCACTTCGTGATGCGGCTTCGCCTCATATTGAGATCATACTCGTGTTGATTGGACCGCAAATGTTACGCCTTTACTGCCGCGTTGACGATACAACAGGCATGATTACCGCATCTATCACCGGGGCAGATGGTCTGTTGACGGTTCACTTTGGAGAACCACAAACCTTATTCGGCCTGCCGCCGCCGGGTCGATTCGCCATGGCCTTGCACCAGACCCTGCCGGGCGTTTTTGTTGCAGCGTTTGATAGGCTAATCGACCGCTATCTGCCTGCTTCTCATCACCTATATACGTTCAAGCTTGAGCACAATCAGTTCATCCTCGTCTCTGATTATCCAGCGGGGGAGTCTTGATGGGTAGAATAAGTGCGATTTGGATGACGGTTGAGATGAACTCTGCATTGACGCACTTGAGATTGACTGACAATACCCGGATTTTGTAGCGTGGTGAAGTTGCAGACCGAAAGTGTGAGATTTAATGATGAAGGGTGATCGTCATGGGCGGAGGATCATCTTCACATTGAAATACATGTACCCCTGTCGTGTCAGTTCATTGCTCATATTTCGGATAACGATATACTGATTGTAAGTGACTTGTCGCGCATTGATTACACAGTGACGCTCCTGATTTACATGGCGCTCTGCAACAGAAGGGGTAAATAATGCGACTTCAGAAATCCGGCGCATTTTTGATCATCATTTGTATGCTTTTGCTGGGACTGGCTGTTGTTTACGCGCAAAATGAGCGCGAAATTGCGCTGGAAGTGTATTTTCAGCAAGAGTCGCTGTCGCTCGTCGTTACGGGCGCTTCGAACGCAGAGGGCCTGTCGATTTCGCTGGGTGACTTTGGGGTCGTGGTGTCATTGTCCGGGGATCGCTATGTCCTCGAATTAGCGGATTATTTTGGATTTGAGCCGGGTTTTGACCGCGTCGAGATTGGGACATGTATCACGATTAAGGCGGTTGACACGAATCCACCGCTGCCGCTGCCTTGCAGACTGCCCGACAAAGTCATCAAAGAGGCTGAAGTCTTAGGGGGCGATCGATTCTGGGTTGACGATGACGGTCAATTTCGGCTGGTGACCTTTTCAAATGGATATACCGACCAGAACTGTCACCCGACGCCAGACCGTTGTGTGATTCGATTCACGCAGGACGGCGTGCCCGTGCCGACCAACGAATCCGGGGGGCTGCCAGAACCGGGTCGTGAGAATCATGTGCTCGTCGCAGAACGCGCAAGCAGTGAAGTTGGCGATAATTTGATGTGGATGGTTTCTGGCAACGGGCGAACAATCAGCGTGAGGCCGGAGGATTGTGTGCCGGGTTCGCCGCATTACGGTCCACCGGAAGAAGCGGAAATCAATCCCAATGGCGTTACGCTGTATTTCACCTGTGATTTGAATCGAGGGTTTGTTAACTTTTACGCCTATGTGGACCACCCCAATTTAACCCCTGAAATAACCATCGACTTCACTTCCCTGCCGGTTGATCCTGATTCACCGGATGTCATCGTGGTAACCGATGTGGCGGGATCGGTGAAGGCCGAAATGTCGGTCGTGCGCAGCGGGCCGGGGACGGACTATGTGCCTGACAGCCAATTACCGGCAATCTGGCTAGACACAGAGGTTATCATTGAGCGTCAATGGGTTGATCCAGAAACGCGCCAGCAATGGTATCGCGTAACGGTGGTTGATCGTGGTCATACGGCGTGGGTGTTTGCAGAAAATCTCGACGCGGACCTGCGGGGCAATGAGGTTGTGCAGTGGGCGTTAGAATCCGAGCTTCCGCAAACCCCTACCCCGATACCGACCATGGACAGCGACGGTGACCGCGTCCCCGACCACCTCGACATTTGTCCGGGTTCGCCTGCCAGCAGGCGCAGCGAATGTGGTGATCAAGGCGTTGGCATCAACGAAAACACCGCGATTGCGCCCGCACCAACGGAAATTTTCCCGACGCGTGCGCCGACACAACCGCCAATCGAACCGACACAGGAACCAGCAACGTTTTCGCCGGAGCCAGCGACGTTTACGCCAGAACCCGCCACATTCACGCCGGAGCCTGTTGTAGATGACACGTGTGTGCTCACGCCCAATAATACTTCGGGTGCCAATATCCGAACCGGGCCGGGTACCTGTTACGATGCGGTTGGCGGTGGGTTTGCTCATGGAACGTCGGCGTCGCCGGTCAATCAGGCGTTTGCGAATGGTGCGCTATGGTGGAGACTTGCACCGAATCGATGGGTGGCAGACAGTGCGGTGAGTCAGGCAGGGGTCTGCGACAGCGTGGCGGGATTTACGGACTTTCAACCGTGCCCGGATGATGGCGGGGAAGATGATACTGACGACGACAACACGGGCGAGGATGATACTGACAACGGGGATGATGATGGCAATGGTGGTGGTGATGCATGTGATGGCGTCGCAGTATACTTTCCCCCCAATCGCACCTTTGTTACCAATGTAAACGGCGATGGTACACTGCCATATGTGACACAGGTCAATATTGACGTAGAATGCTTGCAGCCAGGTCAAGAGGTCTGGGTCATCGTGCATCCTGCGAACGACCGGTATTATGCCTACGGACCAAAATCCGGCGATGGGCCAGAATGGGTTCAACTCGGTACGGATGAGTGGAATAGCTGCGGACTGAGATTTGACCTGACCGTGATTGTTGTTGAGGCGAATTCCCTGACCAACCCGGACAATATCTACGATACTATGCCGTCGTCCATCACATCAGTTGGGGTAGCATCCGAAAAGAAAGGGGGTGGAGCGTGTCCGCCGCCCACCTCAACGCCATGAGTCTATAAACAATACACTGGATTTTGATGGGTTGTAGGTTCAGAACTGCACGTAGCTACATCGGCGTGGAACACCGCAAATCTGTAATCGTCTGTGGCTGCGCCCGTGGGGGGCGAACGCGCTAACC
>DAOTXA010000418.1:0-3430 GCA_034435595.1 Anaerolineae bacterium | reverse complement strand
CTGGCGGATATGTTCTGTGTCCAAATCGGGGCAAAATGTGTTGACATCCACACCAAAGGGAATGCGGGTGATTGCGTCTGGGTGCCCGCCAAAATGCGAGATCACGCGATCCCGCGTGAAGGTCGAGTTGGCGACGATGTGCTGCGTCCGGGCGATGCAATAGGCCGATGCCCGCTGAAAGATGGCAGGTGGCATATGGTGCGGGTCGTAGATGTCGTGCCCGACTAGCGTCTGCACAAAGGGCAGGTTGCGCTGTTTTGCCGTTCGCCATGCGCTAAGTCCGGTGGGCATGATGTATGAGGCGTGCAGCACATCCGGCGATAGTTCAGCGACCATGCGCCCCACATGCCGGAACGCAAAAAAGGTCGGGGCCGCCCACCGCGCCCAGATATTCGGGCGACGATAGCGGTAGACTTCTACGCCGTCAATCGTCTCGTGTTCGGGCCAATCGGGGTCCGTTGTCGATGTAATCACGCTAAAGCGGTGCGGCGTCGTCGCGGCGAGATGACTCAATATTCGATGCATTCCCACTTCTGCACCGCCGAAGTGCGGCAAATATGCGGGGAGAACGGTACAAATGTGCATGGTTCACGCCCGATCCGCGACGAGGAGCAGCGTCATCGCATACTGCTTCGGCGTGAGGTTGCGAATGACCTTGCCCACTTTTTTGGCAAACCGCACCGGTACACCGAACCCGCACAGCAGAGGGACCGCCGGGGAAATCCGGTTGATGTGGGCCGCGTGCTGAACCGTGAAGCCGTGTTCGCTGACGAAGTCGCGCAGCGTATCCAGCGTGAAGAAGTTGACGTGCGTGCGGTCGATCCAGTGATGAAAGGTGAGGCCGCCCTCACGCAGTCCGGCGGGCGTTTCACAGTTGGGCACGCTGATGATGATGCGCTTCGCCACGCGGCGATATTCACGCAAAGCCGCCGCCGGATCAGGGACGTGTTCCAGCGTTTCAAACGAGATGATCGTATCGAAGGCGTCATCACGCACCGGGAGCGCGGTCGCGTTTCCCATCAGGATACGACCGGATAAGGCATCCCAACCGGGGAATTCCAGCAGATCAACGCCGAAGGCATCACGGCCCGCGTCCAGCAAGCGCTTGACGTAGACACCGTTTGCACAGCCGACATCAAGTATGGTCCCGGTCGCATATTGCATGACCGCCTGCCAGCGATCTACCTGAATATGCCCCCACACATGGGATTGGGCCGCGTGCTGTTGTTGAAGTCTGGCGCGTGTTTCACTCATGTTGACGTTGTGAATCCGGCTGGTTGGTTACAGGGTCCACCCGCCATTATAGGCGCGAATGCAAATCTGCACTGTTGAGAGATGCATACAGCAGAATCAAAAACGCACGGGCAACTGTGCCTGTACGTTCTGTGTTGGTTTTAGCCAGGATGGTCGCAGTTCTTCTATGTTCTTCTATACTGTTTCCATCTTGGTGGCGTCCAGCGCTTCTTTGATGGCCTCTACGCTGTCAAAGGGGCCGCCGGTATGGTCAATCGCGCCGCTGGTCAGCTTAAGGTGATTGGCTTCCATCGCTTCGCGGGCTTTGTCGCGGTCCTTTAGCGGGTAGAAATATTCGCGGGACTGGCGGATGCGCGATTCGATGCGCTCGCGGATGCGGTCTACGTTCTCTTTTTGTGTGATGATGACGAATGCTTCTGGCTCGATATGCCCGATGTAGTCCCCGGCAGAACCGTGTTCGCGCACGGCATTGCGGACCATCAGCGTGACGGCACGCAGCACGTCGTCGGCGGCGACAAATCCATACATCTCGCGGAAACTGGTGAGGCTATCAATGGCGATTTGCAGAACCGCCCAGCCATCGTCACGCAGCATCAGCCCGCCGACCTTCTCGTCCACCATCGGGCCTTCTGGTAGATCGGTGACCGGGTTGACGAGGGCCTGCCGGTTGGCGCGGCTGATGGCGTTGCGAATGCGCAGGCGTAGTTCCTGGATGTCAAACGGCTTGGTGATGTAATCGACTACGCCCAGTTCCAGCCCTTGCAGCTTATCGACACGATCACGTTTTTCGGTCAAAAAGATGATCGGTGTATCTTGCGTGCGGCGTTGCTGGCGAAGTTGACGGCAGACTTCATAGCCGTCAATATCCGGCAGACGAATATCCAGCACGATCAAATCGACTTCATGCTCGCGACTCAGCTTGAGCGCCTCTTCGCCCCAGGCGGCGGTGTAAACTTCGTAATTCTGCACGCGAAAATAGGCGTTCAGCATTTCCGCGAGGTCGAGGTCATCTTCCACGATTAACAGATGCGGCTTGTCTTCAACCGTCGTCGTCACGTCATTACCCCTTACAGTTGACCTATCGGATTTTTGCTGACTTTAAATACACAATGCGGATCGCCCGCAGCCTGACATTCTACTTCTTGGATGTAAAACTGGTAGCCCGCAGAGGACCAGCGCAGCGCCTCTTGAAAGATGCCTGTCAGCGCGTTGCAAACCGGTTTCTCGGACGAACGGTCCCACGCCATCGGGCTATCGTTGACAATCAGGTAGTGGGCACGCTCCTCGTTACGCAGTGACATCTGCTGGTCACTGAACTTGCTGAAGATGTGGACCAGCGTATCGAGGCCGATCTGCGTCCGCTGTGGCAGCGGCAAGGCTTGAAATGCGCTGGCTCGCATCCCGACAAATGCGCCGAAGGACTTGATACCATTGGCAAAGGTCGCGTGCCCGATGCGCAATGATAGGCCGCGCCCACCACGCACGCCGTAAACGGTTTCGAGCGCCTGACTAAGGGCAGAAAGCACGGCAAAATCGACCTCGCGTGCCAGATTATCGGGCGGCAGCCTTGCCCCCCACTCAGACAACGCGGCTTGATCCAGCACGACAGACAGCCCCTGACGGCCCATTACTTCTTCGAAGGCCAACAGGAACCAGCGTGCGAAACGGTTCGGGTAGGTTAGACCGCTTTGCTCAACCACCGGGTGCGTCGACTTTCAACTGAATCATGCTTGATCAATCAGACCTGGACGGTTTGCGCCGTGCGCCGCTAAACCAGCGAGGACAGGTCCTCTACGGTACGGGTGACATCAAGGAAGATGAGGCCGAGTTTGGCTTCTTTGCGTGCCAACACGGTCAACACCGCTTCCTCACCGACCGCCGTCAGCAGCACGTAACCTTGCTCTCCTTTGACCATGACCTGTTCCAGTTCGCCACGCCCCAGTTCAGACGAGATACGCTCACCAAGCGACAGCATGGCTGCCGACATCGCGCTTACGCGGTCCTCTTCGATATCGGCGGGCAGTGAGGAGGCCATACTCAGACCATCAACGCTGACGATGGCTGCTGCCTCGACATCCCCGGAACTGGCCTGGAGGTCGCGCAGCCGTTCAACCAATTGTTCTGTACGTGACTTGGACAACGGTGCTTTCTCCTGTTGCAATCCACCAGCTAAAGA
>DAOTXA010000417.1:0-8019 GCA_034435595.1 Anaerolineae bacterium | reverse complement strand
GCAAATCTGCTCGCATGGCCTGCACAATCTGATAACGACAATGTGGGTTGGATTTCTGAGGGCTATGCAGTCGACGGTTTCCCGTGGGCGGTTCCGCTGCCGGAATAACCCGACAAAAGAAGAGACGAAGACATTGCTTCATGTCCTCGCCTCCACGCACGGAGTATCCGGGAAATTGTGATTTAGGGGCTGTTGGCCTTTAGCTGTTAGCTTTTAGCCACCAGGCATTGGATAAATGTCTGGACTGTGGCTAAGTTCATCGGTTTGTTTTGCTAACAGCCAATAGCGAAGCGCTAACAGCTATCTAGTAGTTGAAAAACACGTCCACGGTCAGGTTGCCCATACGCAGGCGGTCACCGTCGCGGATTTGATGGGTTTCGTGTGGATCAAGACGCACGCCGTTCAAGAAAGTCCCGTTGGCGCTGGAAAGGTCGCTCAATACCAGCCGTTTGCCCGTCAATTCAAGTGCGGCATGATGGCGACTGACCCCGCGCTGGTATGCGCCGTAGGGGACGAGGTCGATATCCGGGCGTTGACCGGAATCAGGATCGTCGCGCCCAAAAATCAGCGGACGATTGGCTGGTAAGCGCAAGACAACCGGGCTTTCATCTCTGGAAACTTCCAACGACAGGAGCATAGTAGATTCAAACACGGGAGTACCTCTTCTGGGGACGCGCTGTGTCGCCCTGTTTACGACCTGAATCGTCTCGCGGAGATCCGCACCAGATGCCGAAAGTGCCTCAATGTCCGCCGGACTCATGCCGTAGTCTGCCCGTTCGTTGATATAGTCGCTGTCAACGACATCGGCGTATTCTTCATGCACACGTCGCACCCGCGCCTCGACCGGGCGATTGCGTAACCGTGAGGTCGGTTGGTAGTCTGCGGGTTGTATGCCGAAATGATCGTCTGACACTGATGCCGGGGCGTCATTCACCCACTCGCTGCCTGTCAAAACGGTCAGGCAAAAATCACAGGCCAGGGCATGTGGGGCGTTCATATGTCCACACGCGATGCATTTGCGTCTTTTAGGCGGGCTGTCGGTCCCGTTTACCAGATATTGCGGCATGACGCTCTCTCCAAGAAGCACATGTCTGATGTTATGTTGCGATGTCAAATATGTCATGTAACATCGCAAATAATCTTAGCATTGAATCGTTGATTGTTGCAGCAAACCGGCGTGTCTTTTTACGTTGTTCAGGTAAATTTTACGTTTGCAGGAAGATAGGGTCGCCCTTACAGGACTTTTACTACAAATTGCTTTACCTTATTTAACTGGCGATAGCTGACAGTGAAATATTTGCGTTTCGTTCACGGTGTTTGCGTTTTGACACGCCTCTTAAATGGGGTAGTCAAATTGTGGGTTCGATGATACCGTTTAGCAGTTATGCTGAAAACTACAAAATCGAAACGGATGGGATCCGGGTGCAGGAAGACATTCTACTTGTGTTGATCGGCCTGGTCGGTCTTTTTGTTGGCGGAGACTGGCTGGTTACAGGTGCATCGCGTCTGGCCCGTTCGATGGGCGTTTCGTCCCTGATTGTTGGCCTGACCGTCGTCGCATTCGGCACATCCTCGCCAGAATTGCTGGTGAGTGTGCAGGCGGCTATGGATGGCAGTTCGGATATTTCTGTCGGCAATGTCGTCGGTTCCAATATCTCGAATATCGGCCTGATTCTGGGGGCGACTGCGCTGGTTTTCCCTGTTACGGTACGTGCGACCTTGCTGCGTCGTGAAATTCCTCTCATGATCGTCATCACATTGATTGTCACCGCGATGGCTTTCATCGGGCAGGATATCGGGCGTGTTGATGGCGTCATTCTGCTGATCATGCTGGTCGCGTTTAACGGCCTGATGTACTGGCTAACGCGACAGGAGCATGAAACGGGTAACCTGTCCGAAGTCGAATCTGCAATAGATAGCAAAACCGAACCCATCATCCCAAACGAGCGGCGCAAAGTCGAAGTCGTGCGCTTGCTGATCGGTTTAGCGGTGCTCGTCGTCGGCGCACGGTTGACCGTGGACGGCGCGGTGGCGATCGCCCGCGAACTCGAAATCAGCGAACTGGCGATTGGCATCACATTGGTGGCGATTGGTACTTCACTGCCAGAACTGGCGACATCCATTGTCGCGGCGCTGCGCAAGCAAAACGACATCGCTATCGGCAACATCGTCGGCTCCAACATCTTCAACCTGCTGCTGATCCTCGGCGCGACAGCCGTCATCCGCCCCATTACGGTAACGCAGCGCGTCCTCGAATTCGATCTACTGGTGATGCTGGCCTTCTCCTTTGCGTTAATTCCACTCACATGGACGGCGGGCAAGGTGTCGCGCATTGAGGCGATCTTGCTGCTTGTGGCCTATGTCAGTTTCGTTATCCTGGCACTAGGCACCTGAACGCGAAAAATTGACGTATGCAACTTGTCAAGCGGATACAACCACAGTTATAATCAACCTGATTTTGTTATGAATCTGGTTCAATTTCGGCTGCGATCCGGGTAAGGCAACGGGTTGTCAGGCCGTCTAAGTTACCGGATCACCAGGATAGAGGAAACGCACACATGGGTGTAGGGGTTGCAATTCTCCTCATTATCGCTGTAGTTGATCTCATCGCGGTGTACTACGTGTTCGTCTACGGCGTCAAACACGATGAGCATCACGAGATTCGCGGCGCAGAAGGCTCTAATTCTGTGTCGGTATTGCGCGAACAGGCCGCGAACACAGTCAAGGCAATGGAGCGCAAACAGGCTGATGCCATCGCCGCCGAAGAAGCGCGTATCAAGGCGGAAGAAGAAGCGAAGATTCGCGCCGAAGAAGAGGCCAAACGCAAGGCAGAGGCAGAAGCTAAACGCAAAGCCGAAGAAGCCGCTCGTAAGAAGGCGGAAGCAGAAACCGCCGCCAAAGCGAAAGCTGAAGCCGCACAAGATGCCGATAGCGAGCCAGAACCGGAACCGGAAGCACCCGCCGAAGAAGCAAAACCGGCTGCGGATTCCTCGTTTAAGTCTCCGCTGGGTGATGAGGAAAAGCGCCGCAAGCGTCGTGAGGCGGCACTGGCACGCAAGGCAGCACGTCAGGCGGCTCGCGGAGATAGCTAACCTTGTACAACCTGGAGCCTGAAACTTATGTTTCTGGCACTGTTATGCGCCCGTATTGCGGGCGTTTTGTATGAACGTGAGTCGTTAGTATTTGGTCCTCAGTTGGTAAACAGTTCGTCCGATTCTGCGTTATAAATAGAATGGCGCGAAGAACTAGCAACCAATCACCGACAACTAACCACTCTATGAGAGAGGTAATCAACATGACTGAGAATTACACCATCGAACAGGCGATGCACGATCTGAACAACATTGACGCTGATATTCGCTCGAAGGCGGTTGAATATCTTGGCAAACAAGAACACGCGCCTGCCGTCCCACAGTTGGTGGATATCTACCCGCTGGCGGATTCGGGCACACGTTTCATGATCGTCAAAGCACTGGGTCGTATTGGCGATGCAGAAGCGCTGCCCGTCATGTTCGACGCGCTGCGCGAGGATGACCCCTGGGTACGTGCTGCCGCTGCCGGGGCACTGATCGCCGTCGGCAAGCCCGCGATTGATGGTCTGACGCACAGCCTGCGCTCTAACGACAAAAACGTCCGCCGCGCCGCTGCGAAGGCCCTCGGCAAGATCGGTGTGGATGACGAAGTCGCCGTCCGCGTGCTGGCGAGTTCGCTGGAAGACGAAGACTCCGCCGTCCGCCGTTTCGCTGCCGAGGCGCTTGGTCGCCTCGGCGATGGCGTCGTCGTGCCGGAATTGGCGGAAGTCCTGAATGACCAGAATCCGCGCACACGCATTGCTGCGTTCCGCGCACTGGCCTCGCTTAAAACGCCCGAAGCCGCCGCAGCTATGCGCAAGTGGGCGCGTGACCAATAGGTCGCGCTATAGATAGAATGAGAAGAGCGTCCACACACAATGAGGACGCTCTTTTTGATTCGCATTCTATTTCGACTGTAAGGACACGACTTTTCGCCAATAGTCGAAAGCTCGTGCTTACGTGCTTACGTGATGGGAACCATGTGGATGACCGTCACGCCGTCGCCACCTTCTTTGGGGCGGGCGGTTTCCACTTTGGAGATAAGCGGGTGCGTGTTCACCACCTCGCGGACGGCCTTACGCAGCGCACCCGTTCCCTTACCGTGAATGATGCGTGCGAAGGGCAACCCGGCGGTATAGGCGGCATCCACATACATATCAAGGCGTTCGAGGGCCTGTTCGACACGCTGACCGCGCAAATCGAGTTCCATACCGGGTGACTCGATTTTGATTTCGGGCAATCCCTCGGATTCGTACTTGCGAACATGTCCGCGTTTCATGGCACGCTTCTGACTGCGCGAGCGCTTCTGTAGCTCTTCCAACCCGGCCCGGACGCGCAGCGACCCAACCTGCACCATTGCTTCGGTTTCGTCTAATTCGGTGATCGTTCCCTCTGCGTTTAGCGTTTCCAGCCATACGACATCGCCCAGTTCTGGTAGCCAATCGTTATCCGAAGGCTTTTCGACCTCGTTGGCAACGGGCTGCGCGGCATACTCGGCGATTTGCTCCGCCGCCGATTGCACTGCCCGCAGTGTTTCCAACGGCAGACCGGCAGTTCGCAGTTCGTTGCGCAGCCGCTTCAACTCCTTCTGGAAATCAGCGATTTCCTCGCCTGCGTTGCGCCGCGCCGCATTGATGATGTCGCGGCGTTCATCCTCAATCACATCGAGACGCGCCTGCAACTCATCGCGGGCTTCGACGACGCGCTGGCGTTCGAGTTCTGCTTCTTCCAGTTGGTGCTGAATATCCTCACGGGTGCGGTTGATCTCGTCCAGCAGATCATCGGCGATCAAGTCTTCGGTAGCAACCATGCCGCGTGCCGATTCGATGATATCTTCGTCCAGCCCAAGCCGTGTAGCGATAGCAAGCGCGTTAGACCGTCCCGGCAGGCCGACAATCAGCTTATAGGTGGGGGCTAGCGTCTCCAGGTCAAATTCTACGCTGGCATTACGGACGCCCGATGCTTCCACACTATAGATTTTCAGTTCCGGGTGATGGGTGCTGACCATCGTCGTGACCTGACGATCACGCAGGCGTGTGAGGATTGCTCGCGCCAGCGCCGACCCTTCCGCCGGGTCTGTCCCTGCGCCAACTTCGTCCAGAATCACGAGCGAATAACGGTCGCACTCACGCAGGATGTTGATGGTGTTTGTCATGTGAGAGGAGAAAGTACTGAGGGATTGTTCGATGCTCTGTTCGTCGCCGATGTCGGCATAGACCCCCTCGAAAACGCTTAGTTTGGCGTCCTCTGCCGGGAGATGCAATCCTGCCTGTCCCATCAACGCCATCAGCCCGACTGTCTTTAGAGACACTGTCTTGCCACCCGTGTTCGGCCCGGTAACGACCAGCACCCATGTAGATTCGCCGTATTCGACGTTGATTGGCACGACATTGCCCGTCAACAGGGGATGCCGCGCCGCCTTGAGTGCGATCGTACTGCCGGGATGTACGGCGTGTCCGTTTTGCGCGGACGTATCCCTGAAGGGGACGAGAACGGGTTCAACGGCGTTCATTTCTTCGGCTAGATGCGCCTTCGCCAGCACCAGATCAAGATAGGCCAGCACTTCCACGGTCCGCACGATGTCCTCGGCATGGTCACCGACCAGCCCGGATAGCGCCTGTAAGATGCGCCGAATCTCTTTTTCCTCGTCTAGCTGGAGTTCGCGCCACTTGTTGTTGAGTTCGACCGTTTCCAGCGGTTCGATAAACAGCGTCGCGCCAGATGACGATGAGTCATGCACCACGCCGGGGATTTTCCCCTTATGGTCGGCTTTCAATGGCACGACATAACGCCCGTTCCGCATGGTAATGATTGACTCTTGCAACCATTGCGCTTTGCTTTGTGTGCTGATGAGCCGGTTTAGACGATTTTGCAGGCGATCAAACGCGGCCTTCAGGTCACGGCGGATGATGGCGAGTTTAGCGCTGGCGCTGTCCTTGACTTCGGCGTTGTCATCAATGGCCCCGCCGATGGCATCGACCACTTCGGGGATTTCCTGCGCTTCCGCCAGCAGTTCCGCCAATAGTGGATACTGACTGCTCATGCGTCCGAGTGTGCGCTTAAGCGTGGTGGCACGCCGCAGAGTCATGCGGATGTCGAGCAATACGGATGGTTCGATGACGACGCCGCGCTGGGCGCTGATACTGATGTCGCGCACATCACGCACGCCTGCCAGCGTGATATTTGTCTGGTTCTCGAAGGTCAGACGTGCCTCGGCGGTTTCTTTTTGCCACGTCCGCACTTCTTCGGTGTCGCCGGATGGCACCAATTCGCGGGCAAGGTCGGCCCCGGCGGAAAAGCTGGTATGCTTCGCCAGCCGCGCCAGCACCTTATCGAGTTCAAGAGTTTTGATCGTTTTTTCGCTAATCATGGCGTTGGTTAATCTCGTTGATTGGGGTGCAGTTTTCTGTAGGCAGTATTCAGGTTCAGCTATGTCTACCGTCTCGATAGACGTAGACGCGACCCATGGGTTATCCCTACAGATCGCAACTTATTTAGAGCAAGTCGTCTCTGAGTGCAAGTATAAAACCCGCACGTTAGAATTTCAATTGCGGGTTTTTAAGGGGTCATAAAAGATCAAGGGCGTTCCGGGTGATCGAGATAGCGTTCGAGATAGCCTTCTAACAACGCAAAGTTGATCGGTTTGGAGATATAGCCGTCGCAACCGGCTTCTTCGACCTTCTCGGCATCACCGGGCATAGCCTGCGCTGTAACCGCAATGATGGGAATGTGCGCCAGTTCAGGATCGCTTTTGATCTGCCGTGTCAGGGTCAGACCATCCATCCCCGGCAGGCGAATATCGGTCAACACCAATGACGGCGGGTTCTCACGGATATAGACCAGTGCGGCGTGCGCGGTATCTACGGGCTTTACGTCATAACCTGCCATTTGAAGATACGCGCTCAAAAATTTACGATTGGCGAGGTCATCCTCGACGATCAGTATTGTCTTCATGATCCGAATATTCCCCATCAATACGTTAGGGAAGGTCTTTTGATCTTACCTTAAATCTGCGTGACCATTTGGTGAAGTTCACACATGCTCATTATACCGCATTGCGCAACAGTCCCGTTTTGCGCTTGAAATCAAACAGGGCGAGTCTGTGTGACTCGCCCCGGATATATCTTATAGACAGCCGCCTATGCCTCGCGGTTGCGACGACGTGCGAAGAATAGGATCAACAAAATGAGTAAGATGCCACCACAGATGCCGGCGATGACGAGCGGTAACAGGTCTTGATCGTCTTCAGGGGCCTGTTCCGCATCGAATTCTTCGGTCAACGTGGTTGGCGTCAGGGACGGTTGCGGCGTTGGCTCGTCGGTCGGCGCGATTGTGGGACTGATCGCTTCGGTCGGCTCGTCTGTCGGTTCGTCGGTCGGCGCGTCTGTTGGTTCGTCGGTCGGCGCGTCTGTTGGTTCGTCCGTTGGTTCGTCGGTCGGCGCGTCTGTTGGCGCGTCGGTCGGTTCGTCTGTTGGTTCGTCCGTTACGACCTGAGCGGCGGCTGCCGGAGTTGCACTCGGTTCCGGTGTTAGCGTCTCAGTCGGCACCTCGGTTGCAGATGCATCAAGCGTCGCCTGTGCGTTAGCCGTTCCTTCGGCATACAGCGCCTCAAGCGTCTGTGACTGTGCCTCGGTCGTTTGTGTGCCCGCGACGGCATCGGCTGTTCCTTGCGCATTGATCGTGACCTGTGCGTCGGCGGTGGCGGTCACGTCCAGTACGTCCTGCGTCGCCTGCGCATCGAGTGCATCCTGCGTGCCCTGCGCGTCGGCGGTGGCCTGAGCATCCAGTGCCTCCTGCGTGGATTGTGCATTGACGGCATCAGTCGTGGATTGCGCGTCGGCAGTCGCCTGTGCGTTGACGGCATCAGTCGTGGATTGCGCGTCGGCAGTCGCCTGTGAGTTGATCGCCTCGGTGGTCGCCTGCGCGTCCAGTGCGTCCTGTGTGGATT
>DAOTXA010000416.1:0-17774 GCA_034435595.1 Anaerolineae bacterium | reverse complement strand
AAAAAGCCGGGAAATGGTTCCCGGCTAGTATACTGCATTCGGATAGGCTTCTCAATTGAGAGAAACGACAATTCTACAACAACATCGAAACCCACCTTTAACGCGCTGATACGCCAGGTTTGGTTCAGATTCAGCCGTCATAGCTATTTATTGATATAGTCACATCAGTGCCGCAGCTACTTGTTGATACCACCTTCGGTCATCTTGCGTGTATCGAGCGCCTCGTCAAGTTCTGCTTCGTTCATAAGGCCCATTTCCAGCACAACCTGCTTTACGGTTTTGCCTTCTGCAAGCGACTTCTTGGCGACTTCCGCACCCTTGTTATAGCCGATGATCGGGTTCAGTGCTGTCACCAGAATCGGGTTTTTCGCCAGCCAGCTTTCAGCGTTCTCGCGGTTGACAATAAATCCAACAATCAGTTTATCGGTAAACGCCGTCACCGAACCAATAACCACCTGCATCATTTCGTTGAGATTGTGCGAGATGATCGGCATCATGACGTTGAGTTCGAACTGCCCCGCCGCGCCGCACATGTTGACCGCCGCATCATTGCCCATGACGTGATACATTGCCTGATTGAGCATTTCCGCCATCACGGGGTTGACCTTGCCGGGCATAATCGAGGAACCGGGCTGCACTGTCGGGCAGGTCAATTCCGCGATACCGGTCGTCGGGCCTGCACTCAGAAGTCGCACGTCATTGGCAATCCGCGTGAAGTCCATCGCCACGTTACGCAGCGCCGCACTGAAGAACACCGCGTCTTGCATCGACTGCATAGACTCGAACAGATTGTCGCTTTCGTAAAGCTCAATGCCGGTCAATTCATTCAGCTTTTTGACCATACGTGCGTGATATTCAGGATGGGCATTGAGGCCGGTTCCGGCTGCCGTACCGCCGATCCCAAGACGACGCAACCCCTCAGCTGCAAATTTGACTTTTTCAATTTGACGCTCAACGGCCTTGCTCCATGCGCCGACTTCCTGCCCCAGACGCACCGGAACAGCGTCCTGAAGATGCGTGCGACCGGTCTTGACGATGTCGTCCCATGCGGCGGCGTTTTTGTTGTTCTCGTCGACAAAGTGCTGGAGCGTGTTGATCAGTTCTTCCAGACGCCACAGCACACCCAGGCGGATCGCGGTTGGGATCGTATCGTTGGTGCTTTGCGCCATGTTGACATGGTCGTTGGGATGCACCGGCTTGTTCGAGTCATCCAGCGCAAAACCGAGGATTTCATTGGCGCGGTTCGCCATGACCTCATTCGTATTCATATTATGGCTGGTCCCTGCACCCGCTTGGAAGGGATCGACCACGAAGTTATCGTGATGCTGACCGCCGATAATCTCGTCACCTGCCTGAATGATGGCATCTGCGATCTTCGCATCCAGCAAGCCGAGGTCTTTATGAACTTCGGCGGCGGCACGTTTGATAAGCGCCATACTCCAGATGAACGCTGGCCAGGGCTTCAGGCCACTAATCGGGAAATTTTCAACTGCACGCTGTGTCTGCGCAGCATAGTAGGCATTTGCCGGAACCTTTACCTCACCAAGCGAGTCTTTTTCTACACGAAATTCTGTCATTTTTATCACCCCTCAGATTGTAGCGAATTCAAGAGCGAATTTTTATCACAATTCATAGCATACAACCGGAAATGACGGAGTTAAAGACTGTCTCACGGTGACAAATTACCTGAATCAAAAAAGCGCCACGAGAATTCGCAGCGCTCTAAATGTCATTTAGCCAAAACTACTTGGCGGCGGCGTAGAACTCCGCGACCTTGGCCCAGTTCACCACGTTCCAGAAAGCCGCAATGTAGTCGGGGCGACGATTCTGATAATGCAGGTAGTACGCATGTTCCCATACGTCAATGCCGAGGATAGGCGTCTTGCCTTCCATCAGCGGGGTATCCTGATTCGGCGTCGAGGTGATGCTCAGTTCACCGCCGTCTACGACCAGCCACGCCCAGCCAGAGCCGAAACGGGTCGCCGCGGCCTGTGCAAACTGATCCTTAAAGCTGTCGAAACTGCCGAACGTGCCGTTGATGGCGTCGGCGAGTTCGCCCTGTGGTGCGCCACCGGCATCCGGGCCGAGAATCTGCCAGAACAGGCTGTGATTAGCGAAACCGCCGCCATTGTTGCGAACAGCGCCCTGCTTACCTTCGGGCAGCGCAGACAAATTGCCGAGGATTTCTTCGATGGACTTGTTAGCAAATTCGGTGCCTTCGAGAGCGGCGTTCAGCTTGCTGGTGTACCCGGCATGATGCTTGTCGTGATGGATTTCCATTGTGCGGGCGTCAATATGCGGTTCTAGCGCGTCAAATGCGTAAGGAAGTGAAGGAAGTTCAAAAGCCATAGCGAATTATCTCCTATGCAGGATTTTTAAGTCATAACCAAGTTTCATGGTACAACCGGGGCATAAGAAGCGAATAAACACAGTCGATAGACGGATGAGAGTCAGCTTAAAAACGACTCACACTAATTCCGTGATTGGCCCTATAGCTGCGCTCGAATCGGCGGTATGGTGAGCGAGATTTCGTAACCAATCACCAAGCTGCGCTGAAAGAATGATCAATGCAGGCGATACGTGCCCGACTGGGCGACGACACCAATTTTAAGGCCTATCTCGCACTGGTAGCTGGCGTACTATCGGTTTCTCTGGCAGCGATCTTCATCCGGCTAGCGCAAGATGCCGGGATGCCCTCGCTAGTCATTGCCGGAGGCCGCCTGCTGCTAGCGGCGATCATCCTCACACCGATCACCCTGCGCAATTCAAGCTATCGCCAGCAAATCGCCGGACTCACCCGCCGTGACCGCGCATTGCTGGCGGTTTCTGGCTTATTTCTAGCGATTCACTTCGCATCGTGGGTTACGTCATTGGAATACACAACGGTGCTGATTAGCGTCGTTATCGTCACGACCACACCCATATGGGTCGCACTGCTGGAAGTGTTTTTTCTCAATGCACGTCTGGCCCGCCCCATCATCGTTGGCCTGACAATTTCGATTAGTGGCAGCATCTTGATTAACGCAGGTCAGGGTGGCGATGCCTTCACGGGGGCAGATACGATACGCGGTGCGATTCTGGCCTTTGTGGGAGCGCTGGCAGTCGCCGTGTATCTTGTTATCGGGCGCTCGCTGCGCCCGCATCTGGCGTTGATGCCGTATATCTGGCTGGTGTATGGATTCGCGGCAATTTTATTGTCGCTGGTCGTGATCCTGACAGCAACCCCCGTCACCGGGCACAGCGGAGAAGCGTATTTTTGGGTGATCGCTGTCGCGCTGATTCCGCAGTTAATCGGGCATTCAGCGCTGAATTATGTACTTGGCTATCTACCCGCGACCTATGTCAGCATCGCCACACAAGCGGAACCTATCGCCAGTGCTGCCATCGCCATCGCTGTGTTTAACGAAGTTCCCGACATCTGGCAAATCGCAGGTAGCGCGATCATCCTAATTGGTGTGACCATCGCTACACTCGGACAATCGACCACCACCCAACCTGGATCACAAGAGGCCGTTCATGTCATCGACAGCAACAGCTAGCCGCAAGTCCACACATCCGCTTGCGCCATACGTCGCCCTGATTCTAGCCGTCCTCGGTGGGTCAACAGCGGCGATTCTCATCCGGCTTGCACAGGATGAAGGCGTCCCCTCACTGTTGGTAGCATTGGGACGCATGGGACTTTCGTCACTGCTTATGGCCCCGTTTGCCCTGCGCCACATGGATGCCATTCGCAAACTGCAACGCCGGCACGTGTTGCTCATGCTGATCGCCGGATTCTGGCTGGCGGTGCATTTCACCGGATACATCACCGCGCTCGAATATACGAGCGTACTCATGGCGCAGGTGCTTGTGCTGGCGAGTCCGTTGTGGGTAGCCGCGCTGGAATTCCTCTTTCTAAAACAAAAGCCGAATACATGGATCGGGGTCGGGATGCTGCTGGCGATCGGCGGGGGGATCGTCATCGCCATTGGCGGCGGGGACGGTGGTACAAGCAGCGGCGATAATCCACTATTGGGCGCGGCGCTGGCCTCGCTTGGTGCGTTTTCCGTCGCCTTCTACCTGATTATTGGCAGACAGGTGCGCAACCGCTTACCGTTGATTCCCTACGTCAGTCTAGTCTATGGATGCGGAGCATTCTTTACCGCCATTTTTATTGCGCTCAGTGGCACGCAGGTAACCGGATACAGTGCAGAAGGCTATTTCTGGGTCTTTATGGTGATGCTATTCCCACAGATGATCGGACACAATGGTATCAACTACGCTCTGCGCTTCTTCGCGGCAACATATGTCAGCATCGCGCAGCAGTTGATTGCCGTGTTCGCGGCGCTGCTGGCCTACATTATTTTTGGAGAAATCCCGACCTGGTTGCAGATCACAGGTAGCGCCGTGTTGCTGACAGGTGTGATCGTCGCCAGCCTGGGCCAACAGAAGCAAAGCGAATCCGAGACTGAGTCTGAGGCGAAACCCAAACAAGAACCGGTCTATCCCGTCAGCGAAAACCCCAGATAATCCGCCGGACCGGGCCACAATTCAAACTGCAACTCGTCGATGGCATCCTGCGGCATCACCGGGGCCAGCAGCGTGCGCAGCGTCCCATCACGAACAATCTCTTGCAGGGTGTATTCGACCAACGACCGGAAATCCGCGTCATCACGAGGAACTGCAAACGCCACATACGAGCGACTATACCACGCATCCCCGCCGCGATCTTCTTCATTGGTCAGGCGCAGCAAATCGGGAAATGCCTGTGCGTGCGGCAGCAAGCGAACACTATCTCCGAAGGCGACTTCAGCATCTTCAGCTTCCAATAACGTAAAGGCAATGTCCTGCTCTCGGACCTGTACAATTTCAATGCGCACGTTAATGCTCTCTGCGATTGCTACCGCCCGCACAGCCGCGCCGGATTCGTTATTCGGTGTGGCGACAACGCCACCACCACGTAACCCCTCAAAATTCTGCACGTTGTCATTACTGCGAACAAGCAAACGCTCACCACGCAGCAGATACGGCTGTGTAAAGGCGACGCGTTCGGCGTCTGCCCAGGTTGGAATTGCACCAACCGCGATATCCGCCTGCCCTGCCGCTACCAGATCAACGGCGTTGTTCACGCTATCTGGCACATATTCGACCGGAACACCCCAGCGCCGCGCTATCTCATCGAAGACAGCCCGATGAAGGGTATCCAGACGCCGCTCGCTCTCCGGCGAATCAGAATCCACCGTGACGCCATACAGTCCGGCTACGCGCAGGGCACGCCCATTCTGCAATTGTGGCACGATAAACGCCGCCGGGAAGGTCAACTCTGCACCATAGTTCGCCGGATTCGGCGCGTCCTCGTCCAGATCAGGCCAGGGCCGCACCAGATCAAAGGTTCCACCGGGGAAGAACACCTGATAAATCTCGTTCATGCGCCTGTTTGCGGTCAGATATTGCACTGTGCGATCCACCAGACCGCGCATCTGGACATCCTGCCGCACAAATGCGAATGCGTGCGGACGGTATTCGACTGGTTCAGCAAGAATGCGAATTAAATCTGGTTGCTGGGCGCTGACCAGATTCAAGCGCTGTTCAGAGTCGATCAAGCCGTCAATCCGACCATCAGCCAGCGCCACAAATGCCCGATCCAGCGTCAGAAACGTATTGATAGTCGCATCAATCCCCGTGCGATTGATCCACGCCACCGCTGCCGATTGCGCTGGGGTCTGAATTACGACACCGATACGCCGCCCTGCCATCTCCACCGGGGACTGCGCACCATCGTCTGCCCGGACCATGAGCGACATCCCATCGAGATAAGTCGTACTACTGAACTGCACCAGTGCATCATTTTCGCGGCTGTGAATTAGTGCAGAAGCCACGATATCGATTTCGCCACTGCGCAGCAATCGAACCGTTGTCTCGGCGTCACGTGTCACCTGTATAAACTCGATATCCACGCCCCATGCATCCGCCATACTGCGGGCGACATCTGGCTCATATCCGGCGACATCACCACGCACGTTCAACCATGAAAACGGGCGATCGTTGAACAACACGCCAACGCGCACAATCCCGTTACGTTGAATTCGCGCCACTGCTGATTCCGAAGGGATGATCTCGCCCTCACCAGACGGCGGAACCGGAACAAGGGTCGGCGGAACCAGCGTTGGAACCGGGTCACCCTGCGCATCCGCCGGATTCATCCCGAATGCAGCACCAACCAGCAGCAATCCACACATCAAAGGCAGCAAGAAGCGTCTCACGGGCGTCTCTCCATGCGATTTCAACAGTCTCATTGTTTACGAGGGGGGCTAAACCTGTGCCTTATCCGGCTGGTACAAACCGTGATCGCTAATATACTCTAGCACAGGCTCAGGGACCATATAGCGCACGCTGCGTCCGTTCGTCAGGCGATCTACAATGTCGGTCGAAGAAAATTCTACCAGTGGCGAGTTGAGCATAATCGTATACTCACGCAGACCGGGGATTAAGCTCTCATGCATGTCAGCACGCAAATCAGAGCCATCCTTGCCAGGGCGTCGCATTACGGCAACTGCCAGCTTACACGTTTCGAACATCTCCTGCGGACGATCCCAACTCGGCAAATCGCGGAACACGTCACCACCCATAATGAAGAACAATTCAGCGGTCGGGTTCTCCTCCTGGATGATGCGCACCGTATCAATCGTATAGTGTGGCCCGGGACGGTCGATTTCGACGCGTGATAGCCGAAAATACGGCACATCGTCAAGTGCGATACGCAGCATATCCAAACGCTGATCGGCGTTCGTCCGCGTGCGCGTTTTGTGCGGCGGCATTCCTGCGGGGACGAACAATACCTCGGTTAGCCCCAACTCCTCATAGGCGTGTTGAGCGAGGATCAAATGGGCATTGTGCGGCGGGTCGAAAGTCCCGCCAAGAATGCCGATGCGCTGATTCGTTACAGGGCTTGCAGATTGTGTTTGATCGCCGTTTACGGAAGTCATTCCGACCATTCCAGTTCAAAATCGCCAATATATACGGTATCGCCCACTTCAATCCCGGCTTTCTCAAGTGCTTTTGAAATGCCGAGTGTCTCCAGAATTTTCTGAAAGCGATTGACCGCCTCATCATAATCCCAATACGTCATCGCTGCTGCCCGCTCAATACGCTTGCCGCTCACACGATAGCCGCCATCGTCCTCGCGGGTGATCTCAAAACTCACATCATCTTCTGGCAGCTCGTAGACCGGGGCCGCTTCGACCGCCTCGAACAGTGTTGTCTGTGGCAAACTGGCGACTACCTCAAATACTTTTTGCACCAGCAAGCGCGTATTCTGCCGTGTCGCCGCCGAAATCGCCAACGGCTCATAACCACGTTCTTTTAGCGATGCCTCGATTTGCGACCAGCGTTCAGCCGCTTCAGGAATATCCATTTTATTATAGACCACGATTTGCGGGCGTTCAGCCAATCGTTCGTCAAACAGCGCCAGTTCACTGTTGATCTGGCTGAAATCGGCGATTACGTTCTCGTCTGCGCCATTCAACACGTGAACGAGCAGGCGCGTCCGCTGCACATGACGCAAAAACGAATGACCCAGCCCGACGCCCATATGTGCCCCCTCAATCAAACCGGGAATATCCGCAAATACAAGGTCCGTATCGTCATAGAGCACGACACCCAGATTCGGCTCGATAGTCGTGAACGGGTAATCGGCGATTTTCGGTTTGGCGTTGCTGATGACACTCAACAATGTTGATTTTCCGGCATTGGGGACGCCGACGATGCCCACATCAGCAATCAGCTTGAGTTCTAGCCTTATCCAGCGTTCTTCACCGGGTGCGCCTTTTTCTGCTACACGCGGTGCCTGGTTGGATGAAGATGTAAAGCGGGCGTTGCCTTTGCCACCGCGACCGCCTTTCGCCACAATGAAGCGATCCTCCGGCTTGACGAGGTCCGCCAGCACTGCGTCGGTATCCGCATCGCGCACGACCGTCCCTGGCGGCACGTCGATTTCGAGCGGATCGGCACTCGCGCCGGTCTTATTGGAACTGCCACCGCGCACGCCGTTCTTTGCCCGAAAGTGTAGTTTTCGCTTAAAGGGCAGTAACGTACTCATCTTCGGGTTAACTGTCAGCACAATATCGCCACCGCGCCCACCATCGGCACCAGAAGGGCCACCCTTCGGAACATATTTTTCACGACGGAAGGCAATCGCGCCGTCACCGCCATCACCACTGCGGACGTAGATTTTGATTTCATCAAACATGGGATTTGTTCTCAATCTCGCGGCAGCGGGTCGCAACGCACTTCGGGGACCGTATCCGGTCGTCCGGCACGATACCAGTCCACCGTGCGAATTGCACCCGTTTTAAACGGCGTCGGCTCAAAGCCGAGGTTATGCCGCGCTTTCTCGTTGGAAATTCGCCAATTATTGTACACGTAAGACCGCAGGTTGATAGGCCAAAATGGTTCGCGCCCGGTCAGCGTGGAAAGTATTTCGAGCATCTGTGCCGACCGTATCCCCAACCATCCGGGGATTTTGAGGCGCGGCCACCATAAATTTGCCGCTTCTGTCACAATGTCGAATACTTCGCGGTGTGAAATCCACGCTCCCGTCACGTTGTAGATTTCGCCCGCAATCCCCTTCGTCAGTGCCAGCAGTGACGCATCCGCCACATCTTCGATATACACGGGGAATTGAATATAATTTCCACCGTCTAGCTGCATCATAATCCCGCGCATGGGGTCACGAAAGAACAGGCGATTAAAGGCGTAATCCCCCAGTGGACCGTAAAACGCGCCCGCTCGTAAGATGACAACTGGCAAATCATATTCGTTGTTATATCGCAGCCCGACCGCCTCAGAATCAAGTTTACTCTGCTGGTAGGGGTCCGCCGGGCGCGCTGGATAGGTCTCGTCCATTACATCGGTTGGATGTGGTTGACCGATAACGGCAACCGTCGAAATCAACACTACGCGCTTTACATCGTTCGCCTTTGCCGCTGCGAGTACGTTCTCAGTTCCAGTGACGTTGGTCTGCATGAAATCGCGGTCGTCTCCCCAGAAGCGAAACAGCCCTGCCGCATGGATCACATAGCGGCAACCCTTAATCAGTCGCATCATCGCCTCAGCATCGGTTGTGTCACCACGAACGACTTCAAAGTGAGGGAAATCCGCCAGCCAATCATGCTGCTCTGGGTGACGGGTCAACACACGAACGCGATGCCCCGCCCGACATAGAACCGCCAGCAAATACCGCCCAAGAAACCCGGTGCCGCCGGTAACGAAGATCATCGCCGTCTCGATTCGGTAGATTGTCTTAAACTATAACGCCTAATTATCACGCCCAATGACCGGCGGTAGCGACTTTAACAGACGGACTCGCCCATGTCGGGATTGCCCCTGTCCTGATGCCGTCCAGCCGAGGGGTAATTCTTGCGTGAACTGGTCAATCTTCCAGCGCCGCATCGTCTTGTCATAGCGCATCTCATAAACGACAGTAGCCGCGCCGAGGTCCTGCGCAGAGACGATCACACCTGACTTCACATTGACGGTCTGAATTCGGCGTCCGGTCTGATGGTCGATGACAAGACAACGCTCGCCATCATCGGAAAAGTGGCGCACAGATAGGTGATGATGGCAACGCATCACGCCCTCAAAGCGTGCAGATTGAGAGAGGCGATAGCGCTTCAAAATAGCGAGATGCCGCTCAAGACAGCGCCCACTAAAGTACAAATTAGCATCGTTCCATTGTTCGGACCAACTTCGCAGGACACTTTCTGGCAGCCATTGCATCGCTGTCAAATAATCTGACTGCACCCGCGACACGACATCGTCGGGGGCCATCCACTCTGCATCCCGCGAGACTCCAGATTTGACACGGCGCATTTTGCCCGACCACGCGACCTGTTGCCGTCCCACCAGTGACATAAAAGCAATCAGACCGACAAACGCCAGTAATATTACCCAGGTCATTGCTATACCGTTGTGAGTTCGTTTTCGTTGAACGAGGACTGTACCAGCGTGTATGCATCCGTGCAACTACCCGCTGCCGTTTCCGGTCAGCGCGAGATACACATTCTGCCGCAAACGCGCAATGCTGATCGGACGTTGAAGATAATGCACTCCGGCGACGGTCATGCCGAAGTTCAGGCGGTCAGTTAGCACGACAATCGGCAGTTCGCGCAGGCGTTCGATCTCTCGAAGTTTGCCCAGCATTTGCCAGCCGTGCATATCTGGCAGTTGAATGTCGATAATTAACAGGTCAGACTCGACATCCTCTAGCAGTTGAACAGCTTCGGCGGCAGAATCGGCAAATCGCGCCTCTAATTCCATCTTGACGAACAGTTCGCCGAAGGCCTCTCGTTCATCATCTCGCTTGAGTGCGGCCACAATCTGCATACCCGCAATCTCAGTTGTATTGGTCTGGCTGGCGATAAGCACATCCAGACTGGGAACTTCTTCCGTCTGGGTGGTGGTAGGTGGCGGCTTATTGGCAGGACGGTCAAGAAACGCAACCGTCAAGTCGCCAAAAGCCCTGGGAGCATTCGCGTAAAGGAATTGCTGTGCCTGTTGTGCCTCTTCTGCCTTATCGAACAATTCGCCTTCATTTTTGACGAGGATGACAATTCCCTCACGAACGATAGCCTTAAAACGATCCCCAATTCCGATTTGATCCAGTACTTTACTTATATCAGATACACTCGCTGCCGGGTACGGCGTTCGCAAATAGTAATCTCGCACGCGATTGCCTCGTCCCAGCACACGGCGCCGCCCGAAGCGTCCGGATTCTGGTAGCGGATACAACCAGACATAGGACCGGTTAAAATGCTCTACCCGGCCCCCGGACTGTAGTTGTTTCAATTCCCAATCGGTGATGGCATGACCGAAATCCGTCCGGTGTTCGTAATCGCGGTAATGACCTGTCAGCAGTTCTTGAACGCGTTTATCCTGCCACTGCACAACATATACGCCATTTGCCAGCGTGAACACCTGATGACGTGGAATTGCGGCCCCACTGAATTTCTTCATCAGGTTCTACCGACTTTTGTCCTGCCGTCGCCGTAGCGACAGCACCATTTAAAGTTCGACGAAATAAGACGCAGCGGCCTGGTCAATCAACTCACGGGTAAGTTCCGCCGGGCGATCCATATAGCTGGCGATGTCGATCAATTGTGAGAGTAAGTCACGCGGGTGAACCATACGCAGGTCGCGGTCATGCTTCATGTACCATTCGTTAATCAGATACGCGAGACTCTTCTCGTTATACGCCACTTTCTTGATCCGGCACATGATTTTGAAAATCTCACGGTACTGCTCCCACGTGGGGTTGCCAACCTCGATTTTGTGACGAATACGGCGCAAAAACGCTTCGTCCACGAGGTCTTTCGGGTCCAGATTGGTGGAGAACACAATTAACACGTTGAAGGGAATTTCGATCTTTCGACCGTTGTTCAGTGTCAGGAAATCAACGCCTTTTTCCAGCGGGACGATCCAGCGATTCAACAGGTCAATCGGTCGCACCTGCTGGCGTCCGAAGTCGTCGATCAGGAACATGCCACCATTGGCTTTCATCTGGAATGGCGCTTCATAGAACTTGTTGATATCGTCGTATACGAGGTCAAGTCCAGCCATGGTCAACTCGCCACCGACCATAATCATCGGGCGTTTGATGCGCACCCAGCGCGGGTCGGTCATGAGGCCGGTACCCTGCTTCACCCGCTCGGTATTATCTGACAACTCATGATTTACCGAGTCAAACACCTGGATGATTTGCCCGTCTACGTCGACAGAATAGGGAATCCACAGGTCCTCCCCCAAAATCAACCGGCCCACACGTTCGGCAATCGTCGTCTTACCGTTGCCGGGGGGGCCGTAGAGGAAAATAGAGCGACCGGAATTCACCGCCGGACCAATTTTGCTCAACATCTCGTCGGCGATGACGAGATTATCCATCAATTTGCGCAGGTCTTCCTGATGAACCGGGGGGCGCTCTTTGTTTTGTTCATGCATGGCCTCGATATACTGGCGCAGCGTCACCGGAGACGGCCCGGAATACTGCGAGCGTTCCAGCGCCTCGCGGGCCTTTTCTGCCCCCCGCTCCGAAATCACATAACGGAAGCTGCTTTCACCAAAGCCGCCAGCACCGCGCACTTCTACAAAACGCTCTCGTTTGAGAAACTCAAGCAAATCGTCCAGGACGCCGGTAAATGGCAGTTTCACCACTTCCGAGATGGCATGACCGACCATGTCGCCGCCGAAATACAGCGTCTTCAGGACCAGATCGGCAAGATGAATGCGCGAAAGACCGGTTTCCTCGACCGAGGTAACGGGCGGTGGAACCCACAATCTACGCGTCGTGTTGACATCCGCTGCCGAACGCGGAGGTGTGCTGCCTCCTCCAGCGGATTTTGGTCGATCACCACCAACCCGCTGCAACTTACGGGGGCCATTTGCAGGGCGATCACTCATGGATGCCTCCTCACTTTGATACAGCAGGGCAGAAACGCACGGCTGGTTTGAAATCGTTCACCTAACATCGTATCACGAGCCTGTATCACACCCATGATTAAGATTTCGTACCTTAACCATTTTGTGATTTTTTACAACAGTCTGATTGTACTCTGACACAACTCTCTTCTATTTTATAGAAAAACGCAAAACACGAAAGCTGAAGACGATTCCAGGTGTACGACTTGTACGACCCTTGCACCTGTTCCATGCATCCACTTACAATGAGATTGAACTCTATAGAAACAATGTCACACGGAAAAGAGCATGATCGACCAGATTCAATGGCTAGGACACGGTAGCTTCGTCATTCAGGGACCGCCAATTATCTATATCAACCCCTGGCGTGTGATACGCAGTGTCTTTCATGCCGATGCCATTCTTGTCAGCCACGATCACTACGAGCACTGTTCGCTGGCAGATATTGACAAGCTAAAAGGTGATGACACGGTTATTGTTGGCAATAATGCAGTACGCGAGCAAGCCGAAGAAACCGTAATCCTCCGGCACTGGCACACGATGACAGTAGACCGAGCCGCCATCAAAGCTGTCCCCGCATACACGCCAGATGACGCCGGACATCCTGCCAGCGCAAACGGGCTTGGCTTTGTAATCTCGATCAACTATCACGACATCTACTATGCAGGCGACACCGGGATCATTCCAGAAATGGCGCGTATCCGCCCTGATATTGCCCTACTCCCCATTGATGGCAACGGGGGCACGTTGAACGTAACACAGGCTGTCGAAGTCGTGCGGCAAATATCTCCAAAGATCGTAATCCCTTACAACTGGGGGACAATTGCCGGTGGCGCGACCCTTGTCGATGCGCAGGAATTTAAAAAGCAAGTTGGTGATCTAGCGAAAGTCATCATTCCTCAAGGGCGGGCCGAAGCCTAGTTCACCATGAGTCAAAACGGGCAGATCACAATGACCTGCCCGTTATGGTTGCACTCAGTTTATATGTTTCATTAGGCCGCAGTGTTCAGGGAGCCATCCGGCTTCCATTCGAGCACTTTATCCTGATCGGTATAGATATGGGGGCGTGCCTCGCCGTTGATGACTTCACCGTCAATGACGATGCGGCGAATATCTTTACGACCCGGAATTTCGAACATTACGTCAAGCAGACAACTTTCGATGATAGACCGCAGGCCACGTGCGCCCGTTTCGCGCTGCATGGTCAGGTCTGCCGCCGCACCCAGCGCCGACTCCTCGAATTCGAGTTCGACGTTATCCAGCGACAACAGGTGCTCGTATTGCTTGACGAGAGCGTTCTTCGGCTCTATAAGGATGCGCATCAGATCAGCGCGATCCAGCGGTTCGATGCTGACGATCACCGGCAGACGCCCGACCAGTTCGGGGATCAAACCGTGGCTCATCAGGTCTTCAGGGTTGGCCTGACGCAGCAGTTGCGCCTTATCGACCTCAACCCGATTCTGGGCCGCACCGAAGCCAAGGCCCGCTTTTGTACCGACACGCTTGTTGATGACTTCGTCGATACCGTCAAACGTTCCGCCAACAATGAACAGGATATTCGTTGTATCGATTTGCAAGAACTCTTGATGCGGATGCTTACGCCCGCCCTGTGGCGGTACGTTCGCCGTCGTCCCCTCAATGATCTTCAGCAGCGCTTGCTGCACACCTTCACCAGAGACATCGCGGGTGATGGACGGGTTATCGTTTGACTTACGGGCGATCTTGTCGATCTCATCAATGTAGATGATGCCTTTTTCGGCGCGTGCAATGTCGCCATCTGCCGCCTGAATGAGACGCAGCAAGATATTCTCTACGTCCTCGCCCACGTATCCGGCTTCGGTCAGCGCGGTAGCGTCGGCGATGCAGAAGGGTACGTCAAGGATACGCGCCAGGGTTTGCGCGAGTAAAGTCTTCCCGCTACCCGTCGGACCAAGCATCAGGATATTACTCTTCTGAAGCTCAACTTCTCCGGCAGCACGTTCCGCCTGAATACGCTTATAGTGATTGTAGACGGCGACGCTTAGTACGCGCTTGGCATAGCCCTGCCCCACGACGTATTCGTCAAGATGGGTCATAATCTCGCGTGGCGCAAGCAGTTCACCAAACTGGAAGTCTGCACCCGGTGTCGTCGCAAGTTCTTCATCAATCAACAGGCTGTGACACAATTCCACACAGTAATTACAGATGAAGACACCGTCCGGTCCGGCGATAAGCCGTTCAACCTCTTCGTGGCTGCGTCCACAAAACGAACATCTGTGATTCCCGGTCGGCACATAACTCACAAGCTATTCTCCCTGCGCACTCATATCCAGAACATTATCAACCAGACCATACTCAACAGCTTGTTCTGCGCTGAAGTAGATATCGCGGTCGGTATCGCGTTCAATCACGTCTTTCGGTTTGCCGGTGTGCTTGACGAACACATCGTTCAATAGGTCTTTCAGGCGCACGATTTCATTGGCCTGAATGACAATATCACTGGCCTGCCCCTGCGCACCACCAAGAGGCTGGTGCATGTGGATCGTGGCATTGGGGAGCGCCATGCGCATCCCGGCAGCACCGGCTGCCAGCAGCACAGTACCGAAGCTAGCGGTCAGGCCCACAGCGGTTGTGCTTACATCGGCGTTAATCTGCTGCATGGTATCGTACATCGCCAGCCCTGCGTAGACCACGCCGCCGGGTGAGTTGATGTACATCTGAATACGACGGTCGGGGTCCTCGCGGTCGAGGAAAAGCAACTGGGCGACAGTCAGGTTTGCTACCTGATCATTGATACCAGTACCCAAAAATACGATGCGTTCCTTCAACAGCAGCGAGTAGATATCGTACGCACGCTCGCCACGACTGCCGGTTTCGATCACCATCGGCACGACATTGTGTACGTTCATAGATGGGTCAGGTGTTTTGCGACATCAACGGTCGCAAAATACACCTATCTCCTTTCTAGTTAACTCTATTATAGGCCAGACTTTGCATTCACACGTGAATTGTTGCGAAAATTCACAACTTCTTCGCCTGTGACGAAATTACTCTTTCGATTTTTCCTCGTCAGCGTCTTCGCTGTCGACGGATTCTTCATCCGGGGATTCCTCAGTTGGTTGCTCGTCAGCAGCATCTTCAAAGTCGGATGCTTCTGCGTTATCATCAGCCACCGCTTCTTCTTCCGTGGATTCCGCCTCAGCTTTGACCTCGGTAAACTCCGCATCCTCGACAACTGGTTCGTCTTCGGCGGTTTCTTCTTCCTCGGCTTCGACCGGAATTTCCATACCACGTCCGAGCAATACCAGGCGTTCCAGCACATTACCCGTCAGCAGATCGTTGGCGATGTTGTCACGCATTTGCGGTGTATCAAACACAGAGCGCAACCCCTCGGCCTGTTCACCGAACTGAACCAGCATCTCGTCAATGCGGACGTCGATCTGCGCATCTTTGACGGTGATTTCTTCCACGCGGGAAAGTTCGCCCATCACCAGCGAGCGCTTCAAACTGTTGATTGCGGGGTCACGATATTGTTCTTTCACATCGTCCATCGACTGCCCGGTCACCTGCACGTAGGTTTCCAGCGGCATCCCCTGCTGGCGAAGGCGCTGATCCAGATCACGCAGCATACTTTCGACCTGTTCTTCAACCATCAAATCAGGATAGGCAACCGTCGCACCCTCGACAATTTCGTCAAGAACCTTGCCTGCATACTCGTCTTTTGCACGACGCTCCATTTCTTCTTGAAGTTGATTGCGCATCCGTACACGAAGTTCGAGCAGGGTCAGTGGACCGTCGTCGTCCTCCTCAGTGATACGTGCTGCTAACTCGTCGTTGAGTTCCGGCAGCGTGACGACTTCGATCTTCTTGACAGTGACGTTGAAGTGAATCTTACGTCCGGCGATATCCTCGTAATCCTCACTATCCGCGGGGACATCGAGTTCAAATTCGCGTTCCTCATCAATAGCAGCGCCTTCTAGCGCAGCAATGAATCCAGGCAACACCGGCTCTTCATCAGGGTTCAACGTGACGACAGCATCGTGTTCGTGAATGAATTGATCGCCTTTTTCGTAGACGGGTTTTTCATCTTCGGTAGAGGTTTCTGCTTCGGATTCGCCGGATTCTTCAGATTCGCCATTATCTCCGGCATCCTCGTCCGCGGCATCCGCAGCCTCTTCCGCCTCGTCCTCATCGGCAGCGTCTTCAGGGGATTCGTCGGCGAACTCGCTGTGAATATCAAGCGTAACCCGATTACCACTCACGATCGGTTGGTTACTTTCCTCCACCAGCGCTTCCTGCTCTCGCATACGCTCCATGGCACGATCAACGGTTTCGTCATCGACTTCCGGTTCCTCATAATCCAGACGAACCTCGCGGTAGTCACCCAGTTCCACAGTAGGTTGAAGGGGAACCGTATAGATAAAGGTCGGACTTGGCTCTAGTTTGAAGTCTTCCCAGGCACCCGGTCCATAGGGTTGAATGGCCTCTGCCTGCTGCTCCATCATTTCACGATAGACATCCTGACTCAGGTCTTCAACAGCTTCGTTAATGACTGTTGCTTCACCGAAGTTTCTAAGGATGATATTGTAAGGAGCTTTACCTTTACGGAAGCCGGGAATATTCACCTGTTTGGCGATTTTCTTGGCAGCGGCACGCTTCGCTTTTTCGAGGCGGTCCTCACCAATCTCTACCGTCAGACGCGCAGTATGATTTTCGAGGTGTTCGGTTTGAATATTCAAGAGCGTTTTCCTTCGAGCGCATAAGTATCGATTATAGCATCAGTGCCAGGGGCGAAGCTATAAACGTCGTATCAGAATTCGACAGCATGGCTCATGCTGAACAGCGCAAAGCACGCCGTGACATTTGCGTTAGTTCGAGGGGAGCGGGACGATGGGCAGCCATCGCCAATTTCAATGCCCACCAGTGGGCTGCGTGTCTACTGAAGTTGTTTACAGTAGTGTAACGGCCCACGAATCAGCATTGTACGTCAAACAGATGGGCAGTTCAATGCTAGAACCCTGTTGTTGCGTCCATCCGTCAACTGCGGCAGAATCTTACAGGTCACTAATAAAGAAACGCTCTTCGAGAGCGTTTCTTATTGCTATTCAAGGGTTTTCGGGGTGCGAACCTACGAACGACCCACACCCATGAATGACCTTCGTCAGTCGCTGCTAGCTTACAGCAGGACTCAGTCACCAGCCTCCGGCGTTGTTTCCGGTGCTACCGCTTCCGGCGTTGTCTCCGGTGCTATCGCTTCCGGCGTTGTTTCCGGTGCTACCGCTTCCGGCGTTGTCTCCGGTGCTATCGCTTCCGGCGTTGTTTCCGGTGCTACCGCTTCCGGCGTT
>DAOTXA010000415.1:0-1660 GCA_034435595.1 Anaerolineae bacterium | reverse complement strand
CGCCGCCGATCTCGTCGTTCACGATCTCATGCCGGGTCAGAATCGCCAGCGGGTAAGCGCGGGCGTCGTCGTTGACTTCCACGATAATCACCGGCGACTGCGGCTCAAGCCATTCTTCCGCGACGGCGACGGGATCGAACTGCGGGTTATCAATGGGCGGGATGCCGTCACGCGGCACGCCACCAGAGCGGATTTCTTCAAACGGGACGTTGTGCTGGCAGAAGTCGGTTTGCCAGCCACGGGTGGGGAAGCGGACGGTTTCGCCGTCGAACGGATTCTCGCAGCTTAACTGGGCATGGACAACGTTGTTCTGGTTGACCGCGCCGAATACCAGCACCAGCGCAAGGGTGGCGACGGAAGCGGCGATCACCATCAGCGGACGACTCATTAATCGGTTCACGTTAATGCTCCTAACGGTAAGGTTCGAGTTTGATGTTCACACCTTACACAGTAGGGGGCAGAAATTACGCGAAAATTAACGGGTATAAGTTCCGCATAAGAGATGATTTTCACGAGTGATCGCGCTGTGATGGCAATTTTCTAGCGTCCCACCCAGTCACGCAGATAGAGAAAGTCGTGACCGAGCGTGCGCTTACTCAGTTTGGCGATGTTGGGCATGGTGCGCTTGAAGTGGTTGCCCTTCACACGTCGCCAGATTTTCTCAACAAAGTCGATGTCAAAACCCTCGGCGGCAACTTCTTCGACGGTATAGCGCTCGTCTACCAGCAGATACAACACCTGATCGGCGTCTTCATACGTAAAGCCAAGTTCGTCTTCGTCGGTTTGACCAACCCACAAATCGGCTGAAGGCGGCTTGTCGATGATCTGTCGTGGCACGCCGACCGCCCGCGACAACTGTCGCACCTGATATTTGTACAGGTCTGCAATTGGATGCAGGGCCACGCCGCTATCGCCGTAGATGGTGGAGTAGCCCAGCAGGAACTCGGTCTTGTTGCTCGTGCCCATCGGCAGCAGACCGCGAGCGGCGGATTGGTCGTACAGCACAATCATGCGGCAGCGTGCCATGATGTTCCCCTGACGCAGACGGTCCATATCATCAAACTGGCTGATGAGCGCATCCGCCATGCCGGTGATCGGCACGTCGATGGTCGGCAGGCCCAAATCCTGTATGACCGCTTCGGCATCGACCATTGTCGCTTCGGACGAGGTTTTATACGGCATTCGCACGGCGAGCACGTTTTCCGCACCCAGCGCTTCGGCAGATAAATAGGCCGATAGTGCCGAGTCAATGCCGCCGGACAAACCGAGGACCGCGCCGCGCATCCCTGCCTTTTCGATCTGGTCCTTGATGAAGCCGCTCAACATCTTGCGTGCAATATCGGTGTTGATATCAAGGCGATTGAGGATATTCGGTGTCGTCATGGCGAAGGGTCGTCTTTCTTCATCGCTGCGGATATGGGTCCAGTATAGCAGGCCAATCAGATCAAGGTGAATGTGGCGATTCGATTAAATGACCGCTGCCGACTCAATGAATAGACGACCAATGGCGACGATCAGCGCCAGCACGCCCAGAAAGACGTTTACACCGATATTGGGGAACTCGCTGCGGCGATAGTGCGTGTACCCGGCAACGATCATCGTCAAAATCAGGCCAATCGCGGCGGCAGGCGTCAGCACCGGGGCGATCTCAGTCGCCATC
>DAOTXA010000414.1:0-5606 GCA_034435595.1 Anaerolineae bacterium | reverse complement strand
TCGATCATCCGTCCGATGCGGTCAAAATTGACGTGTTGCGGCGCATTGAGCAAGCCGGAACCTCGCAGGCACGCTCGCATGTCATGAAGTTGATCGTCTCCAACACAGCGGTAAGCAAGCAAGTACGCGGGCAGGCACTTATTACCCTGGCTCGTCTGGCTCCAAATTCCCCGCTGGTGGCGGCGCAGATGTTTGGTCCACTGCGCGAATATGCGCTGACGGCACTGCTCCGCTATGGCGCAGACCCGAAAGGTGCGTCCGCGCAAATCGAGCGCTTAAGCCGGGGCAGCGATACAACAGATCGCATATTAGCAGCGAAGATGATCGCGCAGATGAGCAATCCGGGCGATTTGCTGCCCCGTCTCATGAATGACTCGGAACTTGAAGTGGTGAAAACGGCGATTCAATCGTCACCGGGGCATCTGACAACAGCGGTCATCAATGCGCTATTTGATCTACTGCGCGGCGACATGCACCGGGCGCGGGTGCTGGCGGTACTAAGCGGCGGCGACGAACAGGTCGTAAAAGCAATTCGTACCCAGTGGGGTGATTTCACACCACAAACGCAAAAACGCCTGCTGATTGTCGCGGGCAACATCGGCGGCGAGGCGGCGATAAACTGGATGACAACACTCTCTGTCGGGAACGACTCGGAAATTGAGGATGCACGCTTGGCGGCACTCGTTGCGTGTGGATACCTAGAGAGCGATATTTCTATGTCTGTGCTGGCGGAATGCGAAAACGCGCAACATATACGCACAGTGCTGCGCAGCAACCATGCCGGTGATTTGCTGACGCGTGCGCTGCAAGATGACTACCGGCGCTTGCAAAAACGTGTTCTGGCGTGGCTGAACTTCGCCTATGATCGTGACACCATCTCTATGGTGGAAAACGCTCTGCGCTTTACAGGCAGCGAACAACGCGCCAACGCTCTCGAACTGTTGGAAATCATGCTGGAAAATGACAGCAAGCGGGCGATCATTGCACTATTCGAGGACGAGTTCACCGCAGATCGCCGCGACAACATCGACGCGGCGGCGGTCGTGCAGCAGCAACCGTTCCCTTTCAGCGGGTGGACGCACACCTGTGTGACCTATCTCGCGCAACGTGACCAACAGGAGGCCGGGAATCCCGTGTATAGTCTAATTGAAAAAGTGATTCTGCTGCGTTCCGTGAGCATCTTCGCGCAGACGCCGGACCCAATTCTGGCGGAAATCGCGCAGGCCGTTCGTGCTGAATCCGCCGCACCGGGGACCGTTCTAATGCAAAAAGGCGAACTCGGCAGTAGTATGCTCGTCATCATTGAGGGGACGGTGCGCGTCCATGATAGCGACACGACCATTCAAACACTGGGCAAGCGCGAGATCGTCGGTGAGATGGCGGTGCTGGACCCCGCGCCACGTTCCGCGACTGTGACGGTTATCGACGAAACGCGCTATTTTACGCTGGACGCGGCGACACTGGCTGATGTAACCGCCCTGCATCCAGAGATCAACGAGGCTATTATCCGCGTTCTTGTGCAACGGATCCGCAACACCGGCAAACATTTCACAGAAGCAAGACAGGAAACACTTACCAATGAAAATGCTCGAACCCAATAGCATCAAATACCTTATTCTCATCGCGGCGAGTATTTTACTGGCGATCCTGGTACATCCATTGCTGATTTTGCTGTGGCCCGTTGTGCTGCTGCTGGACGATCTGGCATATTTTAAATACCAGCGCTCGCTGTTCGATACGGAAATCGCCATCCAGCGCGGTTACCAATTCGCGGATGTGTTCCTCAACGACCAGACCGGAGCCGGACGCGATCTCGGCTTCAACGTCTATGACGGCGACCTCAAGAAAACACGCGAACAGTCACAGCGTGATAAATGGGACTTCATGCTCGAATCGTTGAAGCTCAAACCGGGCGACCGTCTGATCGATATCGGCTGTGGCTATGGTGACTGGCTGAATTATGCTCGCTCTAAAGGCATTGAGGTCATCGGTGTCAACATCTCGCCGGAACAGGCCCGCACTGCACGCGCCGAATACGGGCTGGAAATCCTCAACATCAACTGGAAAGACATCCCAAAGTCGCCCGAACTACAGCAAAAGCTATACGGCACGTTCGACGCGGTCACGCTGATGGATACCATCGAGCATTATGTACCGTCGATGTGGCGCAAAAACCCGGAAAAGTTGCGCCAGATTTACAGCAACATGTTCGAAATGTCGTGTAAATTGCTCAAGCCGGGGACCGATTCCGGGCGCATATTTATCTCCTGTCTGCACATGATCCGCGACCCGAACACCGCATGGGGCAACTTCGCCTGCTATCTGCAAACTCGTTTTCACTCCGGCTACTATCCCAAAGGCGACGACGGCCTGACGAAGTATCTGGGCAACGACTTCGCAGAAATCGCCCGCTACGACAAAACCGAGGATTATCGTTTAACTTCGGTGTTGGATGACGCGCACTTCGGTTCGCCCACCATCCGCATGACCCCGCGCAAATGGGCGTCGGCGCTGCTACTGTTCTTCCTTGATCCGCATCACTTGCACAAATGGAGCGAATACTACACTGAGGCGTGGATGTGGCACTTTGGCAGCGATGCCTTCAATCCCGAATACAATAACGAACATCAGAAACAACTTCGCCATGTGACGCTGTGGTGGCTGGTGCTGGAAAAACGCCCGATAGTGGCTTAATCTTACCTTCTGCCCCCTTCGTTCAGAGACGGGTAGAGCATCAAAATGTAGCGCTTTGTCCATAGTAAAACAGCAGTTTAGCTAAAAGCTAAGAGCCATAATCACATGGAATTTGTGCAAGATTGGGGCTATCTCGGCATGTTTGTCGTGGCGTTTGTCGCATCGACAATTGTCCCTGCCAGCCCGGAAGCGGTAATGCTGGTCCTGTTCGCTCAGGGGTTGGACGCCGTCACACTCATCATCATCGGGACCATCGGCGGGTATCTGGGCAGCCTCACCTACTACTATCTGGCGATTCGCGGGCGACAGATTGTGCTGAACCGCTTCGTCACTATCTCTGACGAACGCATGGCAAAAAGTGAAGCCTGGTTCGCCCGGTGGGGCAGCATTATCCTGTTCTTTTCGTGGCTGCCCTTCGTCGGTGAACCACTCCTCATCGTTGCCGGGGCGCTAAAAGTGCGCTTAAGCGTGTTTACCTTCTGGGTGATTGTCGGACGATTGATCCGCTTCATCGGGTTGTTGCTGCTGGCGGACCCCCTCATCACCTGATGCGCTGGTTTGCCTTGCCTTTTGTTCATCCCACCACAACTTCAGCGGCTCAAACGATGCATCATAGCCGTGTTGGATGATCTCGGCGTGTTTGTCGAGTTCATAAAAGCGGTAGTGATTGTCATGCATGACGATGGATAGGTCCGCCAGTTCATGCACTGCCAGAAAATGACGGCGACTGTTGACCTGCATTGTGCGGAACAGCGTATCCATGATCGCCGGAACTTTGAGCGGATCGGCGAAGGGGTTCAACCGTCGCCACAAGGCCCGCCAGCCAGAAACACTATACGCCAGGTCGTCGTACTCCTCGCTTTCCGAGCACAAAGGCGACACCATAATGCCAATAATCGGGCCGCCTTCAATGCGTGCGTGCATAATGTCGACCGGGAAGTTGTTCATTACCCCGCCGTCAACGTGCAAATCATCGCCAACGCTGACCGGGACCGTCACCACTGGTAGCGAAGCCGTCGTGCGGATGGCTTCCCACAACGTCCCGGCGTCGTGCACATGCACCTCTGACTGTGTCAAATTGCTCGACACACAAAAAAACGGAATCCAAAGGTCTTCGATTTGAATCTTTGCAAAGAACTGTTTGAATAGCGCAGTGATCTTCTTCGATTTCAGCAAAGAGACAAAGGGAGCGGTTGGGTCGGAGATCGCTCCGGTATGACCGAAATCATCCACAAGCTCCAGCATGTCGTCATACCCGTATCCCAGCGCCATACCCGCACCGATGATTGCGCCCATGCTCGTCCCACCGATCATATCGACCGGGATGCCCAGTTGCTCCAGCGCACGCTTTACACCGATATGGGCAAGCGCCGTCGCGCCACCCCCGCTCAGGGCCAATCCATAAGCTCTGCCGCTGAGGTGACGGGCTACGCGGGCAATATGACCCGCATCCCCGCGCCGGATATGATGATGTCGGAAGACCTTTCGCGCTTCCAACCATGCCCTTGTCCCTGCCGGTTGTTCCGTTTCCGGTGGATGCAGCAGGATCAAATCTGCACGCAGGCCGGGGAAATGCCGCTCAATGTGTGCTTCGATAGCACGCCGTTCAGGAGATTCGATGCTGCTACCCACCAGCAACAGGCGATCCGCGTTTCTGAGACAACGCTGCGTCCAGTTCGTCCACTCTGAATCCGCCACCCAGAAAACATAACGATGATTCATCTCCAGTTCGGTCATCCAGCGCGTGACGATCAGATTCAGATAGCCGCTAAAATTGGTCTGCGCCACGCCCGATTGTCCATAGTGTGTGTCAAAGCGCATCGCATTAAACACCTGCGCGTTATCGTCCGTGGTGAAGGTATCCAGCATCGTGTCAAACACACCGGGCGTTCGGTCATCGAGAAAGACGACGGCAAAGCTCTGCGCATTGACTCCGGCATTATTGTGGGAATGCTGGCCCTTTTGCTGGCGGGTGATAATCGTCCGCGTGATGTTGAGCAGTGCATCGGGATAGTCATGTACGAGCGTATCGAAATCTTCGCGGTCAAGGCGGACGAGATGAGTTTCACGGGCGGCGCGAATGGTCGCTGAACGTGGTGAATCGGTCAGCAGCGCCATCTCGCCGACCATCTCGCCGTGATGAATGGTGCCAATCACCCGCTCTCTGTCATCCCCTGATATAACGACTTTCAGGCGTCCTGCAACCACGATGTAGAGCGCGTCACCGGGTTCGCCTTCGTTAAACAGAATATCGCCCGTTTCCAGTTGCAGCCAGGATACGTGCTGCTGAAGATGCTCCTCAAATTTGTTACTAAGATTGCCGAACAGTTTGGTAAGGATTTCGGTCAAATAGCTTCTGTGGATGCGCGGCGCGATGGTTTCTCTGAAATAGGCTTCCAGTTCAGACTTTGACTCGATTAAACGGTAGAACGCCCCGCGTGAAATCGCCAGCATGATACTATTCTCGGCAGCGGTCACGGTCGCCACATAAGGACGCCCGGTCAAAATCGCGGCTTCGCCCAGTGTGCGCCCCGGCAAAATCTCGGTCATATCAAGGTCCCACCCTTCAGAATGTGCCTCAAGCCGACCGCTCATCAACACATAGAAGATTTCATCGCGCTCACCTTCGCGGAAGAGAACCTCGCCCTGTTTGAGCGGCATCACCCGAAAATTATGCTTTTGTGATTCTGACACCGATTCGGCTGCGGAAAGCAGCAGTTCACGCTGCGAGAAAATACTGACGGTGCTTTTCATATACGAGACATTCCGGCGCTAGATTTACACAGATATAGGCAAACCATAACCAATAATCATGATTGGGTGGCGGGACGCGGCAATACTGCGCTCCGTAAACTTAGAGCGAAATTCCCAGCAAGCCACGCGAAATCTGGAAATCAGTATGCGCGGTGGCG
>DAOTXA010000413.1:0-3216 GCA_034435595.1 Anaerolineae bacterium | reverse complement strand
CCCGCGTCCTCATCCGCATGGACGCCGACAGCGCAGGCGATCAAGCCGCCGCCCGTATCGGGGCCTTCCTCGGCGCGACCCGTGTCATCCACGTACCACAGGTCAAAGACATTAACGACTTCTATCTGAACGCAGGCCGCGACGCCGTCCGTGCATGGCTATCCGCCGCCTTGAAATAACTGCCTATCACACGAATCGACATAGAGAAATTAATACTCGTGAGTCAATTTTTCCGTCTTTATGCGATCTTTATACTTCTGTCTTAGTTTCCGGTTTACGGTAAAGGTAAAGAAACCAAATTGAAACGAATCATTTTTAGACGTACTGGTAGCAATTTGGGTCAACCCCCCAAACACCGGGGCAGACCAGTATTGAGGAGATCATCGTGAACCACAACCTTAAACACCTGCTCAAACATAAGCTCTCCACCTCCAAACCGCGCAGCGAGGCCATCGCTTATCGCAGCGCAGAGCAAGAAAGCTACACCTTCGACAATCGCGATTCATTTGATGATCGCCGCGCCGAATGTCGCGATCTCGATACGCGTGAAATGCGTGAAGGCGTGCGCACCCACTAGGTCACGGTCGAAGTCGAATCCATCGCTATTGCCGCCGCCTGCCGCTGCGCAACATAATCGCGCATGTATGCCTCTGTCTCGCGGTAGAAGCGCCACGTCCACATACCAATGACGACGATCAGCAGCAATTCCAGAATAACGAAGTTGTACAGATTGAGGTTCGCATAGCCGATCCACACGCCGACGGTTGCCACCGCCCCAATACGCGACTGCCACACAAAGCGCTGCGGATAAATCGGTGCGAAGCGATCAATAGTCGCCATCAGCCCAAAGTTGACAAGCGCACTTGCGTGCCCGCTAAAGTTGTGTAGAAAGTCAATGAGCGGCGAGATGCGAATCGGGAACAGGCCCACCCCCATCACTAGCAACGGCAGCGCAATCAGAATCGCCTGAATTGAGCGATAGCGACGCGTGCTGATGCCCTCGAAGTCGCGCAGCACCCGGAAGTTGCCCATCAGGTCACGCATCACCGCAAGCATAATCACTCCGGCTAGCACAAACGTCATCTGAAAGACCACCGCCGCACCGTTCACCGTCCCCAGAAAACTAAGCGAGTTATCAAACCATGCCGGGTCACCGGCATTGATGACCGCCAGCGCCAGCCCGGTGAACATCACACCGCCCGTCATCAAGATCAAGCCACCTGTGCCCAGCATACACAGTCCACCCGCCAGCACATAGGCGATACCGCTGCCGTAGAGGGTGATCACCAGCACGACGACCGCATCGTGAACAGCGTGATTATCGACAACCGGGTCCAGCAGCCAGAACACCGCCAGCGTGATCCCCGGCACACAGAAGCCGAGGATGATCGCCGTTGCCAGCCGCGAAAGCCAGTTGCGCGTGCTCTGACTCTCGCTAATGCGCTCGATTTCACTCAGGCGCGTATCCAGATGGACCAGACGCCGGTATGCCAGCAGACCGACCCCCAGCCCGACGGCGAAGCCAACCCAACTCAGAATCACCGCCAACGAAAAACCCCGCAATAGCAAGATCGTCTCGACGCTTCTGATGATGGCAAGCGCGAATAGCAAACTCAGTACACCGGCATTGATCGCGTAGGGCACAGCGAACGCGTGTCTGCGCCGGATATTTTCGGCTGAATAGGGTGCAGCATTCATGGTACGACCCCTCGAACTTAAACAGCAGGATAGTGCCGTTACCTACTTATGCGCCCTAACACGCCATTTTCGCAAATTCGCCCACAAATCAGGGCGCGATGTCACCGGAAATAGCGAACATCGCCCCAACAAGCCGAATATCGCCGGTTTCATCACCGATAGTCAGCGAGAACTCCCCGGTCAGCGCATCATCGGTCTTATCCGAGATCGTAAAGAACCCGTACACAGGACTATCCACCGCAAACGGCGATCCATCCGGCTGACCCAGCGTGACGGTAACAAGGGCATCGTCAGAGAGAATCTCATTGAATTCGATCACAGTCGATGTAGCCGGACCAACTGTGTAAACGCCGCGCCGCACATCCGCCGGCAGCGTGATCAACACATCACCGCTTACGGGTGCGTCTGTCACATCTTCGGGGATATAGAAGCGAATCGTATACAATTCATCCTCCAGCAAGAAATCGACGTGCGTAAGCGCCGCCTCGACGGGGCCACTGATAGAAAACGTAAAGCTATTGGGGTCGGCAGCCGGTTCTGCGTCCTCGGTGACGATGGCTTCCGGCGTCGGGGTCGGGTCAGTAGGCGGCTCGGTATCAACTGGGGCCGGGGTTGTCGGTGACGGCGGGATCAAAGTCGGAGCCTGTGTCGTCGTCTGTTCGCCGGAATCACAGGCCGCAAGGAGCAAGACGCCGGGTAGGATCAGTAAAAGCACTACTCTTTTCATAATGTCTCCTAATTCGTAACAATCGCGCATCCTGCAAACCATCGCACCGGTACACATAGTACAAATGCATTTCAATCTATTAAACGTGACAACCTCAAATCTGCCAAACGCGTATTCTCAGAGGCCATTTGAGAAGTCGAAATCCATGCCCCCCTCACCCCACTGTCCGCCTCTCCCACAAGGGATTTAGCGTGAGGGGGCGTTTTCAAATAGCTTCTTAACGTTTGAATCAAACGGGCACAGATGAGCCTCTACGCCCGCGTAAAAGCTGGTGAGTCGATTAGTCGCCCGATTGTTCGCTGGCGATACGCGCCTTCTCCTCTTCCAGCATCTTGCGCTGTTTTTCGATACGTGCCGGGACAATGTTGCGCCGTTCTGACGTAATTTGATAGTCAAGACGATCCACACCCAGCGCCTTCAGGATACTGCGCTCCACAATGCTAAAATCGTCGGGATTCTCGCGGTTGAAGTTCAACGGTTCTTTAAGGCCAAGATAGGGATTGGTCATAAAGCGCGGCGTGCCGCTGTGGTTGGGCGACGATGCGTGCAACATAAACGGGTTGAGCAGGAACACATCGCCCGCTTTTGCCGTCACTTCCACAAACTCATTGCACTGACCGGGGATGTCACGCCACAGCGGGTCGCCCGGTTCGAGTCCTTCCGGGTGCGCAGCCAGCAGCTTCGCCACCGGCGCGATGCTATCCGGGGCCATAAACGTCCCCCCGCCCTGATGCTCAATATCCTTCCAGATGACAATAATGAGCAGGGCCTGTTCCGGGCTATCGAGCAAA
>DAOTXA010000412.1:0-4113 GCA_034435595.1 Anaerolineae bacterium | reverse complement strand
AGGGCAAGCACGAAGACGGCAAGAGTTTGAGTGACGACTTCAAAGCCGGTGTTGATCATACGTATTCCGTTGCGGATACGCTGGACATGGTGCGCTCAATGGAGCCGAAGTTCGCGCCGGAAGCCAACGGTGGTCAGCGCTCGCACTACTCGGATACCAATTTCCAGCTACTCGGCGCGATCATCGAGTCGATTACGGATCACCCCATCGCAGACGTATTTCGTGTGCGGTTGTTCGAGCGCCTCGGATTGGTCAACACTTATCTGTACGGCGCGACAACTCCAGCAAACACACCCGACCCTCTGCCCCTCTACTACAAGAATCAAGCACTGCACCTGCCGCAAGCACTCAGTTCAGAGCGTGGCACAGGCGGCATTGTCTCGACAGTACCGGAAAGCCTGCGCTTTCTGCGTGCGTATTTCGACGGCGAGTTATTCGACTCCGCGCACTTTGACCGCATAACGCAGTGGAACGCGCTGTTCTTCCCAATGCAATACGGCTATGGACTCATGCGCTTTAAACTGCCGCGACTGCTGACCCTGTTCCAGTATTCGCCGGAATTAGTCGGGCATTCAGGTTCGTCGGCCTCGTTCGCCTTCTACGCGCCAAAAGAAGACCTCTACATGGCAGGCACATTTAACCAGTTTGAGAAACCGTCGCGCCCGTTCGCGTTTCTGCTGCGCGTAGTGGCTGCTGTCAAAGAAAAAACCCATAGCCGGTGACATCAGCAATTCGATGTGTCCCGGCTGTATATAGACAGGTCACAATGATGTATGCCACCCTAAGCCTGACCGGGAGCGGAAAATCCTTGTCTTGCATCGTCGATCACCAGCACCCAATCGGGTCCACCGGCTGGCGTAGTTAGCGTGATCGAATCGCCACTGACCGTACCAATCTCGGATGCCTCTCCGGTACGTGGATCATAAGTCCACACGCGGAACGTATCGCCTGAAATCTTGTGTAGATCAACCGTTACAGAGCGGTTGGCGTCAGGGACATAAATCATGGCATATGTGCCGTCACTGTCGCGGGTGGCGCGGATGTGTGTGCCGCCCTCGCCGATGTCTGACAAGACCAGCGATTGGTCGGGAATGCGCGACAGGAACGGGCGCGATTCTATAAGATTGCGTAGATGCTGCATTTGCGCCCCGCCGGGTCGCTCAATCGCATCTTGCCACGGCATGTTCCAGAAGTCGGTCACGTCGTCCATTGACTCGTCGCCAGGGATGTACCACGCCCAGATCGAGTTATGCCCGTAGGTGTACCCGAATCCCCCGGCAAACACCGGACGATACGCCTGTTTGCGCACATCATACGCATTGAAACGGCGATTATCCGGCTTAAAATCAACAGGGATATCCTCATAGCATGATTCCATCTCTATCGTCGGTTTCACAGGTTCAAGCGCATAATCCTCTTCGATAAAGGTCCAACTCGGTTGGTCCGGCTTTGAGTGACTGGACTGTATGGCGTTAAAGTCAAGCCAATCTTCGTGATGCAGTGTGGGTGACGTGCGATCAAACCCACGCGGATGATAGCCCATAAGCTGATCGCTGCCCCCGGACTTGATCCCCGCAGCCATCGCCCGCCAGATCGGGCGAAAGTCTTTGCCACCCTCTTCTGCATCGACAGCCGGACGATCTCCGCCCAGAATCCACACGACGTTCTCTCGATCCGCATAGCGCCTGCCGACATACTCGCCATAGGTCCGGGCATTGTCCTCCGTGAAGATAATCGGACCTTCGCCCCACTTCGGGTGGACCTTATCGCCCCATGTCGGCAGTAAACCTGCCACCATGTCGCGCTGTGCAAGCGCATCTAGCACCCAATCAACATGTTCGAAGTAGGCTTCTACAGGCTGTGCCGGATCGTTGTTGATCAGCGGTAGATGCCCATACGCATTGGGGATTCTCAACCCACCGCGCTCTGCCAGAATAACGGTTTGCACCACGTTAAAACCGAGTCGCTGCCGATTGTCGAGATATTGTTGAATGTCTTCTCGCGTGCCCCGATGCACCATTTCCCATGCAGTATCGGCAAGCCAGAAGAACGGTGCGCCAGTCGTCGTAACCAGAAATCGTTTGTTGTCACTTATCGCAAGTTTTCCAGGCATTTGGGTTTCTCCAAAAAAGATTCGTTCAAGACTGTACCTTATATGCGTTGCGTCCGCGCTCGCTAGATCAACCGAAAAAGGACACGGCGAACCGTGCCCCATTTAAATACTTTTAGCACCGACTGGCTCAGGCGGTGACAGGCGCACCCTTCGGGTTGACGAACGCGGGCAGGTACTCGGCCTGTGCTTCCGCCATTTCGTCGAACATAGCCCGCGCTTCTTCCGGCGAACATACGGCAGCCGTCAGCGGATCAAGCATCAGCGCATGGACGGCGGCCTCGCGGTCCTCTTCGAGCACAGCCTGCGCCATCAGATCATGCACCCACATGTGCGTATTGTCAATCGCAGCGACCTGCGGCGGCAAATTGCCGAAATAAGTCGGCTGGATGCCGTTGCGATCCACCAGACAGGCGACTTCTACACAGCCGTCAGCCTTGAGATTTGGAATCAGGCCATTGTTGTAGACATTGCCGTAAATTACCTGGGCGACGCCGGTTTCTTTCGCTTCCACAATCTGCGAGCCATATTCGTGGCTGCGCTTGAACTCGATCACATCCTCGCCATTTTCCGCACGTTCGATCATGTCGCGCATCATGTCGTCGTGTCCGGCTCTCCAATGGGGCCAATTATTGGCATAGAAGCCGCTTGCACCAAGATAGCCTTCCCGCGTGAACTTCTCAATCAGTTCTGGGCGTTTGCGGAAGTACGGCACATACTCAGAAAAGTGCCCGCTCGATTCGGTGACGAAATGCCCGAAGTGCTTCATCATCTCAAAGCGCACCGGGTCATGATTATACTTTTCAGGGTCCTTCATCGCCTCGAACAGTTGCGGATACACGTCCTCGCCATTGACTTCAAGTTCGGTAAACCAGGCCAGATGGTTGATGCCGCCGACCTTGTAGCGCAGGTCTGCATAATCAACTTCGAGGTACTTGGTGGCGATACGCTCAGAAGTCCCCTGCACCGAATGGCACAGCCCCACCACTTCCAGCGACGGCTGCGCACGAACTGCTGCCAGCACCAGCGCAGACATTGGATTGGTGTAGTTGATGACGGTCGCACGCGGGCATAGTTCCGCAATATCGTTAACAATGCCGATCCATGCCGGGGCGGTGCGCAGATACTTGAAAATTCCACCGGGGCCGATGGTATCGCCGATGCACTGATCGACGCCGTATTTCATCGGAATGTCATAGTCATGGCGGACGTTGGCGAGTCCGGCGACCTCAATCGTGCTGATGATATAATCGCAGTCCGCCAGCACGTCGCGGCGCTCGGTGGATGACACCACTGTCCACGGCTTGCCGGATTCTTTCACCGTGATTTCCGCGAGTTTGTGCGACAGTTCCAGACGCGGTGCGTCAATATCGACAAGCGCGAATTCTCCACCGTCAATACCTTCGATGGTCAAAATATCACGGATCATGCGCTGCGAAAAGACACCGCTTCCCGCTCCGATAATGGCGACTTTAATCATGAACAACTCCCTTGGAAACTCAATTGCCGGATGATGGCAAAACATTGTTTCCATGATGCAACATTCCCACAAGAACGCAAGCGACACCAATTACAAACGGATATAGATGGACTGCTGATACCTGCGTCTTACCCGAATCAGACGGGTACAATTGTCAAAAATCAATGTTTTTATTTTCAAATCAAGAGGGGTGGAGCTATGAGTAAAACCCGTGTGTTGATCGACAAAGACCCATTTTTTGATCCGAGTGCGGGTGACTCACCGGATGAATGGCGTGAAATTGGCGAATGGCCCGCGCAGTGGATCACCGTCTATCCGCAGCCGGAACCGCCTTTCGTCGTCATCTATCGCAGAAAGTTCAGGCTTAACGAGGCGGCAACTATTCGCCTGCACGTCAGCGCAGACGAGCGTTACAAACTGTTCGTAGATGGCGAGTTCGCAGGCCAGGGACCGGAACGCGGCGACCCGTCGAACTGGTTCTTCGAGACATATGATATCTCGTTTGACGCAGGCGAGCATATGC
>DAOTXA010000411.1:0-16888 GCA_034435595.1 Anaerolineae bacterium | reverse complement strand
GACTTTAGCGCCCGCCGCGACTTGCCGCATCACATCGGCGAATTGGAGCAATTGAGCACGACCATCGGGCAACTCGCCCGCTCTCTGGAACAACGCGACCGCGAAATCACGCAGCGCACGCGGGAACTTCAAGAGCGTATCGAGCAGCACCAGCGCACGCAGATTAAACTGCGCGAGACGATTACACTGCTCTCGCACGAGACGCAGGCACGCCATGCCGCACAGCAGGCCGACGAACTCAAGCGGCGCTTTCTGGCGATGGTTTCGCACGAACTGCGGACACCACTGACCTCAATTAAAGGTTACGCGTCTTCGTTGCTGGCAGAGGATGTCACCTGGAATGGTGCGCAAAAGCATGAATTCACCCAGATTATCAACGAGGAATCGGATCATCTGCTGGATATGGTCGAGCAATTGCTCGACCTGTCGCAAATTGATGCGGGGACGCTGCGCATTCACCCGGAATTGACCACGGCCTGTGCCTTCCTGACGCGGATCGAGCCGAGGCTGAAAGCCCTTGTGCCGCAACACCGTCTCGTCGTCCACTGCGACGATGAGCAGCACCTTGCCATTCAGATGGATACGCGCCGCGTCGCGCAGGTGTTGAGCAACCTCATCAACAATGCGGGGCAACACGCGCCGCCACAAACCAATATCGAGATTCGTGTCAGCGTGTCACCGGGGGAAACCGCCAGCGAACCGGCTGCCCGCTTTTGCGTGCGCGACTATGGCCCCGGCATTCCGCCATATTTGCACCCCCATCTGTTCGCACCGTTCAACCATGTGGAATATGATGGGGCACGCAAGGGGGGTGTCGGGTTGGGGCTGGCAATTTGCAAGGGCATCATCGAGGCACATGGGGGGCAGATTGGCATCATGCCGCCAGAGGATAACACCGGCACATGTATTCAGTTTACGCTGCCTCGAATGCCCGCTCTTCGTAACATCGGCGAAGTTGATCTGGAAACGAGCGAGTAATCTATGAGAAGGGGGAGATCATGAAGAACATCTTTGAGGGCAAGCGGGTGCGTCTGCGTGCTGTCGAACCGCAGGACTGGGAGACACATTATTTGTGGAACCTGGATAGCGAGATGGCGCGACATTTGTATTTCATCCCATTTCCGCAATCGGCGGTCGCGGCACGCCAATGGGCGGAAGATCAGGCGAAGAAAGCCCCGGAGCAAGATGTGTTCCGCTTTCAAATCGAGACGCTTGCCGGGAATATAATCGGCACGATCAACACGGCGGATTGCCAGCCGCGCATGGGGACGTTTAGTTATGGTGTCGCGGTGATGGCAGATCAGCGGCGGCAGGGCTATGCCAGTGAAGCGATCTTGCTGATGCTGCGTTATTTTTTCCTCGAATTACGCTATCAAAAATGTACGACAGTTGTCTACGACTTCAACCCGCCGTCGATAGCCCTGCACCAGCACCTCGGCTTCGTACACGAGGGGACGCTGCGCCGGATGCTATATACCGCCGGGAACTACCACGACATCCATTATTACGGCATGACCCGCGAGGAATTCGCTGAAAAGCACGCAGACTACGTCTATGAGATTTGAGGCAAAAGACGAAAGAAGAATAAAGGCCGTTTTTGTGATCTACACTTGTACTGCGTGGTTCACGGGGTTTCTTCGGCCTGCACACCGGGTAGATTGCGTTCGTAGATGATCACGTTTAGCGGGGACAGGTCGAACCACTGGCGCAACGCCGGAATCAGATGCGACCACTCCTCGCTGGTTCCTAGTGGAGCGATTGCCACGCTGTCCAGCAGATAAAAGTGATGGTCGCGGGCCAGTTTGAGCGCAGCAGATTGTACATGGCGATAGCGGGTTGAGCCGACCGCGGAGTTACGCACAACCATGAAAACTAATACCGGTTTCGCCTCGCGGTAGACGTGCAAATCACCCGCTTGCAGATTCCCGCGTGATGCCTGTTTGCGATACAGCGAAAACGCCGCTGGATAGCGCCGCATTAGCGTGATTTCCAGTTCGCCAGATTCATTGCGCCCACGGGCATTGTGCCCGAAGGCGAGGGCCTGCGCCTGTGTCAGCAGCGGATCGCCGGATACGATGCGAGTGGGCATAGAAGCAGCCTTTCGGTATGCGGTCAAATGCTATCCTGGCACGAGTCAAAACGGGCACAGAGGCGTCTGTGCCCGTCTATATAGGTCTATTTCTTTTGCAGGGATGCGATTTTCGCGTCCGCCGCACAAATTTATGGTGCTAATTCACCGAAATATGTATACCTGGTCCCATCGTCGTGGAAAGGGTGACGCGGCGCAGGTAGATGCCCTTGATGCCTTCCGGCTTTTGCGCTTCGACAGCGTTCACAACCGCGGTCGCATTTTCCATCAACTGGTCCGAGGTGAAGCTGGCCTTGCCGATGGGCACATGCAGATTACCGGATTTGTCGTTGCGGAATTCTACACGACCGGCCTTGAGTTCATCAATCGCACGCGCCATGTCTCCGGGTTGGACGACGGTTCCGGCCTTGGGATTCGGCATCATACCACGCGGGCCGAGGATACGCGCCACACGACCGACCTTACGCATCATATCCGGCGTGGCGAGTGCGGCGTCAAATTCGAGCCAACCGTCGTTCTGAATTTTGGCGATGACCTCGTCATCGGCGACGATGTCGGCTCCGGCTTCTTCTGCCGCACGAGCGCCGTCACCTTCAGCGAACACCAACACGCGGACGGTCTTACCCAGTCCGGCGGGCAGCATCACGGTGCTGCGAACTTGCTGGTTGCTGTGACGCGGGTCGATGCCCAGACGAAAGTGCAGGGCGACGGTTTCGTCGAACTTGGCCTTGGCGATATCTTTGACCATGCCGACTGCTTCTTCCAGCGGATAGTCTGTTTCACGGTCGAACTTGGCGAATGCTTCCTGGTAACGCTTACCTTTTTTACCCATGGGTTTATGTCTCCTATGTGGTCCGGGCGGATGCAGACGGGTGCGGCATCCTCCCACAAATATAATCAGGAGTCATTCGTGCTTAGTTTTTAGTCGTTAGCTAAAGACAACAAGATCAATCGCTTTTAACAAACAACCAATGACTAATCACGAACAACTCGGCCTTACTCTTTCTCGACAGAAATGCCCATCTGACGAGCCGTACCAGCGACAGTCCGCATGGCGGCTTCGATGTCGTGGGCGTTAAGGTCGCTCATCTTGCGCTCGGCAATTTCACGCACTTGATCACGCGTCAGCGTGGCGACTTTTTCGGTCGCCGGGTTAGAAGCAGCCTTCTGTACACCGGCGGCCTTCTTAATCAAGAACGAGGTGGGCGGCGACTTCAGCTTGAAGCGGAACGAGCCGTCCTGAAATACGGTGATTTCTGCCGGGACGATGTCGCCCATCTGGTTCGCAGTGCGTGCATTGTAGTCCTTGCAGAACTGCATCAGGTTGATGCCGTGCTGGGCGAGCGCCGGACCAATCGGTGGGGCCGGATTCGCCTTCCCTGCTGGAATTTGCAGGGTCACGATTGCTTTGACTTTCTTTGCCATTGTCTAGCCTCTGGATTTTCGCTGTTTGCGGCGTTTATGAGGCCGCATTATACACGTTCGTGATGCAAGATTGTAGGGGCACGGCAACCCGGTACCCCTATGTCAGATCGAATCGCCGGTTACACCTTCTCGACTTCAAGAAAATCTACCTCAACCGGGGTATCGCGCCCGAAGAAGTTGACCATCACGCGGACCTTGGCTTTGTCCGTGTCGATGTCGGATACAGTCCCGTGGAAGTCGTTGAACGGTCCATCCACGATGCGGACCTTCTGCCCGACCTTGAAATTGACGTTGAAGCGCGGTTTCTCGCTTTCCATCCGGTCGAGGATCACCTGCACTTCTTCGGGTTGTAGCGGCGTGGGGTCGTTGCCCATGCCCACAAACCCGGTGACGCCGGGTGTATTGCGCACCACATACCAGGAATCTTCGTCCATCTTCATCTGCACCAGCAGATAACCGGGGAACACTTTCTTCTTGACGGTGCGCTTTTTGCCGTCTTTGACTTCGAGTTCTTCTTCTTCCGGCACGATTACGTCAAAAATCTTATCCGTCATACCCATCGTTTCGATGCGCTGCTGGATGGCGTTTTCGACCTTTTTTTCGTGCCCGGAATAACAGTGTACGACGTACCACAATCTCTCGGTTTCGCCCGCATCCACTGCCGCAACGGTGTCGAGCAATGACGGGCCTTCGTCTTCATCTGCTGCCGGGCTAAGATCAACCGGTTCTGGATCGTAGTCTGTCTGGGTATTCTTGGTTTCGTCCGACATCGCGTCGGCTCCTTAACAACTCTCTTCTAGTGACTTGCTGTACAAATGCAGCAATCTCGCACCTAATAGGGCGAATCACTGCCTCCACCGGCATTAAAGCGACTGAAGGCAAACGCTAGCGCGATCACGGCAACGAAGACAACGATGAAAACCCATTCATTGCCCTGCGTCAGACCAAAGATGAACAACTCGGTGTAGATCAACGCGACGATGCCGAGCGCGATGGACGACAGAATCGTGACGATTAGCGTCATAACCGTGAGATGCTGTAAGTCCTCGCGGGTAGGCCAGGTGACCTTGCGCAGTTCGTCGCTTACGCCTTTAAAATATTCTATAACCCCGCGAAAGGGACGGGTGAGCGCGTTGCCCTGTTCAGACGCAGCCTGCGTGCTGCGGCTGCGACGACCGGGCGTAGCACGGCCCTTTGCTTCGGTCATGCTGCGATCCGCATCCTCGATGACCTCTTCGGCCTCCTCAGAACGGCGACGGCGGCGGCGTCTGGGCTTTTCGTCTACATTTTCAGCCATTGTATGCTTCTCCTGACCTATCTCGACCGTTCCCGGCCTGTACAGTCTTCTTAAGACTTGCCTTCACGATGCTTTCTCTGTGATGGAAAACACCGCCTCACGGACGGTGTTTGCGCCTCTTTAACAGGCTTGTAGCAGGGGTGCTAGGAATCGAACCCAGAACCTTTGGTTTTGGAGACCAACGCTCTGCCAATTGAGCTACACCCCTATGGTGTTTTATCGCTATCTTCAGCTACTCTTTTTGCCAGCCACCAACCACCTTCGGTAGCGGTGCGAATCCGGTGACAGTTTGCACATCGAACTTCGCATTTGGCAATTTCTCGCTTCAATTTCTCCAAAGTGGTGACGTTTTTGACCATATTGGAGACTGAAGCCATTTTTTTACCTCTTACGTGGTCAAATTCGAGGACCACCGGGTTTGTTTCGCCACAGTCCAAGCAAGAGTGTTCTAGCAAGTACTCGTACACGTAGTCACGCAATTTCTGCCGACGCTCATCGTTATGAGCATCATTCCACCTACGCGCTTTGGCGACGTACTTCTCTTTATTATCCAGGTAATGCTGGCGGCGGTACACTTTGTGGCATTCTTTGCAGACGGTGTGCCGTTTGCCACGCGTTTTGTCTTTCCAGTTGAAGCCTGTTTCCGGCTTCTCTTTACCGCAGTTGCCGCATACCTGGGTATTCATGCACAAATTCTAGCACAGCGAATGCTGTGAATCAATGTGCGGCTTGCTTATTTCGTCTCACGATAGACGACGTGTTTGCGCAGGATCGGGTCGTACTTTTTCAGTTCAAGACGGCCCGTGGTGTTGCGGCGGTTCTTGCTGGTGATATACATGTGACCGCTCTCGGTGCTGCGCATCTTGACGACAATACGATTGCCTTTTTTCGCCATGATGACTTCCTAACTCAATTTCATCGTACAGAAAAACACGCCACGATTGCGGCGAGTCGATCGGCTGATGTTGTTCAGCCGTTTAGCCTCCGATGGGATTTGAACCCATGACCTCGCCCTTACCAAGGGAGCGCTCTACCCCTGAGCTACGGAGGCGTGTTACGAAGTTGTCTTGTGGGCCGAGCAGGACTCGAACCTGCGAAGGCTTTCGCCAGTGGGTTTACAGCCCACCCCCTTTGCCGCTCGGGACATCGACCCAGATTGTGTTACAAGCCTCCACTCGGATTTGAACCGAGAACCTACGCTTTACAAGAGCGTTGCTCTGCCATTGAGCTATGGAGGCGCGTCTTCACTTCGTGAAGCCCTTGCATTTTGCTTCGCAAAATTGCCGTATGCGAGATCGTTTGCCTCTCGCACAGCCTCTTGATTATAGCACCAATCAAAGCGGCGGTTCAATGGTTTGTTGCCCGTTTTCGAGGCTTGGGCATTGTAGCGGCATCATCAGGTAATTGTCAATAGTAGAGGCGCAAGGATTTTGTGCGGAATATTCTCGTATGCCTGAGCAGAGTCCGCTATAGTAGGTGGCGATCTTTTCTGATAAAATTCACCGTTGAAAAAACTTTCAAAACGAGAGGATTGAAGCGACTATGAGTGAGAGTTACGATAAGCTGCTAATCCGGCTCAAAGACCTGACCAACGTCAATGCGGCGATGCAGGTATTGGGGTGGGATCAGCAGGTGAATATGCCGTCCGGCGGCGCACCCGCCCGCGCTGCGCAGTTCAGCACACTCAGCCGCATTGCGCATGAAATGACGACCGGCGACGAAACCGCTAAACTGCTGGAAGCGGCGGAAAGCGACCTCGAAGGCATAGACTATGACACGGATGAAGCCAGTATGCTGCGCTACTTCCGCCGCCAGTACGATCAGGCGACCAAATATCCGGCGGAATTTGTCGCCGAGATTGCCAGTGCTACCGCACTCGCGCATGAAGTATGGGCGAAGGCCCGCGAAGATAACGATTTCGCGCACTTTTTGCCCACATTGGAAAAGCTCGTGGACCTGATGCAGCGTGCCGCCGAGTATCTTGGCTACGAGGGGGATAACCCCTATGACGCAATGCTGGACCAGTACGAGCGCGGCATGACCTACGATAAGGTCAAGACGATCTTCGACGGACACAAACAGGGCCTCATTGACCTGATTAAAGCAGTCAGCGAAAGCGATCAGGTAGACGACAGTTTTCTGCATCAGGCGTTTTCGCAGGATAAACAGCGCGAGTTCGGCCTGTGGGTGATTGAGCAGTTCGGCTACGACTTCACTCGTGGACGGCTGGATGTCGCCGTACATCCCTTTGCGACCAACTTTAGCGTCAACGATGTGCGCATTACCACCCGTTTTGATGACAACTGGCTGAATCCGGCCCTATTCGGCATGATGCACGAGGCCGGACACGGTATGTACGAACTCGGTGTCGCGCAAGCGCTGGACGGTACGCCGCTGGCAGGCGGAACCTCGTTAGGCGTGCATGAGTCGCAGTCGCGCATGTGGGAAAATATCGTCGGGCGCAGCAAGGGATTCTGGTCGTGGGCGCTGCCCAAACTCAAGGAGACGTTCCCGCAGTTGGCGGATGTTGATCTCGATACCTTCTACAAGGGCATCAACAAAGTCTCGCCCTCCCTTATCCGCGTGGAAGCGGACGAAGCCACGTATAACCTGCACATCATGCTGCGCTTTGAACTCGAAAACGACATGATGAACGGCAAAGTCGCGCTTAAAGACCTACCGCAGGCGTGGAATGAGCGCTTTGAAACGTTCCTCGGCATCACCCCACCCAACGATACGCTTGGCGTGTTGCAGGACGTTCACTGGTCCGCCGGATTGCTCGGCTACTTCCCGACCTACGCACTGGGTAACCTGCTTTCGGTGCAGTACTACAACAAAGCGGTGGAGACGCACCCGGCAATCCCCGATGAGATCGCATCCGGCAAGTTCGACACCCTGCTGGGCTGGCTGCGCGATAACATTCACACGCATGGCAGCAAGTTCACCAGCGAGGAATTGACGAAGCGCGTCACCGGAGCGAACATTGATTCCGGGCCGTACATCCAGTACTTGACCGATAAATTCGGCGGCGTTTACAAGTTGTAATGTGCAGTGGGTCGCAAGAATGCAGCCCCTACAGAGTCGCTATGAACCTGTGGGGCATTCTTGTCACCCGCGATCATCTGATGATTTTTACCCCGCCGGGGCCGGGGCGACATAGTATTGCCCATCAGTGCCTTCGGCGGTCCAGCCGACCTGCTCGTTGTAGATAACCTCCCACCAGACAAATCCCTGTGCGCAGACCGGCCCCTCGGTTACGAAGAAGAACGCCTCGCCGGGGATGTTGGTGATGATGGCGCTGTCGGTGTTGGGATTCGTGCGCAGCCGGTTGGCGGGACCGGGTAGCACGAAGCCTTCGCCGCCGATCTCAAGGCGCGGCGTCAGATCGCACCCGGCTAGCAAATCGGCTGCCTCGCTGCTGGATGGCGTAAACGTCTCGTTGATGCGCCACGCGGTTGGCCCCCAGACCACCGCACTGACGAACCCATCGCCAACAGCGGGAATCAGGGTTTCAAATCCGCGACCGTCGGTGACGACGACACCATCCTCGCCTGTCCCGTAAGCGTAGCGATCCGCCAGCGGAGACAGTGCAATACCAGAGAAGGTATAGCCAACGGGTAGAATCGTGCCGGAACCGTCGGCAATTTCTGCCACAAAGGGTGAGCCGAAATCGCCTTCAGGGAACAGGTTCAGACCCACGCCACCGGGGTTCAGCAGGCTGTAGCGCTGCAAGACACCGGGCGCGATGGTCGAGCCGAGTTCGAGCGGCGTATACAGCACCACTTCGCTGGAACCAAAGATGACGGCGATGAACTCGTTCCCCTGCCATTCCACCAGTAAGAAGTTGTTGATGAAGTCACTGCCATCGTCACGCGGCAAGACCTGAATACTTGCCGTTTGCACGCCGTCGGTGTCGAAAATGAGCAAGATGTCCTCGATTTCGTCGCTGGCGTTGAGGGTGGCGCTCCATACGACAATGCCCATCTCGCCCCAGGCGAGTTGCAGCGGCGTGGGAATGCCGTATTGCTGCGGCAGGGCGGCGATCCGCGTCACGGTGCGATCCACATCGTCATACACGACGAGAAATGACTCGATGCCGGTTGATGTGAAGATCAATTCACTCCATGCCAGGGCGCTTCCATCTGGCGACCAGACCGGAACCCCGCGTGCAATCGTCTCGGTATCAGGATCATCCAGCGATGCGCCGCGAGGCTGCTGTGTCAGCGGCGTGACTCTACCCGACGCGTAATCATATAAATACAGATCGGTGGGCAGCGCACCACCCCCGAACCCGCCTGCTTCTGCCAGAAATTCCAGCGTAATGCGCGAGTATTCGACGAAGGCGAGTTGCTCTCCATCCGGCGAAACAACCGGGTCGAAGGCATAGCCGCTGCCGGTAATCGGGTTGACGGTGGAACCGTTCCACACGTAGATGTCGCCATCCACATAGACGAGCGGTGTTTCCGGCGCGGTCGGTTGAGCCAGCATCGCGCCCGACAGCAGGACGACCAGCGCAAGCGCGGCGATGATGGTGAATAACGGGGGGGTGCGAATCATGGGCGGGTATCTCCATATAAATTTCGTTTAGCGACGTAGCACAGGCTGCGCCCCTAAAATAATTTGTATTGAACAGGGCTTGAACAGGGCTGTATCCCCTGTTCTACCGCGTCTTGCGGGGTTCTCGCAAGGGACGGTATCATGATCATTGCGTACTCCGTCGTATAAATCCAATTGAGCGCTTATGAATGACTTCCCTGAAATCGCCCTGCGCGTCATCGTGTTTCTGTTCGGTGCGTCGATGGTTATCAACACCGTCAAATCGGGCATTAAGTCCTTCGTCGTGCCGCGTGGCGAGAATACGCGCCTGACTCGCTTCGTATTTGCCGTCATGCGCATCCTGTTCGACCATGCGCGGCTGCGCAACGCCGACTACGCGACCCGTGACCGGCGTATGGCGCTGTATGCGCCGGTGTCTCTGCTGCTGCTGCCTGTGGTGTGGATCGCGCTGGTATGGCTCGGATATGCGTGCATGTACTGGGCGCTGGATATTGGCACGCCGAGGCAGGCGCTTACGCTGAGTGGGTCGTCCCTGCTGACACTGGGAACGGTCCCTTTTGGTGATAGCTTTGTGGTCGTCGTGCTGGAATTCTCGGAAGCTGTTCTAGGATTGGGCCTGATGGCGCTGCTGATCTCGTATTTGCCGACGATGTACAACGCCTTCAGCGAGCGCGAGGCGATTGTGACCATGCTCGAAGTGCGTGCAGGCGATCCGCCCAATGTGCAGGACATGTTAAGCCGCCTGTATCGCATTCAGGGCTTGCGCGGGATGCCGGAGATGTGGCAGACCTACGAACAGTGGTTCGTCCGTATTGAGGAAACGCATACTTCGTTAAGTGCGCTGGTGTTTTTCCGGTCGCCGAACCCGCACCGCTCCTGGATCACGGCGGCGGGCGCGGTGCTGGATACAGCGGCGTTTGTGTCCTCTTCGGTGGATATTCGCCGCCAGCCAGAGGCCGAACTCTGCATCCGCGCCGGGTATCTGGCCCTGCGCAGCATCGCCGATTTCTTCCGCATCGAGTGTGTAGACGATCCGCGCTACCCGGAAAACCCGATCAGCATCAGCCGCGAGGAATATGACGCGGTCTACGATGCGCTGGCGGAAATCGGCGTGCCCCTGAAGCCGGACCGCGATCAGGCGTGGCTGGATTTCGCCGGGTGGCGTGTGAACTACGACGATACGTTGATCCAACTGGCGGCGCTGACCCTCGCGCCCTACGCGCCCTGGTCGTCGGATCGCTCGCGCCCGCAGCAGCACGAGCCGGTACGCTATAAGGTGCGCAATCCCTTGCTGCGGCTGTTGTTGGATTGAGAGAGCTAATACTTCCAGCACGGCAACAACAGCACTTTGACACAGCATCATAAAAGTGAACATCACCCAAACGCAAAAACGCCCCAAACGGGGCGTTTACGCTTTACAGCGGAGAGAGCGGGATTCGAACCCGCGAGGGCTTTCACCCAACTCGCGTTCCAGGCGAGCGCACTAAACCACTATGCGACCTCTCCAAAGATGTATACACAGTATAGCAAAATCGCCCACGCCTGAAAATAGTGACTTAACATCAATCACAGTTAATCCATTGGCTCTACAGACAGCAGCACCGGCTAAATCTCGGTATCAGATGGCACACGCACAGATGCGTGCTAATCCGCTTCGGGCCGTTTTAGGGGCGGCGCGTGCGGCGTGTCATGGCGGCCTCGTCGCGGCCCTTCGTCGCCAGACGGCGTGCTTCTTCATACTGCGCGTCGCGGTCGTTGGTGTACTGCGGGCGCAGCTTCATATTGCGCTTCTCAGATTCCGCCGGTTTCTCCAATTGGCGAATCAGCGGCTTGTAGTTGGTGTAGACGATGATCTCGCTGCCTTGGGGCATATCTGCCAGTGCCAGATCAAGCGCCTTAAACGTCGCCTCTTTCGTGTTTTCCCCGTAGTCGCCGCCAGAAATCTGCTGGTAGCCGGGTTGGATCAACACGCCGTAACCGATGATGCCGTCTTTATAGGTTCCGTCAATCCAGACACGGTAATCTGCCGGGGGCTGGTTCGGATTCTTGAAAATACCGGGCACGGCTAAAACCTCCGTTTCAAACGTAGAAATCTCCGCACAGGGCGGCTTGCCACACCAATATACACGCTTTGACCGCCAATTGCGCGGGCCATTCGTCAAAGTCGGGCAAAAAGAGGGCAAACCGGTGACATTGCGCCGGGTTTTATTGTTTTGTGCAGCGCGTCGAATGTGCTATGCTTTTCATTAAATAAGAAAATAAGAATGTGTCGCGTAGGAGCAGATGCGCGCCATTCCCTTCACCTGATCTTTGCACAAATCCATAGGCGAGGAAAACCGCGATGACTTTGCATCTGTGGCACAACCTATCCACCGGTCCGCGTGCGCCGGATGTCGTTTACGCTGTGGTCGAAGTTCCTAAAGGCAGTCGTAACAAATACGAATACAGCAAACGTGCCGGGATAATCAAGCTCGACCGTGTGCTTTATAGTCCCCTGCATTATCCAGGCGATTACGGCTTTTTGCCGCAGACCTTTTTCGAGGACGGCGACCCGCTCGATATTCTGGTGATGATGAACGAGCCGACCTTCCCCGGTTGTGTGATCGAAGCGCGGCCCATCGGCATGTTCAAGATGATCGACAAAGGCGAGCCGGATTACAAGGTGCTGGCGGTCCCCGATACCGACCCCAACTTTGACGAGTATAAATCGCTGGACGATCTGCCGCAGCACTTCCCCAAAGAAGTCGCCCACTTCTTTATGGTCTATAAACAGCTTCAGGGAACCCAGGTTACCAGCGAAGGCTGGACCGGGCTGGAAGAGACGCGCCGCACGATCAAGCTTTCGCAGAAATTGTATCAGGATAAGTTCCCGCCCACCGGATTGTAGTTAAAACGATGTGGTTGGGGGCGAGGGGGAAAGTGATTGCCAATTGACGCCGCCGCCGATCGTGTTGTTATGGAGACGTGCCCTATGACGATGGAACCTAAACCCGCACACAATACTCGATTCCGCGAGAGGGATATGCTGGCCCTGACCAGCGGCATCCTTGACGGCGACTCGATGGATTTGGTCGGCGTGGGCAGTATCGGCAAATCGCACTTTGTCCGCCATCTCACGTGCAATCGCGCTGCGCAGGAATATTGCCTGCGAGCGTATGGCGCTGGCACGCAGCCCGAAGACATCGTCTATATTGTCGTGGACCCCAACGAACTGCTGGCGCTCCCCGGCGAGGACGCGCCGCCGAATGTACCCCCGGCCTGGTTTGGCATCGAGTTGTTCATGCGGCAGGTCATCGTTGCGGCGAAGCGGCGCGTGCGACTGGGTGGTGTTTCGCTTGATGTCGAGCGCATGGAGGCGGCTTACGAGCGCCTGTTCAACACCGACCGGCTGGGACCCATGCGTGCCTATGTCTATTTCAAAGACGCGGTGCTCGCCCTCAGCGACAGTTTGCCGCCACAGGGGAAAATCGTCTTTGTCTTCGATGAATTTGAGCGTTTGCTCTCGCTGCCGGACGTATTTTTTCTCAATCTGCGCGGGCTGCGCGACAACCTGCGCTACCGCCTGCTGTATATTGCCGCATCCCGGCAGGAAGTCGCCTCGGTGATGCAGGATCGCCTGCCCGCGCTGGAACCGTTCGTAGAGTTATTCCGCAAGCAGGTTTATCTGGGGCCGTTCCAGCGTGTCGAGGACTTCGACGATATGCTGGGCTTTCTCGTTAAACGCAAAGCCCCCGATTACCCGGAATTACCGCCGCGTGTGGTCGAGAATCTGCGCCACCTGACGGGCGGTCATGCCGGGTTGATGCGCACCTGCTTTGAGTATCACGACTTGATTTTGCGCACACTGGCGGATACCGAATTCATCGCCGAAATGCTTTCCAAGCCGATGGTGGTGCAGGAATGTCGTACCATCCTCGAAAGCTTCGACAAGCAGGAGATTCGCGCCCTGCAAGACCTGGTTAGCGACAGCCAGACCGGGCAGTCGCTCAGTCCGCTGCTGCTGGAACGGCTGGTGCAAAAGCACGTTGTTGTGGTGGATGACACTGGGCGTTTGCACGTGGTCCCGCGTTTGCTGCGTGCCTACATCGCGGGGCAGAGCGCCGGATTGATGCAGTAGCGTAGGATTGATGAACAACCCCGCCAAACCACTGTGCAATTCTTTGCGTCCTTACGGTCTTGCGTGAGGGCCTTTTCTTTTCTTCATGTCGCAGTGGTTGAATCTTTTTTTGCCGGTCACTATAGCCGAAATCGCCCAAAATCCAGTATAATACATGCAATAATTGAACGAGTATTCGGTTTTATGCCGGTTTGTGGAGCAAAATATTATGGCAGCCGTGGAAAACATCATCGCCAATGGCAAACCCGACACCTCGCAGGTCATTGACGTAAAAAACCCGGTCACAGGCGCGGTCGTTGGGCAAATGCCGGTCATGAGCGCCGACGAGGTTCACGCCGCCGCCGTAATCGCACGTCAGGCACAGCGCTTTTGGGCCAACCTGCCAGTAGACAAACGCGCTATGATCCTCGAACGCTGGGGCGACCTGATGTGGTCCAACCAGCAGGAAATCATCCAGATCATCCGTGACGAAACCGGGAAAACTGAAACCGGGGCCTTCGCTGAAGTCGTGTTGAATGACTCGTATACCACCTATTACACGGGGAACGGTCCGCGTTTCCTGGCCTCGAAATCGCGCCCGGTCATGATCCCGCTGGTGCAGCGCGGACGTGTTCACTATCAACCACATGGCCTCGTCGGGGTGATTTCGCCGTGGAACTACCCGCTGATGTTGGCGATGTGGGATGTGATGGCGGCATTGCTGGCGGGTAACGCGGTCCTCGTCAAGCCCAGCGAGATCACGCCATTTACGGTCATACGCGCCGTCGAGTTAATGCACGAGGCGGGTGTGCCGAAAAGTGTCGTGCAGGTGATGACGGGCGCGGGCGAAACCGGGGCAGCGGTGGTAGATACCGTTGATTACATCAGCTTTACGGGCAGCGCCGCTACCGGGCGCATCATCGCCCGCACCGCTGGCGAGCGGCTGATCCCCTATTCGCTGGAACTGGGCGGCAAAGACCCGATGATCGTGCTGGCAGATGCTAACCAGAATCTCGCCGCGCACGAAGCGATTACCGGCGCGTTCCAGAACGCGGGACAGGCGTGTACCAGTGTCGAACGCCTTTACGTTGTAGACGAAATCTACGATGAGTTTGTCGCGTTGATGGCAGAACTTGGCCCGAAGATCATCGTCTCTGCGGAACCGGGCTTGCAGGTTCACATGGGGAGCATGACCAACCAGGCCGAGTTCGACCGCACCGGCGCTCATATTCAGGACGCGCTGGACAAAGGGGCGCGAGTGATCTATGGCGGCAATCCCCTGCCAGAACTTGGCCCGCTGTTCCACGAACCGACCATTCTCGCCGATTGTACGCATGATATGGATATTATGCGCGACGAGACTTTTGGCCCGGTCCTGCCGCTGATGCGCGTCGAGAACGCGATGGAAGCCGTTCACCTCGCCAACGACAGTGAATATGGCCTGACAGCCAGCATCTTTACAAAGGACATCCCACGGGCGGAAGTGCTGGCGCGGCAGATCAATGTGGGGCTGGTGTCGATCAACCGTATGTTCGCCTTCTACCCCTCGCCTGCGCTGCCGTGGGGCGGCACCGGCATTAGCGGGGTCGGTCGCCGGGGTGGACCGGAGGGGCTGCTGCGCTTCACGAAGACCCAGTCCACTATCAGCGACTCGCAGTTCGGGCTGCTGCCCTGGCTCAACGCCGCCGACCCGCTCACCATCAACTACGCGAAGATCATGCGCCGCGTGCGCCGCATTTTGCCACGGATTTAGCTACCACACAAAAGGGCGTTGACCGACAACGCCCTGAATCGCAATTACTCCCCCGCCAGTGGCGCGACATGTGTATGCCAGTCGGTCGCGCCTTCGTAGGCGTGGGCGGCACGCAGAATCGTTTCCTCTGCAAAAGGCGCACCCAAAAATTGCAGGCCAATGGGCAAACCCGCCTCATCGAATCCGCATGGGACGCTGATGCCGCACCCCCCCGCCAGATTCGCGGCGATGGTCAGCACATCCGCCAGATACATCTGAATCGGGTCGCTCGTGTTCGCGCCGATCTTAAACGCGGTCGTCGGCGAAGTCGGCGCGACCAGCACGTCCACCTGCTTGAACACGTCGTCGAAATCACGCCGGATGAGCGTCCGCACCTGCGAGGCCTTGCCATAGTAAGCGTCGTAGTATCCGGCACTCAGTGCATACGTGCCCAGCATAATGCGGCGCTTGACCTCCGGGCCGAACCCCTGCCCGCGTGTCTTGCGGTAGAAATCCCACAAATCCTCGCCTGCGACCGGAGAGCCAAAGCGAATGCCATCATAACGCGCCAGATTCGCCGAGGCTTCTGACGTGGCGATCATGTAATAGACAGGCAGGCTGTATTCTGTGTGTGGCAAACTGACCTCGACCAGTTCCGCGCCCATCTGTTCGAGCAGGGCCAGCGCTTTGCGCACTGCCTGCTCGACTTCTGGCTGCATCCCATCGACAAAATACTCTTTGGGGATGCCGACTTTCAACCCTTTAACGCTGCCGGTCAATGCGGCGATGTAATCGGGTACGGGTTCGGTGGACGAGGTTGCGTCACGCGGGTCGTGCCCTGCCATCGCGCCGAGGATGCGTGCCGTATCCTGCACACTGCGTGCCAATGGCCCGGTTTGATCGAGCGACGAACCGTAGGCGATGAGTCCATACCGTGAGACACGCCCGTAGCTTGGTTTTAGCGCAGCGACGTTACAGAACGCGCCCGGTAGCCGGATACTGCCGCCGGTGTCACTGCCGAGCGAACCGGCGCACATCAATCCGGCGACCGCTGCCCCACTGCCGCCACTACTGCCACCGGGAACCCGTTCCATGTCCCACGGATTGCGCGTGATGAAGTAGCCGCTGTTCTCGGTGCTGGACCCCATCGCAAACTCGTCCATATTGACCTTGCCCAGCAGCACCATCCCTGCATCATACAGGCGTTCGATGGCGGTGGCATCGAACAACGGCACATAGCCTTTGAGGATTTTTGAGCCGCAGGTGGTTTCTACACCCTTTGTGCTCAACACATCTTTAATTGCCAGTGGCACACCGAGCAGTGGTTTTTCTGCACTGGTGACACCGTTCTTGCGGGCTTCGTCGGCGGCTTTCGCCTGTTCGAGCGCGAGTTCTGGCGTGACGGTCAAATACGCTTTGATCTCACCGTCAAGCGACTCGATTTGATCGAGATAGGCCTGCGTTAATTCCATCGCGGAGCATTCCCCGGCGTCCAGTTTCGCCAGCACTTCGCCGATGGTCAATTCGATCAGTCTGGTCATGGGGTACCCTCTTGTTGGGGGGAGGTCTGAACAACGCGGCATAGTATAACACAGGGTTTAGCCGCTTCCATTGGGCTTGTCTTTTCGGAGCCGGATCGCTTTAGCGTCTGGCGGAATGACACGAAACGACCAACCATTAAAAACCTACCCG
>DAOTXA010000410.1:0-3335 GCA_034435595.1 Anaerolineae bacterium | reverse complement strand
CTGCCCTTGAAGAACACATGAGCCACTGGTCCGACTGCCGCGAGGAGTTTGAGGCGTTGGTCGCGGTTCTGAAAGCGGAGAAAAGCGGCAGTACCAAAACCGAGCCATCGTAAAGCCGTTGGTACGCACAAAAACCAACAGGTAAGAGCAAATCATTACGGGTGATCAAATAAACAGACGCCAGGGTAGCTGGCGTAGAAAATGTAAGGAGATTGTTGAATGCAGAAGAGACGCGTACTCATCATTGGTTCTGGCCCGGCAGGGTTAACCGCGGCGCTGTATACGGCACGCGCCCAGTTGAACCCGGTTGTCATCGCGGGGAACACCCTCGGCGGTCAGGTCGGCATCACGCATGAGATCGAGAATTACCCCGGCTTCCCGGAGACGTTGAGCGGCCCTGAACTGGTCGAAAACTTCAAGGCTCATGCCGAGAAGTTCGGCGCAGAAGTCGTGTTTGACTCGGTCACCGAGGTCGATTTCAGCACTGGATCGCCGTTCACAGTCAAGACCTACAACGAAACCTATCTGGTGGATGCGGTCATCGTCGCTATCGGCGCGAACCCCCGCCAGTTGAACATCCCCGGCGAGACTGAACTCACCGGGCGCGGCGTCAGCTACTGCGGGACCTGTGACGGGTTCTTCTTCCGTGGCAAGGACATTGTGGTGGTCGGCGGCGGCGACAGCGCCCTTGAAGAGGCCCTCTTCCTGACCAAGTTCGCCAACACTGTCAACATCATCCACCGCCGCGAAGAATTGCGGGCGGGTGTGCAGTTGCAGCAGCGTGCCTTCAAGAACGAGAAGATCAGCTTTACATGGAACACCGTGATGGAGGAGATTAAAGCGGGTGATGACGGCGCAGTCAGCGCGGTTACGCTGCGCGACGTGAACACGGGCGAAACTCGCAATCATCCCACCGATGGCGTGTTCATCTTCATCGGGCACGACCCTAACAGCGACGTGTTCAACGGTCAACTTGCCACCGACGACGATGGCTACGTCATCACCGACGACCTGTTCCGTACCAACGTAAATGGTGTGTTCGCCGCCGGTGAAATTCAGGACCGCGTGTGGCGTCAGGTCGCTACATCCGTCGGTCAGGGGACCTCGGCAGCCATGAGCGCAATCCACTGGCTTGAAGAGCATGAGGACACGCTCCTCGACCTTGAGGTTGAGGCCGAACCCGCAGCCGGTGACTAATCGACGTAATGCGCTGAAAAACATCGGGTCAAGGGATAGGCGCTACTTTGAAGCGAAATGCCTATAGGCTGGCCCATCATCCACCACTCAAAAGGGCGACTGGTTTGCGACCAGTCGCCCTTTTTTGTTGATGTCGTTTGAGTAGCTACGGTTAACGGGCTACGGTTCTATGCGCGGAACCAGCGTGAAGCACGCGCTGTCGTTGTCCACGAGGTCGGCGCGAATCCAGCCGCCGCCATCCAGCCGCCACCATGTGAAGTCGTCGGTGCCGCGTGCTAATCCGTCAATGACGATATCGGTTCCGCCGCGCAGCGTATACTGAATATTGAAGTTGGTGCCCGGTCCAGTGCGAATGTTGATGACATTGACGGATTGTCCGATGCGGGCACTACAGGTGATGCCGTCGCTGCCGGTGGTCGGGCGCGGTGTCGGGCTATCGCCGACATTGCCGCCACGCGTGCCAAATTCGCCCGGTAGTTCGTAGATGACGAAGTCCTCATAGGTGGTAGAGCGTCCGGCGATTTCGTTGCCGGTAGACATACCCGTTCCGATACGAACGTCGCCGCTGTTGGTGCGCAGCGATAGGTCAAAGAGTTCGACCAACTCGTCGTTGAGATATAGCGCACCGACCTCCCCGTAAAAGATCACGCGCAGGTCGTTGGTGTCGTTGGGGCCAGTGTTGAGCGCACTCGTGTTGCCTTCAACGATGTCGGTATAGTTGCTATCCACGCTGTTGAGGATGCGATAGTACCCGGTCGAGTCCATGATAAGGCGAAGCTGGTCATTTGCGCCAGCATGTCGCAGCAGGAAACCGATATCCCACTGGCCTTCGCTGGTCCGATACGGCACGCCAAACGTCCCCGATACCACGAAGTTGCGCACATCAACATCGGCGGCGGTCACTTCGATAAAGCCGTCATCTTCATGCAGCAGTGCGCCATCTACCGGACCAAAGGCGGGTGATGGTTCCCAGACAGTGAAGTTGCTGAACGTCGTTGATTCACCGTTTACCACGTTGCCGCGAATGATATTGGTACCAATGGTGATGTCACCGGGAGCATTGCGCCCGGACATATCGAGCGTGGAAACCAATACATCGTTGACGTAGAACGCGCCCCAATCCCCGATGCCAACGAACAGGATACGATTGCTACCGTTGGGGCGAAGGTCAAGAACGTCGATTTCGCCGGAGTGACGGCGGTCCTCTTCGTCACCGTTCTGGTCGATGAACACCCAGTCGCGGTCACTTTCGATGATGAGGCGGAACTGGTCGTTGCCGCCTTCGTTGCGGACGAGGAATCCAAAGTCCCAGCTTCCAACGGTGAGCGAATAAGGGTTCTGGAACTCGGCGGCGATGATAAAGTCCGTCACGCTGACATCGGCGTCGAAGGTTTCTACGAAGCCGTCGTCACTGTGTTCTAGCGTATCAGTGCGTGGGCCAAATATCGGGGCACCCAATCCGGCGCTATCTGGCGGGGCACTGGTTGGCGGTAGAGGGGGTGCCGGCGGCGCGTTCGTGATCGTCGGGATTGCGGTCGGCGTCATGTTTAGAAGCGGCCCTGCCTCAACAGTCATCACTACATTGCCGGATGCGCCGTTTTTGCCACCTACGAGGATGTAGTAGACGACACCCGTCGCAGAGTCAAAGCTGACCTGCGCGGTCGTGCCGGTGCCATCGTTATCGTCGCAGGCGATTTGCGTCAGTCTGCCCGGTTCTCCGGTGTAAATACCGATCACCGTATCGAAGTCGGACCCGCTGGTGTTGACCTGAATGCTTCGCGGTGCCAGCGCGGTATAGCGATACCAGATGCCGTTGGATGCAGAGGCGCAGGTCACAGGCGGATTGCTCGGCCCGCCGGGGATGGATGCGCGTTCATCAAGATAGGGCAACAGCGCGACATTGACCGCGAGATTGGGGCTGCCGCCTATCGTTGGAATTGCAGCAGCGACAGTTGGCGAAGGTTCATCCGTCGGTGTCGGTTCGTCGGTCGGCGTGGATGTGGCGGTACTGGTTGCCGTCGTTGTTGCCGTGGCGGTACTGGTTGCGGTCGCTGTTGGCGTGGCGGTACTGGTTGCCGTCACTGTTGGCGTGGCGGTACTGGTTGCGGTAGATGTCGGCGTGGGTGTGGGCGGCGGCG
>DAOTXA010000409.1:0-3711 GCA_034435595.1 Anaerolineae bacterium | reverse complement strand
CCGGAGCCACCGGTGGACGATGGACGGGTGTTTTTCGGCTCGTGGGATCACAACGTCTACGCGCTGGATGTCAATAACGGTTCGCTGTTGTGGCAGTATCACACCGGGGGATCGCCCGATTCCGGTGCGCCGATCGCGTACAAAGGGCGCGTGTATATTCCCGCCGGGGGCAATCGTCTGGTGTGCCTGGATGCCTTCGACGGTGGCGTGATGTGGGAATACACACTGGCAGAAGGCGACCTGAACGCATCGCCTGCGCTGTGGAACGGGCGGCTGTATATATCTACCGGGCTGCGACCGGGCGCGATCCCGATTGCTTCCAACATTCAATGTCTGGATGCAGAAACGGGCACTCTACAGTGGAGTCATCCCGGTGGTGGCATTACCGGGTCGGCGGTGGCGAATGGTCGCGTGTATTTTGCCTGCACCAGCAACCCTTATTTCGTCTGTGTGGATGCGGTCGGTAACGACGACGGTACGACAAATACCATTTGGCGTGCGGAAATGGGCGAGCGCGTGTATGAATCCGTCCCGGCGATTTATGGGGGATATGCTTATATCCTGAGCGAAAGCGGGTATTTGTTTGCGTTTGAGTAGACGGAATAAGTCTGCACTGTGGACGGCAAGAATGCCGCCCCACGACATGCGGGGTGTTTGTCATGCGTGTCGAACCTTCGGTTCGTTTCTTCGCGCCTGCTTGCAAACCAGATGTCATTGAAGTTCGGAACTAACAACCGATAACTAACTACGAACTACAGGAGAATTACCATGCAAGAACTCAACACAGAAATTGCCGTCATTGGCGGCGGATTGGGCGGTGTCGCGGCGGCATTGGGTGCGCTGCGAATGGGCCGCAAAGTCATCATGACCGAGGAAACCGAGTGGGTCGGCGGGCAGTTGACCTCGCAAGCTGTCCCGCCGGACGAGCATCCATGGATTGAGGAAACCGGGTGTACGGCGTCCTATCGCCAGCTACGTGAAGGCATCCGCGACTACTACCGCCAGTACTATCCCCTGAAAGAGAAGTACCGCAAGCAGGTTCACTTTAACCCTGGTAACGGCTATGTCAGTCGCCTGTGCCACGAGCCGCGTGTCGCGCTGGCGGTGCTAGAAGGCTTTCTTGCGCCCTACCGCACATCCGGACAGTTGACTCTGCTGCTGAATACACACCCCATCGCAGCGGAAACAGACGGTGATAAAGTCACATCGGTGACGGTGAAAGACTCGCACTCTGGTGACGAAACGGTCATCACCGCATCTTACATCCTTGACGCGACCGAACTGGGTGATCTGCTGGAACTGGCGAACGTCGAGCATGTCATCGGTTCCGAAAGTCAGTCGCAGACCAACGAAATGCACGCACTGGAAGGCGACCCCGATCCGTTGGACCAGCAGGCGGTGACGTGGTGCTTCGCGGTCGATTATCTGCCGGGTGAAGATCACACCATCGCCAAGCCCGAAGACTACGAACTGTACCGCGATACCGAGTACGATTTCTGGCCCGCGCCGCAGTTAAGCTGGGTGGACACCGATCCGCCGACGATGCAGCCGCGCACGCTGCGTATCTTCGAGCCGGAAAATCCGCGCTGGCAGCGCTGGCGCTACCGTCGCATTCTGGATAAGTCGTATTATCCCGATGGCTTGTTCCCGTCGGATATTTCGCTTATCAACTGGCCCCAGCACGACTACTGGCAGGGACCGTTACTCGGCGTCAGTGCGGAAGAACGCGCCAAAAATGAGCAGGGCGCGAAGAATCTGAGTCTATCGCTGATGTACTGGATGCAGACCGAAGCCCCGAATCACGAGGGCGGGCAGGGCTACCCTGGTCTGCGGCTGCGCGGCGATGTGACGGGGACCGATCACGGGCTGGCGATGGCGATCTACATCCGTGAGTCACGCCGCATCAAAGCCGAGTTCACTATCCTCGAAGAGCATGTGGGTGTGGCGCAGCGCGGCGACCTTGTGGGTGCGGAAATCTTCCCCGATACGGTCGGCATCGGTAACTATCGCATCGACCTGCATCCGAGTACCGCCGGACGCAGCTACATCGACATCCCAAGCTGGCCCGCACAGCTTCCGCTGGGGTCGATGATCCCCGTCCGCGTGGAAAATCTGATTCCCGCCAATAAGAATATCGGCACCACCCATATCACCAACGGCTGCTATCGCCTGCATCCGATGGAGTGGAACATCGGGGAAACCGCCGGGATTCTGGCGGCGCACTGTCTGGAACACGGTTTCACCCCGCGTGAAGTTCGCAATGATGAGACCAGGCTCTACGACTTCCAGCGCTTGCTTTATAAGGAATATGGCATTCCGTTAGAGTGGCCTGCCTATGCCCGTCGCAGCCCACGGGATGGCACGTCGCGCCAGTTCGTGCTGCAAGCGAAGATTGATGGCGAGGGATAATGACCTCACCCGGTCGAACCTATGGTTCGCGTCCCCTCTTCTCACGGAGAGGGGGCTTTTCCATACATGGAAGTGTGGCGAGATCGTCTGTCGCAACTCCCCCCGGTTTTGGTGCAGAGAACGAGTTGCGACACCGGGGCCAATTTGGGGCGGATGGTGGACGCCTGCGCCGCAAAATCGACCGCTCACAATTCGTTTTGCGGCGATTCGCACGATCTTATGGCTATCCCAGCCCTATTTGTGATAGAATTCTTACGGTCCTTTCGAGGGTCTACTCCCGTAGAGGGAACTGAAACATGTATACCAGATAAGGCACGCCATAAATGTCGCTCCCTTTCGAGGGTCTACTCCCGTAGAGGGAACTGAAACTGACATACACGTCCGTTCCATTGCTGGCAACCCGCCTTTCGAGGGTCTACTCCCGTAGAGGGAACTGAAACGATGTATTCGCCACCTGCTCGATCAGCAGACCATCCCTTTCGAGGGTCTACTCCCGTAGAGGGAACTGAAACACAGATGCCGCCGCAGACGCCCCATACTGCCGGTTGCCTTTCGAGGGTCTACTCCCGTAGAGGGAACTGAAACGCCAGCTGAACCCGGCAAGGTGGGAGAGGACAGCCAACCTTTCGAGGGTCTACTCCCGTAGAGGGAACTGAAACCGCCCGTGTCTGGAACGCGTGCACTTTCCCCAGCAGCCTTTCGAGAGTCTACTCCCGTAGAGGGAACTGAAACAAACAGCCACGCTTCTCTTCTGACTCCCCCCACCGGTTATGTTCTTTTTACGAAGAATTTATAAAGTTCGAAATCTCAATTTTTCCTCACTGCTTTCTACTATAAAATGTTTGCAGTATTCAATCTGTTCTCCAACCATTTTATAACGGCATCAATACGGTCATAGTGTGTGCCGTTTGTTGAAAGCCTGGTGATCATTATGCGTAGACGCTTCATCCTCACATTGATTGTCTTTGTATGTATCGCGTCTACTGGTTCTTTACTCTACGCAGCACAAGAACCGGCTGATAATCCAGCGCTGGTTGTTTCGATAGACGATGATTCTCTTGAGATTTATATTTCACAATCCGAGCGTTTTTTCGCCGAATTTAACAGCATAAAACTGCAAAGCAGCAAAGACAATACAGGCATTATTGCCGTAGAAGAAAAATTTGAGTTCTTTCCAGATGCATTAGAGGGAGCTACTTGCTTTCGATTTCATTACGAAAGTAATGGCATTTTAGGCGATTTATGCGAAAACTCCAACAACAAGCACTTTAAAGAGGTTGAAGCCAGTGACTTTTTTTGGGG
>DAOTXA010000408.1:0-3425 GCA_034435595.1 Anaerolineae bacterium | reverse complement strand
GCGCCGGATACGTCGAAGCTGTAGGTCAGCGGCGCGTTGCTGAACGCGATCCCCACACCGTCGCTGAGGGCGCGGCTGATGGGCAGCGCCAGCAGCGAACCGAGTACCCAGCCGATCACGCCGACGAACACCGCCTCGATGATGAAGATACCGAGAATCTGGTAGTTCGCCGCGCCGATAGAACGCATCACCCCGATTTCGCGCATACGCTCGATCACATTGATGCTGGTCGCCCCCGCGATACCGAGTCCACCCACGATTGCCAGCAGCAGCGCCAGCGCCAGCAGGCTGAACACCAGCACGTTAAAGCGCGTGTTGAGGCTGCTTTCCAGATTGGTGAAGGTTTCTGTACCATCCACAATGAACCCGGCATCTGCGAAGGCGTTGTTAACCGCTTCGACGACCGCGTTCTGCGTGGTTTCGTCGTTCACTGTCGTGTCGATGCGCAAGACACGTGCCAGACCGCTTTCGTTGATGGAGTTCGCCAGCGCGTCATAGTCGGCCCAGGCCACATCTTGCAACACGAAGATCGCCTTCGCCACACCGACGATTTCCCACTCAGTTTCCTGCCCGCGCAGTAGCAGCGTGATCGTATCGCCAACACCCACACCGCGATCTGCGATATTGGAGTTGATGACGATCCCGTTTTCGACTTCGCTCTCATCAAACCATACGCCTGCATCCATGATCGGGTTGACCATCTGCGAATCGGGCGTCACACCGTTGACCGTCACGTCGATTTCCTCGCCTTCAGGCGCGACATATCGCTCTGTTGCCTGTGCCCACGCCTCGACGGTCTCTACGTTTTCGACGCCCGCCGCCGTTTCCAGCAGTGCGTCACGCTCATAGGCATCGCTCAATGCGACCTGCACGCTGTAATCGTCGTAGCCGAGTGCATCGTCCAACGTGGCGAACAGCGATGCGCGCACCGTGAACACGGTCGCAAAGATCGCGCCTGCCAGCATTAGAATCAGCAGCGTCAAAATCAGGCGTCCGCGCTGGCGGAACGTATTACGGAACGACAGCAATACGGGCCTCGGCAACAGACGAAAGCCCGCCAGCATCCGGTTGAACAGCGAGTTATTGTCAGAATCGATCCCGCGAGAATCCAGCGCCTCGCGGACTGTCGTCCGGGTTCCGCCCCACACGGGGATCAGCGCCGCCGCCACCGGGACCACAATGCCAATCACGATTTGCAGAGCGAACACCCACCAGGGTGCGCTGAAATCGGTGATTTTGAAGTTGTTCAGTTCGCCGATGATTCCGGCGAGTCCGCGTGCGCCCAGGAACGACAGCGGCAGCGCAATAATCAGCGCCAGCACGCCGAAGATCGCCGCCATGCCGATATACATAGCGAAAATCTGGTTCGTCTTCGCGCCGATAGCTTTCATGACACCGATCTGCTTCGTCTGCTGCGAGAGCAACGCCGAGATGATATTGACGATCAGGAATCCGCTGAGGACGAAGGTCATTGAGCCGACCACGCCAAGAACGACTAGCAGCGCCACGATAAACACGTATCCGGGCGGCTCGCCGGGGACGGCGATCTGCGGCGGCGTGACGACGATCACGCCCTGCTGCTGGATGCTATCGCGGATTTCATTGGCGACGGTCTGCGCTAGTGCTTCTTCACCGTTCGGGGATGCTGCAATTGCATCGTCAGTCAGGCTAAACTGAATCACGTTATAACCGGGTGTCTCGACGATGGCATCCATCGTCTGCGGCGAGACATACGCATAGGCGATACCCAGCACCGAGGCCGATGGCTGAGACAGGTCATAGGCGATACCTGTGACCTCAAACTCACGCGATGCACCACCGGGGAGTTCGACCGCCAGCGTATCACCTTCAGCGATACCTAGTAGGTCCAACGCGCCACGTTCCACCAGAATCGTGTCTTCTGGCGGGGGCCATGCGCCGCTTTCCGCTTCGATGATATTCAGGTTCATCGCCTCAAAGTCAGGGACGGTAAAAATCTGCACATCCTGACTCGTGCCGTCTTCCAGTGTGGTACGCGCATTGACCACACGCCGCACCTGCACCGCTTCCACGTCTTCGCGGGCGGCGATGTCGTCGGCGAGGGATAGATCAAACGGGGTGGTGATGACGGTCGCGGCGGCGGGGTTGATCTCCTGCCACAGCGATTTACTCTCGCGGTCGATGATAGCCGAAGTCCCTGCGATGGAGCCGACGGCGAAGATGCCGACGACAATCGACAGGACGACCAGCAGCGTCCGCGACTTGTTGACCATCAGGTCAGAGCGAATTTTCTTCCAGCGCGGACTCAACATCAGGCACGCGCCTTTGCCGGTTCGTGGACGCCATTCGCCGGATGCGCGGCGGTTGATTCGTCGGAGACGATCAAACCGTCTGCCATTGTGATGTCGCGGTTGACGCGGCTGGCGAGGTCGTTGTCGTGTGTGACCATGACGATGGTCTTGCCGTTATCGACCAGTTTCTCGAACAATCCGAAGATGTCGGAAGCCGTTTTGCTGTCGAGGTTGCCGGTCGGCTCATCTGCCATGATGAGCGGTGGATCGTTCGCCAGGGAGCGGGCGATGGCGACGCGCTGCTGCTGCCCGCCAGAAAGCGTGGACGGCACTTTGTACGCTTGATCTGCCAGCCCGACCTGTTCCAGCAGATCGAGGGCGCGTTCTTTGCGCTCGCTGTTGCTATACAGGCTGGCGAAGTCCATCGGCAGCATGACGTTTTCGATGGCGGTCAGCGTCGGCAGTAGTTGGAAGAACTGGAAGATCACACCCAGATTCTTGCCGCGCCACTGCGCCATCTTGCCTTCTTTCATCTTAAAGATTTCGGTATCGATAACCTTGACTGTGCCGTCTGTTGGGAAGTCGATGCCGGTAATCATGTTGATGAGCGTCGTCTTGCCACTGCCAGATTTACCGATGATGGCGACGAATTCGCCCGTGTTAACCGTGAGGTCGATCCCTTTTAGCGCCGGGAACTCGCCCGCCGCCGTTTTGTAGACTTTGTGTACGTCTTTCAGGTGGATCAAAGGTGCGGTCATAATGCCCCTCTCCAGAGTTTGCGATTGATTTTTTGACTTTCGCACTATAACACGCCTAATTTCTGGTAGGGTGGATTTTTCATCGGGCGATCATGAAAGTCTATTCTCCGTCACAGATTCGGCGTTCGATTGCCGTCTCGCAATGATCCGTAACCTGCTGATTGTTAGGCAGGGCAATCGCGTTCTAATTTCCCCTCACCCCCGGTGAGCGCAGCGAACGGCAGTATCGCCCTGGACTGAAGCCTCAAGGCCATGACAAGGAACAGGCCCACCAAAGGGGGCCAAATGCGCCGCCCCTCGGAGTTTAGCCCCTTCCAGTGGGCTTGTCTTTTCGGAGCCGGATCGCTTTAGCGTCTGGCGGAATGACACGAAACGACCAACCATTAAAAACCTACCC
>DAOTXA010000407.1:0-2185 GCA_034435595.1 Anaerolineae bacterium | reverse complement strand
CACGCCGGGGAAGTGTTCAAGCATATTCTGCTGTTTACGCCGCAGGGCCAACCCTTCTTTGCCGTCGAGCCGCAGACCAACGCCAACGACGGCGTCAACATGCTGGCGAAAGGCTGGGACGGTCACGGTGTCTTTGTGCTGGAACCGGGGCAGACGCAGGCGTCCGAGGTGCGGCTGACGATTTCCTAAGTCGTTAACGCAGAGGCGCAAAGTTTGTGAGATGGCTTTGCGCTTTTCGTTTGAATCTCCCAATTGCGTCAGGTGATTTTGCACCAAATTCGGTTCACTTTGGGGCCGGAATCGGCTATACTGACGTATGTTCTATAGCGTCGTTTCGGCTTCGATACCAGCATCCGTTCGGTAATCTTTCCCTCGCCGGGATGACCACACACGCGAATAACTGACCACTATTGACGAACGACTATAAACCGACCATGACCGATCAGTCTTTTGTACATTTGCACGTCCATACCGAGTTTTCGCTGCTGGATGGATTCAGCCGCATTAAAAAGCTCGCCAAACGCGCCGCAGAACTCAATATGCCCGCGCTGGCAATCAGCGATCACGGTACGATGTTTGGCGCGATGGATTTCTACGACGCCTGCAAGGACAATGGCGTCAAGCCCATCATCGGGTTCGAGGCGTATCTAGCCGAGCGCGGTATGGAAGACCGTGACGCCAAACTCGACCGCAAGCCCTATCATATGCTGCTGCTGGCGAAGAACCAGACCGGCTACCGCAATCTGCTGAAGTTGAGCAGCGAGGGGCAGCTACGCGGCTACTACTATCGCCCGCGTGTCGATTGGGAGTTGTTGCAGGAATGCAGCGAGGGGATCATTGCCACCTCAACGTGTCTGGCGGCGAAGGTCCCGCGTCTGATCGAAGAAGGCCGCGACGACGAGGCCCGCGAGTGGATCGGCAAGTTTCAGGAAGTATTCGGCGAGGAGAACTTCTACCTCGAATTGCAGGACCACGACATCGGTCAACAACGCATTTTGAACCAGTGGTTGATCGACTACCGTAAATCGAGCCATAGCAACGTGGGCCTGCTGGCGACCACCGACCTGCATTACGTCGAAGAACGCGACTACGACTTCCACGACACGCTGCTGTGTATTCAAACCGGGGCGTTGAAGTCGGATACGGACCGCATGTCCTTCAGCGACAATACCTATTACATGTATTCGCAGCAGCAGATGTGGGATATCTTCGGTGCGGAAGTGCCGGAAGCGCTGCACAACTCGATCAAAATTGCCGAAATGTGCGAGGTCGATCTCGACCGCAAAGGCTATCATCTGCCGCTGTTCCCGGTTCCAGAGGGCTTTGATTCCGAGACATATCTGCGCCACCTGTGCGAGATCGGCATGGATTGGCGCTTCGGCGAGCGCAAAAATGAGCAACAACTGCGCGACCGTCTCGACCGTGAGTTAGGTATCATCCACGATATGGGTTTCGACACCTATTTCCTCATCGTGTGGGATTTGTGCGAGTACGCCCGTCACGCCGACATCTGGTGGAATGTGCGCGGTTCCGGCGCGGGTTCGCTGGCGGCGTACTGCCTCGGCATCACCAACATCGACCCGATTTTGAACAATCTGCTATTCGAGCGCTTTTTGAATCCGGGGCGCGTGAGTATGCCCGATATTGACCTCGACTATCCCGACGACCGGCGCGGCGAGATGATCTCTTACGCGGCACGCAAATATGGCGAAGACAAAGTCGCGGCGATCATCACCTTCGGGACGCTGGGTGCGAAGGCCGCCGTTCGTGACGTGGCGCGGGCGATGGGCGTCCCGCTGCCGGATGTAAACCGGGCCGTCGCCCACATCCCGCAGGAGGCGAAGGTCAAGCCACTGATGCAGTATGTCGAGAACATCCCCGATCTCAAGCGCATCTACGAGCGTGAACCGGCGATCAAGCAGGTGTTTGACACCGCGAAGGAGCTACAGGGCGTATCGCGTCATGCTTCCACCCATGCGGCAGGTGTCATCATCAGCGATGAACCACTGGTGGAATATCTGCCGCTGCATCGCATCACCGGCAAAGACCCGTCCGGCGGTTCGTTGAAAGCGGTGACGCAGTTCCCCATGGAAACATGCGAGAGCATTGGCCTGCTCAAAGTCGACTTCCTCGGCCTATCAACGCTGACGATTTTGCGTAAAGCCTGCGAACTGGTCGAGCGGCA
>DAOTXA010000406.1:0-17897 GCA_034435595.1 Anaerolineae bacterium | reverse complement strand
ACGATACGGTCGATGATACGCATGACATGTTCGTCAGAGTCGAAGACGATATTTGCGCGGGTCAGATTTCCCTTGCGCTCCACGAAGATGTTTTTAGGTCCGTTGACCATGACTTCCGTGATCGTATCATCGCCGAGCAGAGGCTCTAGCGGGCCGAATCCGAGGATATCCGAGACAATGGCATCAAAGAGGCGTTGACGCTCTGCACGGGACAGGACCATGCTTTCTTCTGCCAGAATCGAGTTGAACAATTCTTCGATGTGGCGGCGAATTTCCTCTTTTTGAGTGGTATCGTAGGACTGATCGATTTCGGCGAGTAGTTTGGACTGCACGCGAATCTTCAGGTCTTGATACGAATTGTTTTGCCCTGCGGCGGATTTTCCGTCCGGCATGGCTTTACGGCGGCGTGCTTCCGCGATCCGGCGGGCGTCGTCAGCGTTTTGATCGCCGCCGCCACCGGAACTGGGACGTTGTTGTTTGTTGCCGCCGTCCCCAGAACCTTTTTCGATTCGTTTTAGCAGAGACATAACTTTTACTCCAAACCGTATTGCTTAACAGGTGAGTGTTGTATTGCTGTGATTTAGCGACGGCGCAGCAAGCCAAACCGTGAAGACTGCTGACCCTCAGGCACTGGATTGTCAGTTGTGACTTCTTCCTCACCGTCATTCATCATCTGGTGATAGACGAGGTCGGCGAGTTCAAGAAGTTGGCGAATAGGCGCTTTACTCTGGTCGCGGTCGGATGCGATGACCGGGACACCCTTATTCATGGCGCTCAAAATGAGGCGTTCATCGACTGCCGGAATTTTGGCGACGACTTCGTGCTTCAGGAAGTTCTGAATTTTTTCGGTTGAAACAGTGATCCCTTTGTCGCGCTTGTCATCGAAGACTTTGTTGAGGACCAGCGAGGTCTTGTCTGCTTCGTATCCCATCTGGTCGAAAAGGTCGAGCACGAAGCGCATGTGCTTGACAGATGCCAGAGACGGCGTGCCTACCAGAATAACTTTGGTGGCGATATCGAGGATATTGATAAGCACATCGTCGAATACCTTGCCGGTATCGATAATGATGAAATCATAGCTACCGCGAATTGCTTCGACGATTCGGGACACAACCGATGGGTCTTGTTTAATCTCATCGGCGAATTCAGGGCGGGGTGGTCCCATGAGAACCTTGAGTCCGCTGTCGTGCGTGACGACGATGTTTTCAAACAGCTCAATGTCGAGGTCGTCTACATCTTCGGCAAGTTCGACCATTGTTGATTGCGCCTGCAAGAACAAGAACGTACCCACATCACCAAACTGAAGGTCGCCGTCAATCAGAAGGACCTTTCGGCCTTCTTTCATTAGCCCTGAGGCGAGGTTCGTGGCGATCATGGTCGCGCCGACACCGCCTTTCGGACTATATACAGCGATAACATGACCGGCGTGATTGCCTTCAGATTCTGTTGTATCTGGGCCACGGAATGTATCGATGTCCTGCATTGCCATTGCTTGCCGACGGACATCTTCGGTGTTTTTGTAGACGGTGCGGATGGTGTTATACAACTCATCCATGTCGACCGGTTTGGTTAAGAAGTCGCGGGCACCGGCGAGCATAGCGCGGCGCATATAGTCGGCGTCATTTTGCACCGACATAATGATAACCGCACACTGAGGAACGAACTTCTTGATATGGCCCGTTGCCTGAAGCCCGTCCATATCTGGCATATTGATATCCATGATGATGATGTCGGGCTGATATTCCTGTGCGAGTTCGATGCCTTCGCGTCCGGTACCAGCAGTGCCAATCACCTTGAAGTCTTGCTCGAAGGCCAACAATTTCTTGATACTCTCGCGGGTTTCAGGAATATCGTCGACCAACAGAATGCTGATCTGTTGTTTATTATTGCCGCTGCTTTGCGGTGCCTTGCCACTCATCTGATTATATCCTGATCGCTATTGTTCGGCTTCGTTTTGGTCAGATAGCGCGATAACTTCACCGCCTACCAATTGGCGGATGCTGCGGATTGCCGGCTGAATACCATAGGGTAGTGCCGTTGGTAGCCGGATGTTGTAGGTATCCATGATGTAGCCCAGGGTGACAGGGTCTGTCGGAACCTGTGAGGTGTCGGTGGCGGAGCGCAGCGCAAATGTGATTGGGATGCGCGACTCAACATAATAGGTCAGAATGACAGCTTCTTGCGGTTGAACGGCCAGCGTAATAATATCGGGGCGTTCTGGCGGTGCTTCAGTTGCCACTTCAGCCGCGGGCGCATTGGCGACACCACGTTGCGCCGGGTCTTCGACTTCTTCTTCAAAGCTGGGGGTTGGTGTTGGATTGTCGAATAGAATGCCATCAGGTGGGAAGTCACCGATCCCCATGACGAGCGCGTCTTGAATCGTCAACTGGGTAGAGAGTCGCGGTCGTGGTTCTTCACGCGGGCCGAATACAACGGGTAGCGATCCCTGCGGGCCAGCGACTGTCTCAAAGCGACCTTCGATACCGGCGAGGATGGTAATCGACCCGTCCTCATTGAGTGTGTACAGATTCAATTCGTTCGGTAGGATCGTCTGGAATTCTTCGTCGATTTCAACGAAGAGCAGCGAAATGATGATATCTACACGGTCGCCGCGCTGTAGACCATAAGCCACACTGGTCAGACGGTCAATCGGGACTGCAACGGCGCGTGTACCGGGTGGCAGGCTTGCGGACAGGTCAGACCCGACAGAACCGAGATCAGACAGGTCTGGCACGACCATGGAGAAGAGAATGGGCTGTTCCTGGAAGATGTCTACGCGTGCACGCTGCCCGATCACATCTTCCAGGTTGGTAAGCGCGTTAACCGGAACGGCTTCGACAGGCCACGGGCGCAGATCAACTGCGTCGGGTGGGATAATCACGCCGCGTGCGAGGTTTTGCACAGCAACGACAATTTCAGTCAAAATTTGTGGTTCCGGGGTTGGCAATGGTGTTTCGTTACCGCCGTCTGGCACCTGTATTTGCCCGGTTGTGTCGTTGGTGGCAACAGGCTCCGGGTCGTCGCTATTCAGTGTTGGCAGGATGAGGGCGAGGCCAACCCCGACTAGAATTACTACAAAAGCTAAGATTACGAGCAGTCGTATTCTTGGTGACATATAGGGTCCTCCCTACGGTTGGCACACTTCCGAAACTGACCAGCAATGAAAGTGTGAGAGTAGACTATGTGAAGAATTTGCAATGGTCTTACTACTTTTTTTAGTGTATTCCAATGATACAGGATGTCAAACGGGTCGTTCGTCCTAGAAGCGTTAAGGCATAGTTATAATTTCGAAGGTGGGCGGTGAAGTACCCGCTTATTCCTCCAACTAATCCATCAACGGGAGTTCAAGACGAATCTGGGTACCGTCGCTTTCGTTGCTACTGACAGACATTGAGCCGCCGACTAATTCGAATTGCTCTTTGAGGGTTACTAACCCCTGACCACGGGGGTCTGTGCGGCCTGCATCGTCGGCGTCAAAGATGGCTTCGGGGTCGAACCCGCGCCCATTGTCTTGAACGGATATTTTCACATTTTGTCCAAAGTCCAGGCGAACGCGCAATTGTGATGCACTGGCATAGTCACGGCTGTTGACCATTAATCCCTGAATTGCGCGAAAAATCATTACTTCTCGATGGGTCTCTAGTCGGCGGTCTTCGCCAGTTACTTCGAGATCGGTTTCGATGTCGTTCTTTTCTTTGAAGGAGTCGACATAACGGCGGACGGTAGGTACGACGCCCAGGTCATCAAGCATCATCGGACGCAGGTCGAAGATGAAGTCACGGACCTTCTGGAAGGTGGAACTGGCGGCGGTTTTGAGGTTGTTGAGTTCTTCTCCGGCGCGTTCCGGGTTGCGGTCAAACAAGCGCTGGCAGATTTCGGCTTGCAGGATAAAATTGGTCAACGATTGTGCGGGACCATCGTGCATCTGTCGTGCCAGACGCTGGCGTTCTTCTTCTTGCGCCTGGACGATACGGATGATGTTCAAAGCGCCTTTGGGCGTGCCCTCTGCCGCATCTGTGACATCCTCGATTAGATCGACACCCTGGAACTTGCTCAAAATCTGGGATAAGAGTTGTTGTTTTGTCTCCAGATTGGCGTAATTGTCCTGGAATTTCTCTAATTGACCACGCATTGTCGCCAGTCGGAAGCGGGCATCGAGGGCTTCGTCGTAGCGATCCCGGATATCTTCACGCGGGACAGTATCGAGATTGTTGTGGATATTTTGTATTTCGGTCGCAATATCGGTGTTTCGCTGCTGTTCGCGGTCCACCATCATCTGCGTTTGCTCGATTTGGGCCTTAATCTCGGTCAGCTTGCGCTTGATGGTTGAGATTTCAGACGATACGAGATCAATGAGTTCTTCTTTTGAGTCAGCGACAACGGAACTTCCATCCATGTCCATGGGTGTATTACTCCACCTGAATCAGTGTGTTGGATTACTAGGTATCGTTCTCGTCGTCAATGCGCACCCAGCCATGTCGTAGCGCTGTGACGGCGGCTTGTGTGCGATCTTCGACGTTGAGTTTTCGTAGAATAGAGGTCATATGATTTTTGACCGTTTGTTGGCTGATGCCGAGTTTGGAGGCGATTTCCTTGTTACTGAGTCCTCGAGTAACCGATTGCAGGATTTCGGTTTCTCTTGGGCTGAGTGGGATGAAATGCTCGTTTGCATCAACGATATATGGACCCGCCATTGCTTCTACGTTGGTGTTAATCCATTCGTCCAGCGCCTGTTGGTTCATGCGCTTTTCCCCGACGACGTAATAGCCGCTTGCTGCATCGCGGATGACATCAACCAGGTCTTCTGGACGGACGTTTTTGGCGCAGTAGGCAGATGCTCCGGCACGCATTGCGTAAAGCACTTGCTGTGTATCGTGATAGGCCGTTAGCATGACGACGGCGCACTCTGCCCGTTCTGTTTTGAGTTGTCTGGCAACTTGCAGGCCATTCATACCGGGCAGATTGACATCCAGCAACACCACATGTGGGTTACGTTCGCGCACGACACTGAGCGCTTTTTCACCTGTATCGCAATGCCCGACAACCTCGATGTCTTCTTCAAGATCGAGCGCCTTTTGCAGTCCTTCACGGAACAACGGATGATCGTCCACGATTAGGACCTGGATTTTGCTTGGTGCGCGATGTTCATTTTGATTCATAACGTTCGCTTTAGGACGCAGCGCCCCAATTTCTCCCCCGCAACTTCAGATTAAGTGGTGCGGTCTGCATTGTGCGCATAGGATGTTTCCTGTTTAGAATGTAATGAAAGCAGCGACTACAGGAATGAAGTATACATTGACAATCCATTTACCTGTTGGCAGTATACAACCAAATTTGCGAACCCCGCAACCAAACCGCTTAAGGTTTGGGGGGGCGACGGTATCTCAATCTGTTATACCTCCGGGTTCATTACCAAAACCAAACGAACCTGTATTTTCTTTAAGCCAGTGTCAGATGAGTTTCGAGGCGAGTCACGATGCGATCCGTTGAGGATAGCTCGGTCAAATATTATCAGTTCGAGTCGATGCTCAGTCTACGGCATGGCGTGTTTACGCGTCGGGGAGGGGTGAGTACAGGGCGTTGGGCCAGCCTGAATGTTGGTGGCACGGTAGGGGATGACCCGGATGCTGTATGGCGCAATCATGAGATTATGTATGAAACGTTGGAAGTGAATTCGTCGCGCAGTGTAACCACCTGGCTTGTGCATAGTGTGGATGTGGTCTATGTGGATGGTCCGTTGGCGGAGCGGCGCTGGTTTGCGAAGGCTGATGCGATGGTTACTGATCGGCCCGATACGCCGCTGGTCATGCGTTATGCAGATTGTACGCCGCTGTACTTTTATGATCCAGTGAAGGGCGTGATTGGTCTGGCTCATGCGGGCTGGCGCGGAACTGTCAATGGGATGGCTGCGAGAACGGTTCGTGCGTTACAAGAGCGTTTTGGCTCGAATCCGGCGGACATTCAGGCTGGAATCGGCCCAGCGATTGGTCCGCAACGCTATCAAGTTGGTGAGGAAGTTGTTGCGGCGACGGCGGACTATTTTGGGGATGTAAGCGAACTTGTTCGGCGTGATCCGGTAGACGGGACAGCGTATTTGGATTTGTGGACCGCCAATCGCATTGACCTGGAACGAGCAGGGGTCGTACAAATTGAGGTGGCGGGCATTTGCACCGCTGAACACGTGGGTGAATTCTTTAGTCACCGGGCAGAAAACGGTGCTACCGGTCGGTTCGGCGCGATCATTTCGCTTTAGGTATTATGAGCCAAATTGCGGATAATATAGCACGCGTACAAGAACGCATTGAGGCTGCCTGTGATCGTGTGAAGCGCGACCCGGCGGATGTCTGTCTGATAGCGGTGAGTAAGAAGAAGCCTGTGGCAGACATTGTGGCTGCGGCACAGGCTGGTGTGCAACATTTTGGCGAGAATCGCGTAGAAGAAGCACAGACAAAGACTCCACAGGTCAATCGTGCGTATGATGGAAGACTTATCTGGCATATGATCGGACACATTCAGAGTCGCAAAGCACGTGATGTGCCGAGTCTGTTTCAGACCATTCACTCGATTGACAGCGTGAAAATTGCGGAGCGGCTGTCCAGGGTCGCAGTCCAGCAGAAGACCGAGTGTGAAGCGTTAATCCAGGTCAATGTTTCGGGCGAGGGTTCTAAAGGCGGATTAGCAGCCTATCAATGGCAGAAAGACCCCGCTCTCCTCGAACGTCTGGTAAACGATGTGCGCGTTATCACAAGTTTACCTGGCATACGCATTGTTGGTCTGATGACGATGGCGCCATTTTTGCCCGATCCTGAGGCAGTGCGTCCGGTTTTTGTGCAAACATTCGCCCTACGCGAGACGCTATCGGCTCAATTGAAGCTGGCGCTGCCGCATCTCAGCATGGGTATGACTGGTGACTTCACGGTCGCCGTCGAAGAGGGTGCGACGATGGTACGAATCGGTCGCGCAATCTTTGGTGAGCGGACCTAATTCTGAAAGACTTAACGGAGAGATTCATGATCGCCAATTCGATAATCTTTTTCCTGCAAATCTACAACTTTCTGGTGATTGCGCGAGTACTCATCAGTTATTTCCCTAATATCGATCCCAATCACCCGGCGGTGCGCTTGCTTTATGATGTGACCGAGCCGGTGCTGAGGCCGATTCGCAACTTTCTGAACCAACAGTTTCCTGGTATGGGACCGGTTGACTTCAGTCCGATTGCGCTGTTCGTGATCGTCATTATCTTGAGCCGCTTGATCCCGGTGTTTGTTCCCTTTTAAATCGATTTGCGCTCACTGTAGAGTCTGAATGTTACACCAGAGGTTTTAGGGTATACTACATGAAGGCTTGTGTTCGCGTCTTGTAGTGCGTGAATTTTTCGTTCATTCGCACAGGTAAGCCGCGAAAACAGTTGATGTGTGGCAACCTTAACAGGTGATGTCACGTTTGAACTCACGCTGTAGCATGTCAGATGCGATTTTAAAGAGGGCAGCTATGACAGAGAAACGTAAATTTGAGATCACAGATGCGAAGAGCGGTGCCGCTTTCACGGTGCGTGTTGTAACGCGAGCGGTTTCTACTGAAATCGTTGGTTCGCAGGATGATGGCGTTTTGAAGGTTCGTCTCGTAGAATCCCCTGCTGGTGCGCCGAAAGCGAACGATGAACTGCGTAATTTCCTTGCTGAAAAGCTGGAAGTACCGCTGGATAAGGTCGAAATCGTTGCCGGTATGGACGGGCGCGACAAGCTTGTAAGTGTTGAAGGAATCTCGACCGCTGATGTTGAATCGAAGCTGGGTGGCGCGTAGATCACGTTCGTCTCGCAGTATGATTCTCGCAACAACAGCCATTATCGTGATGATAGTGGCTTTTTCTGCTTGTAGTTCTGGCAGCGGAGCGGGCACCACAGAGATTCCCACACAGTCTTTGATCGAGTTCACCCCGTCTCCAACCTCGCTACCCATCACGCCGACACCAACGCAGACGCCCCCGCCGTCTGCGGCTGAATTACTGGCGACAGCTCAGGTATCAGATGCGGGTCTTACGCCGCTGGACGCCGTACTACGTGATCTGGCAGAGAATGAAAGCGTTGATCCATCTGCGATTCAGATTATACAGGTAGATGCGGTGCAATGGCCCGGTACGCGTTTGGACTGTGAGGCAGAAGCGGGAGCAGAGAGTTTGCCACGCTTTGAGGGTGCGCTTATCCGTTTGCTAATCGATGAAAACGTGTATACGTATCATGCTAGCGGTGACGCCGCGTTTGTGAGGTGTGACGCGGTGGCATTGGAAGATGTTTCGCCGCAGATTCGGGTGTTAATTGACCCGGTTGCTGCTGATCTTGTTGCGATTGCACGCATGTCGTTGGCGACCGAGCTTGATTTACCGCAGCGGCGCATCGTGTTGCTGGGTTTAGAGGCCGTTACCTGGGAAGATAACAGCCTCGGTTGTCCGGTAGAAGGTGTGGATTATACGGCGGACCCACTGCCGGGATATCGTATCGTGTTGACTGCTGGCGAGCGAGAGTACACTTATCACACGGATTTTGTGCAGGCGATCCCTTGCAGTCGTTAGACTGGTGATGGTAGTGGCGTATTCAACTGAGTCTGTAGATCGCCCAGTGCGCGATATGCTGCCTCGCGGACAGTTGCTTGCCGGTGCCGGAGCGCCCGATACAATACGCTGGCATAATCTAACAGGCCAAGCTGCCCGATATTCTTTACGGAAAGTGATTGCACGTGTTCGTCACCATGCTCCAGTGCGTAGAGCAGCGCTTCTTCTCCGGTCTGATTCTGTTTGATCGCTTCTTCACCCTGTTCGTTCAGCCAATCGCGTAGCCAAACAATCGAGTCGACTTTCGGATATCCACGGGCACCGCTGACGGTATCGCCGTACTGCATTTCGTGGAATGCTTGTTCTGCTGCTGATCGTACATACCATTGGTCATCCTCCAGTGAAGTCTGGTAGAGTGCGACCAGTGCCCACGGCGTTTTGATGCGTGCCAGCCCAAATACTGCTGCACGACGTAGTTCCATGATGTCATGGTTGATGGCTTCATACAAAATGGGGTAGCCCTGACCTGGAATGGCGGCGAAGGCTTCTGCAATCGCTTTACGCAACTGTTCGGAACCCTCGGTCAGACCTGCGACCATTTCGTCAAGCGCGGCTTCGGTGCCGATTGCGCCCATAGCTAATCCTGCTGCTAGCTGAACGTCCTGATCTTCGTCTAGCAACAGGCCGGAAAGTTCCTCAATGGCGTTTTCTGCTTGCATCGCACCGATGCCAAGACAGGCGAGACGGCGCACATCAGGGTCGGGATGGCGCACAGCACGTCGGAAGATCACCAGTGCGTTGCGATCGCGTGAGGTGACCAACGCGGCAGCAGTACGTTCTCGGATAACCAGGTATTGATCTTGTGCAACGAACATATTCCCCAGTGTACGCAGAAGTTGACGACGCCAGTCCGCGTCTGGCGGTGCGTATTTGAGCCAGCTTGCCGCGGTTAAGATGTTGCTATGGAGAACATCTGCGGGCGCATTTAGATAGATGTCCACGAGCGCATCAAGCGGGGTATGTAGGGCCGCGAATGTCATGGTCTGTGACCAGGCCGGAGTCTGAGATTTTTCCAGAAGTGTGTCGATATTGGCTTCAGTCAGGCTCAAACTCGCGAGATATGCGGTGATCAGGCTGTAGCGGAATTGAAACCGCTCACCGACATACTGTTGGATCAACCCGGCACGCTTCAGGCTGGTGAGGAATTGTTGAAGTTCCTTACGCGCCCTGGCTCGTTCTTTGTCGATATTGGTTGTAGGTTGATCACGCTGATTATTTTGGCCCTGACTTGCTTCGTCTGCTGGGGTCTCGTTTTCTCCCTCGTCGTCCGTGAACAAATCGTCGAGATCATCGAGTGCGCTCGCTACTTCTTCTGGCGATTGTTTCTCTGTCGTTGCTTTTGTCGTTTCGTCTACTTCGGCATACTCGGTAAGTGTGTTTCTGCTTCTGGCAAATGCGATAGCTTCCATTGCGTCTACCGTAATATACCCGGCGTCAAGTTGCAGGGTGGCGGCGTCAACCAGTTGGGTAAGAATCGATTCGAGTTCGACTTTTTCTGGCAGGTGTTTTTGAATAACAGCACGCAGTTGCGCTTCTGTACTGGCACGTTCCGGGTCCTCGAAGTTCGACCAGAGTTTCAGTGTCAACTCAAATGGCGAGCGTGCCCGATTATGCGATTTGGCATGTGCAAGTAGCTTATCGTCAATCACGTCATCACTGCGACGCCGACTTCCATTTACTTTAGACCACACAGATGCCCACTTTTCGGTTGCTATATCCATGTGGGTGTCCATCCACGGACGCAAGAAAACCGGCGTGAAGCCGATGTCAGTTAAGCGTCCGAAGCCTGTTGCCGGACCCGTGATTATGACAAAGTTACGCCCGTATTCGGTCATAAATGCCTGAAGCCAGGCCAATTTCGCAGGTCGTTCCTCTACGGGTAGATCGTCGTAACCGTCGATTAAAATGAGTGCTTGCCCGGCTGTGAGGCGTTCGTAGACTTTGCCGGGCAGGTTTTTCGCCGTGATAGTATTGACCTGACTTTGTACGGCTCTGACCAGCGGTTCGGCTGGGTCAACCTGGCGTGAGAATTCCCCGGTCTGGTGATTCACGTTCGCTAGATGTACGTAAATCGGGCTGAGACGTTGAAAGATCGGAATTACTGACTGGCGTTGGAGTGCGGTGTCTTGATCGAACTCATCGCCGCGTGATCTAGCCAGTGTTTGCAGCGCCATTTCTTCGATCTGCCTGCGCTGATTTAGTTTATCTGCGCGTTCGTCGCTTTTAAGGTTTGCATATTCTTCTTCGATGATTTCCTGCACCGGATCACGGGGCGGATCAAACGTGACTCGTCCCAAGCTCCACAGGGCAATGGTTCGCAATGCCGTTGTACGACCGCTACCCGGTTGCCCCAATAGTGCGATGGCGCGATCTCCGTTGCCGAGATCGTTGATTGACATGCTTTCGACGTTATAGGGCGCGTGTAAAAATGGTTGATCGGGGGCCTGTGGCACAACATGGAATACGCTATAGATGGCTTCGTCGTTATCGACTGGTACGGCGAAGGATGGCGCAGGTAAAAAGCGTGGTTCTACCAGTAAATCGGTGAGGCTGGCGACTTTGCCGCCCAGGTGATCGGTTTCGATTTCACGCAGCAACTCGCTAACATACCGGCTGTCCGAACTGCGGGTTGCATAATTCTGTGCGCTTTCGGCCTGTTGCGTGACATTGCTTACGATGGCATCTAGCGTATGTCGTGCTCGGTACACGCCATATGCGGAAGCCCAGCCCGCTGCGATGCCGAGGGCGAATGTTTCGGGGTTGAAATCAATCTCAAAATTGACCATCGCCACATCCTTATCGAATTCGTTGCTTGTTTATAGGTCTACCAGAATGCGCCCACAGTTCTGACAATACACGAAATCTTTGTCCCGGCGAACTTCTTGCTCTACGGCGAGGGTCTGTTCCATCCCGCAGATGGTGCATGTTCGCCCTTGAATGGGCGAGATTGGTTTGTTCGCCTTGCGCTTTCTCATAGTAGCGTAGGTTTTGCGTCCAACTTCCGTAACGTTTTCGAGTACGCCTTCGCGTTGTGCCTTAAGTTCATTGAATTCGTCTTGTAAAGTGCGCTGCTCGTCCACAAGATCGCTGTGTTCCTTTGCGTGTTCTTCGACCACGATCTCGAAGTCCCTTTCAGCCGTGCTGAGGGCAGATTCTGTCTCTTCAACGGCGACCATTTCCTCCAACAGGGTCGCTTCAAGATCTTCGACGCGCCGCTTGAGGGAGTCAATTTCCTGCTGCATTTCCTGCAATTCTTTAGGGTTCTTGACACTGCCGCTGTAGAGGCGATTTTCTGTTTCTTTCGATTTTTGTGTGGTGGACTGGATTTCCAGTTCAATGTCACGCACGCGGGCACGATGCGGTGCTACCGCCTGTTTCGCATTTTCGACGGTTGTACGTGCGGTGGCGATGGCTTCGTTATTGTCGAGTTCCGCGGCGATGGCTTGCAGGCGTTTATGATGCTGGATTAATTTCAGGTCAACCTGTTGCAACTGGTATAACGTTCTGGCTTCTGACATAGTGAAGGCTCAATCCTGTTGCCATGTGCAAGTGCGGTTTGTGCTGTAAAATAGGATAAACAGGGCTGTAAGAATCTGCCACTGCTTAAGGGTATTTTAGTACACAATGCGCTACTCGCCTAATGACAAACTGGGGTGAATCTATGCGGTCTGGAACCACCGTAACTGTCGTACCTGCAGAATGGCGCTGGGTGATTGTAGTTAGTCTTTTGATGATTCTGGCTGCATTCTCGCCATATTTATGGATGATCTTTGTTGGTGCGACAGATACGCAGTGGCAGTTTATGGGCATCCTGCACAGTTATCAGGCGGGGGGAATTCACCTGTCTGCGATGACACAGGGCGCACAAGGGGATTGGCTGACGCACTTTTTACATACGCCAGAGGCGCACGATGGTGTCTTCTTCGACGCGGTTTACACGTTTCTCGGTCAGGTTTCTGGCGCGATTGGTCTGCCTTCGATCACGATATTCCATGTTGCACGGGCGGTAGCATCCTTCTTCATGTATATGGCGCTGTACCAATTGGCAGCAAGCATCTGGATGCGCTTGCGGACGCGGCGCATTTTCCTCGTGTTGGTGATCGTTGGCGGGGGGTTCGGCTGGCTGCTGGGTCCGTTGACAAATGACATTAGCTACTTCGACCTTTCGGTACCGATTGCTTACCCTTTTCAGGCTTCACTGATTGACATCCACACGCCTTTCACGATTGGCTGCATGGCGCTGATTGCGAGTGTGCTGATCCCGGTTTTTCGTCCGGGTGCGACGGATACTCCCGGTGTCTCAAACAGTGGTGTCTGGGTTTTTATCCTCAGTCTGGTGTTGATGTTCGTGGAACCATTGGCCCTTGTACCAATGATCGTAACCATGATTCTGTACGTTTCGTACACGGCGTATCGTCAACGTGGGCTGCCGGTTCGGGAGTCACAATGGCTGTTGTGGTTTGGTGTGCCTGCGCTGCCGATGACGGTCTATTATGTCGCGTTGCTGACCTACAACACGGTTGTTTCTGAGGTCTGGTTTCAGTTGCACGATGTGCCTGCACCGTCGCTGCCGGTCCTGATTTTGAGTCTGGGGTTTCTTTTCATCATATCGCTGCCGGGATTGCTGCGTGCTGTGCGCAGCTTTGAAGCAGACGGTGATCGTTTTATGCTTCTCTGGTTTGTGGTGATTTTGGTGCTTCTTTATTTACCGACGCGGGTACACCTGAGTTTCACTATCGGCATTATGATTCCGGTCGCATATTTTGCCACGCGGTCGTTGGAAGACTTCTGGTTTAACTATATGGCGAGGCGCTGGCGCTTCCGTGTGCTGGTGGCTTTTCTGCCGCTGGTGGCTGCGAGTCACCTGTTTGTACTGTATTTGCCCGTGCGCCCGATCTTGTCTGGCAATCTGGTTCATGCATCGGGTTTGCTGCTACAACGTGATTATGGTGATGCGTTCGATTGGCTGCGTCTGCGTGTTCGAGATAACGATGTGGTGCTGGCGTCACCGAATGTGGGGCTATGGTTACCTGCTCGGACTGGTTCTACTGTGGTTTACGGACATCCACGAATGACGCTTGAGCCAACAGAAAAACAACGGGCTTTAAATGATTGGTATGCGTCAGAAACCGTATCAGAAGCGTGTTTCAGGTTGCTGGATGGCGATTTTAGTGCTTATGGATCGTATCAAGTGCGCTATGTGCTGGTTGGGCCACAGGAAAGAAGTCTTGGTGCGGCAGGTTGTGTAGACAGCCTTGAACCGCGTTTTGTGAATGGGACGGTGGAAATCTACGAGTATGTGCCAGCTTTGTTAACTGAGCGGGTCGATTAGCTTACCAAAGACGCTCGTAATTTCAGGGGGATTTGATGCTTTTTTCGCCTTCACCGCGGCGGCGACGTCGCCTGCAATTGCGCATCTCTGAGCGACGCTTGCTACTTATTTTCGGAGATTCGGTTGCGGTCGTTCTGTCGGTGATACTGGCGTTGTACGTCTGGTCGCGGGTGGCTGGCTACGCTTTTACGACGGATTTTGTGATGCCACAGGGTTACTGGTTCGCAATTCTGTTATTCCTGTGGTTGCTGCTTGCTGCTGCCAATGACTTCTATGATCTTCCGGTTGCCGCTCGCCGACTTGCCTCGTTGCAAAGATTGCTCATCATCACCGTGCAACTGGTCGGCGTGTATCTGCTGATCTTTTTCTTTTCTCCGCGTGATACCCTGCCGCGATTGTTCATCATTTACTACGGTACAATCTCATTTGTGGTGATTGGAGTCTGGCGATTGGTGAACCCAGCCTTGATCGGTTGGGCGGCAGAACCGCGCCATATTCTGATTATCGGCACCGATTGGTCCACAGAAACGATCATTGATGCCATTCAGCGACGTAGTGAGCAGACGATTCAGATCAAGGGGGTTATCGGCCCGCCGGAGACGGTGGGAAATTCTGTCTGCGGAGTGCCTGTGGTTGGAGACGGCGCAGACCTGATGAACTTTGTTTTGCGCGATGATGTGAGCGAGTTGATCTTCAACGCTGGGCCGGACATGGATGGCGATATCTTTCGAGGTGTAATGGCTGCGTATGAACGTGGTGTTGTGCTGACACCGATGCCGCTGCTATACGAGCGTTTGACCGGGCGTGTTCCGGTGCAGCATGTGAGCGATAACTGGACGGTCGTGTTGCCGATTGCCGGGAGTACGATATTCGATCTGTATCCTGTTGTGAATTGGGCGATCAACACTGCATTGGGGTTGATCGGTTTGCTTGTATTTTTGACTTTATTTCCGTTAATGGCTCTTGTGATTCGTTTGGATTCGCCGGGTGGGGTGTTTTATACGCAAGTCCGTCTCGGCCTAAATGGGCGACCATTCAGCATTATCAAGTTCCGCACGATGATGAAAGACGCCGAAGCCAAGACCGGAGCAGTGTTTAGCAGCAAAGGTGATATGCGTATCACAAGGGTTGGGCGTATTATGCGCAAGACTCGTCTTGACGAATTGCCACAGGTGATTAACATTTTGCGGGGCGATATGAACATTGTGGGTCCACGCCCGGAACGCCCCGAACACGTAACGCGCCTAACGGAGAGTATTCCATTTTATCGCACCCGTCTGGTCGTTAAACCCGGTCTAACGGGTTGGGCACAGGTGCGATATGCATATGGTTCGACCGATGAGGATGCGCTGGTCAAGCTGGAATACGACCTGTACTACATCCGTCACCGCTCTTTGCTACTGGATTTAAACATCATCATGCGCACTGTATACAAAGTGCTAAAGATGCAGGGGATGTGAGGTTATCCAGCGAAGTCCCATCCAACCATGAGCAGACCTGTATATCCCCATATGGTGCTGTTGAGTAGTGCACGTCGAGATGGTTTTTCGGCGGCGAACAACATCACCGCGATTTGAAGCCCAACCACGAAACGCAGAATGCCGAGCGGTTCCCGGTAGGTAGAGAAGGGGACGAAGAGCATCAGGCAGGCGTTCGCCAGCAGTAAGAATACAATTGCTGTCATTCGATTTTCTCGAAAGGCGATCCAGCACTCGCGCAGTCCCCACAGCGTTGGATAGATAGCGAAGGGCATTAACATCACGATAAAAATGCCGAAAACAAGAAATAGCGGTGGGAAAAAGATGCGCTCTGCTGGAATGAATAACAAATCACCATAAGGGAGTGCGGTGAATTCTAGAGTAACACTATCGGTGAGGATGCGTAGAATGCCGCCGAATGGGATGATCTCGAAGCCGGTTGCGCCATCGCCGCCAGACCCCACACCAAATTCACCGAGTGTGCTTCTGAGGATGAATTGCCATAATATAAATGGAATGCCAGCGATCAACCCGAACCATATTGCCTCTCGCCACTTGCGGTTGAACAGCAGGTATAGTCCGTATCCGCCCGCAAAGACGAATGCGGTTTCCTTCGCCAACCCCGCCAGTGCAAACAGTATCGCCGCGTACAACCAGTTTTCACGCTGTGCATAGATGATTCCAGCTAGAACGAGCGCATAAGCGAGTGTCTCTGGGAGGGCCAGACGAGCCGAACCGAATACGCCGAGTGCAAAACCGTAACCGAGAGCATACCAGCGACTCGCTTTTTGCTGGACGAGCAAATGCTCCATGAGGGCAGTTCCACCTGCCAGCGCAATGAGGTTAACCAGCATCAGCGCATAGGGGATGAGCGATTCTTGCCCGAATGACAACACGATCCCGACAAAAGGTAGAAGAATGCGCTGGAAGCGATATGCAGGCACGTCGAGATAGCGTTCTGCTGTGTTCGGGTCGCGGGCAATGTAGTAAACGAACTGCCCGTCGTAGCCTTCCTCGCTGAAGGCGCTGTCATATAAATCGACCGGGGCGAAGTCACTGCCGATGGTGACGAGTGCCAGCGGGTCATTGTCGTTGGCTGCAATCAACGCGATTATGTAGAGTACGCACGCCAGCGTGACGATGAACCAGGGGCGAATCAGCGCGACGCGCAAACGTTTACTGCGGAGTGTTGTCATCGGGTGTATCCTTTCTACGGAATTGATTCTACTACGAGAACGCATCTTCGATGATTCGACTTTCGACAATAATTCGTGCGCTTGGTGTCTTGATCGCGGCCTATCTGTTTTCGCTCGGTGCAACGTGGAACGGCGTGTTAATTCCCGATTTACGTATAATTTCGCTGTGGCTGCTGGTGTTGATCTGCGCCGTATGGTTGGTAGAGCGTGTTCTAGGCCGTAACGCATGGCATAGTACGCCCATTGACCCGGTGGTTGCAATTTGGGGGGCAGTGATGGTGTTGTCACTCATCGCCAATGAGGATGCATGGCGTCGCATCGTGATTGGTCTATGGTTTGCGGGTTTGTATGTGCTGGCGTGGTATCTGCTGTGCGATTTGCTAGCACATCGCATTATCGACCGGGATATGCTAGTGGATGCTTTGTTGTTTGCCGGGTTGATTGTCATCATCTTCGGCTATGTTCAATTGCGCTCACTTACATTTGATCTTCTTAATTTTGAACTGCCGCGACCGGGCAGTGTTATCGGCAACCCAAATGCGCTGGGGTCGTTTCTGGTGGTGCTGTTGCCACTATCGCTGGCTCGATTCACATTGGTGAAGCACCGTCTCGCACGGGGGATTCTGCTGGTCTACGCACTGGCGACACTTCTGCTGCTGTTTTTGACGTTTTCACGCGGGGCGTGGATCGGCGCTGCGGCGAGTCTGGTTACGCTTGGCTTGTTGTTGCTTTTCCACGCTGATTTGCTGACTTGGGCGAATTTGCGTATGTGGTGGCGCGATTTGCCACGCGTCTGGCGGACAGGGATGCAGGTTTCTATGGTCGGTGTACTGGTGATCGTTGGCGTCGCGCTTGTGTTCGTCGTCAGTACATCCGGTGACGGTGGACGGTCGCCGGGATTGCGCGTTGGTCTGTGGGGACATGCTATACAGATGTTCGGCGAAAAACCGCTGACCGGACACGGTTTATTTACCTATGGGCGAGAATTGCACCGTTTTCAGTCAATGCCGGTCAGCCAACCGCATTCGCACGCGCACAACATTGTATTGAACATTGCCGCTGAACTTGGTTTGCCCGGTTTGATTGTGCTGGCAGGGACGGTTGTCTTGCTGGTATGGTCAATGCGTGAAAATGTGCGCGTCGTTACAGATCTAAACCGGGCGGCGTTGTATGGGGCGATCGCAGCGTGTGTGGGGTTCGGCGTACATCATCTGCTGGATACGCCAGCAATGATGCCCGCGATTGCGCTGGCGGGGCTGGTCGTGCTGGTGATCGCGGCGGCT
>DAOTXA010000405.1:0-4028 GCA_034435595.1 Anaerolineae bacterium | reverse complement strand
ATCACATGTTAAGTCTATGACGTAAATTTCCCAATTGCCATCTCGGAATGTTTCAAAAGCAATCATCGAACCATCAGGCGACCATGTAGGTCGGTAGTCAAATGAGGAATCATTTGTTAATCTGACTGGATTTGAGCCATCTTCATCAATGATATAGATTTCCCAATTGTCATCTCGTAGTGTCTGTATTGCTATTTGAGTTCCGTCCGGTGACCAAGATGGAGCAAAATTGTTGAATTCAGAATCTAGCTGCCCTAGATTCGCTTCCTCAACATCATATATGAAGATATTCCATATTAAGTCTTCATTTCCTGAACGGAATGTAATTTTACTTCCATCAGGCGACCATGACGGTTCAGCATCATCAGACGATGTTTGTGCGATGTTTAGTGGTCTTTGTATACAATCAGTTGTTATTTGCTTGCAATCAATATCCACGACGTATATTTCTGCGTTTCCCATATCGTCTGCTACATAAGCCAATTGTCTTCCATCAGGCGACCAACTTGGATTACGAGTATCATCTCCGAGACTTGGTAATAACGTTTGATTAGACCCATCCACATCCATAACATAAATATCAGTGTTTCCATCATGTTTTGAAATGAAGGATATTTGAAACTCACTTAAATCAGTCTCAACATCTTGTGCAGAAGATATTCCAAGACATGATATTAGAAACATCAGCAATAACGTGCTTTTTATATGGTTTTTCCCCATTTGAAGACCTCCATTGGAAAACCTATTCCTTCACTAATTATATATCTACTCACCTATCAATGCTTGATTTGTAGCCTTTGTGAAATCATGAAAATATTCGTCCATCTATATAATCACAACAAAATTCGTAATACAATATAGAGAGTAGCCCCTCAAACCGCTACAACTCAATATTCGCATGACCAAGCAGCAGTGATTCTTCCTGCTGTTTTTGGTTTAAATTCTAGGTGACGCACCATGCCCCAACCTTGCTACACCGTGTTCATCAATCATGTGGGCGCACTGCCTGAAAGTGAGCCTGTCATGCTGTTTCGGTGGAGGTATTTTGTGGTTGTAAATCACTATTTACATCCCCAAAAGTCTTGACTTGTACCCCCTGATTTTTGCTACGATAGAGGCATGAATCCGGCACATCGTCAGGACGTAGATTATGTAAGTCACATCACCAGACGCGCTCTCAATCGGGGCGCGTTTGCTTTAGACCAACCTGCCAGCATTGCCATCGCACCCACCACAGGCTTTGAGATGGTCATGTCGCGAAACCCGTTATGAAATGGTTTGAAACATCATTTGACGCTGAACAACTGTTCGTTTATACTTAGAACAACATTTCGTAGAACAGAAAGTCAAGGCAACATGAAGAACTTCGATCAACTATCAACGCGACAGCAGAATATCTTGCGTTTTATCGACCGCTATTTCACCGAGAACGGCTACCCGCCGACCATCCGGCAAATCGGCGAGGCCACCGATATCGGTTCTACCTCAGTCGTCAATTACAACCTGAATAAACTGGTGGATGCCGGTTTCCTGGAGCGCACCGCCTCCACATCGCGTGGATTGCGTCTGCTGCGTGCTATCCCCGGCGGATCGCAGCCACGCCGGGTGACTCAGGCCGCGAAGAAACTGCTGGTACTCCACGCCGGGCGCATCGCTGCCGGTGAACCGCTGGAACTGCTCGACATCCCCGACAAACTTGACGAGGACAACGCCTTCGAGGTGACCAGTCACATGCTGGGCAACGCAGACCCGTCCGAGGTCTTCGCGCTGACGGTCACGGGTGAATCAATGATCGACGCTATGATTCAGGACGGCGACACGGTCATCCTGCGTGCCACGCGTGAGGCCCGCAACGGCGACATGATCGCGGCATGGCTGCCCAACCACGGCGAGACAACGCTCAAATACTTCTTCCGCGAACCGGACGGGCGCATTCGCCTACAACCCGCCAACGAAAATTTCGAGCCAATTTACGTCGATCCCGCCAACTGCGAAATTCACGGCACAGTGTTGTCGGTGCTGCGCCGCGTCAAATAGACTCACTCACCCCATTCTGGTACACTCAACCCGCTTATCAGCGGGTTTTTTCGAGTTGACTATGCATCTACATGACTTTAAGCGCGACTATCCGGCACTCAATCAACCGCTTATCGATTGGGGCGAGATCAAAGCCCGCTTCACACTCGGTACAACGCTGCCTCCACTTGAAACCATCGCCAAAGTGACCGTTGTACCCTTCTTTGGGGAAAAAATCATCATCGCCCGCATGGAAAACGGCAAAGCCGAAATCCCAGGTGGGACTATCGAGAAAGACGAGCCAATCCATATTGCAGCCGACCGTGAACTCATGGAAGAAGCGGGTGCGCGTCTAACCGGTGATCTGCACATTTACGGGCATTTTCACTGTCGAACATCCGCCGCCGAGCCATATAGACCGCATATGCCGCACCCGGCATATACACGTATCATAGCATGGGCAGAGGCCGAGATCGTCGGCCCGCCGACCATGCCGCCCGATGGCGAGATCATCACCGCCGTAGAAACGCTGTCCATCGCGGATACAATCGCCGCATTTGAAGCCGAGAACCGTCATGATCTGGCGGAGTTGTGCAAATTGGCGGTAGCGATGCGTCATCAATAGACTACCTCTACTTATTGTATCTTTTGGAGACAAGCAAGATGGATTTTGAAGTTCCCGCCCACGTTCAGGGCATCGCAAACCGTGTGCGCCAATTCGTGAACGATGAAGTGATTCCGCTGGAAAAACATACCCGCGACGACCCCGAAAACGGCATTCCACCGGAGATAATTCACGAGGTTCGCGCAAAAGCGAAAGCTGCCGGGTTGTGGGCACCGACCATGCCGCCCAATCTCGGTGGACTCGGCCTCACGCTACAGGAAATCTTCCCCGTGTTCGAGGCGGCGGGGCGCAGTCTATTGGGACCGTTAGCCATCCACTGCGCCGCGCCCGATGAAGGCAACATGCATCTGCTGCACATGTACGCCAGTGACGAACAGCGAGAACGCTATCTCGCGCCACTGGTCGCCGGAGAGACATTTAGCGGCTTCGCCATGACCGAACCACATCCCGGCGCGGGCAGCGATCCCACCATGTTGAAAACGTCTGCGGTGCGTGATGGCGATGACTGGGTTATCAACGGGCATAAATGGTGGACCAGCAACGGCGGTTTAGCCGATTTCATCATCATTATGGCACGCACAGGGGACGATCCCCGCAGCGGTGCAACGCTGTTCCTCGCGCCAATGGACGCGCCCGGTATCGAGAAAGTGCGTAACGTCGGGCACTTAGGCGGGCCGGATTTCGGCGGTCACTATGAGATCAAGTTCAATGATTTGCGTCTGCCAGATGGTGCGATCTTAGGCGAAGAAGGCCACGGCTTCGGACTCGTACAGGCGCGGCTGGGTCCGGCGCGGTTGACACATTGTATGCGCTGGACTGGCATCGCTCAGCGTGCGCTGGAAATCGCCACCAGATATGCCACACAGCGCGAGGCTTTCGGCGGACCGTTGACGAGTCATCAGGCGGTGCAGTGGATGCTGGCGGATAGCGACACCGAACTTCACATGGGGCGATTGCTCATCAATCATGCGGCATGGTTGCTGGCAAAGGGCGAACGCGCCCGCCGGGAAACGTCAATGGCGAAGGTACATGTGGCGGAAACAGTCAACCGTGTGCTAGACCGGGCGATTCAAATTTGTGGCGGACTTGGCATTTCGCACGATTTGCCATTGGGCGACTGGTACGCAGCGGCGCGGGCCTTCCGCATCTATGACGGCGCATCTGAGGTGCATCGCATGGTGATCGCACGAAGAGTTGTCAAGGCGTATGGGGGGTAGTGCGAGGGCCATCGCGTTCTAATTTCCCCTCACCCCTACTGAGCGCAGCGAACGACAGTGGGATAGGGGGTCGGGGGGCTGTCACGGGTAGGTTTTTAATGGTTGGTCGTTTCGTGTCATTCCGCCAGACGCTAAAGCGATCCGGCTCCGAAAAGACAAGCCCACTGGAA
>DAOTXA010000404.1:0-3141 GCA_034435595.1 Anaerolineae bacterium | reverse complement strand
CGTCAATACACTGGTCGAACGCGCTAATGCACAAACAGACGCCGACCTCGCCCGCCTGTGTATGACCTATTTGCCGCTGACCTTCAGCCGCCGTCATGGGGACCCCAGCCGTCCCTGGAATCGCTTCTCCATCCATTTGCGCCACGTAGACGGATCGCAGCGCCTCAACTATGAAGGCAACTGGCGCGATATTTTCCAGAACTGGGAAGCGCTGGCCTTCTCGTATCCGGCCTATCTCACAGGGATGATTGCGGTATTCCTCAACGCGACCACGCCCGACGGCTATAACCCGTATCGCATCACCCGCAGCGGCATCGACTGGGAAGTGCCGGAACCGGATAATCCCTGGGCGAACATCGGCTATTGGAGCGACCATCAGATCATCTACCTGCAAAAACTGCTGGAAGCCGCCGAACGCTTCTATCCCGGTACGCTCACGAACTGGCTATCGCGTCCGGCGTTCACCTATGCCAACGTGCCGTATCGCATCAAACCGTATGCCGATATCGTCAACGACCCCGAAAGCACCATCGACTTCGATTGGGACACCCATCACACCATTGACGAGCGCGTTACAGAGCGCGGTAGTGACGGGCGGCTCATATGGGATGCGGACGGCGCGGTCATTCACGTTTCGCTAACGGAGAAGCTGCTGAGTCTACTGCTGGCAAAGCTGGTGAACTTCGTCCCCGGTGGCGGCATCTGGATGAACACGCAGCGCCCGGAATGGAACGACGCCAATAACGCGCTGGTCGGCAAGGGCATTTCAATGGTGACGACGAGTTATCTACGTCGCTTCGTTGCCTTCTTCGCGGATTTGGTGTTTTCCGCGCCGGAAGAACTGAGTATCTCCCGCGAACTTTACAGGCTGTTTCAAGATGTAGAACTTGTGCTGGACGTGCGTGAAATCACCGACCCTGCCATAGATGATGAGCAACGCCGTCAATTTATAGATGCGTTGGGTGGTGCAGGCAGTGACTATCGTCAGGCCGCCTATGAAGGTATTTCCGGCGAGACGGTCACGGTTAGCAAAGAGGAACTTTCTACATTTCTTTCACATGCGTTGAAGGCGATTGACGCCACTATTGGGGCCAATCGCCGCGATGACGATCTGTATCACGCATACAATACACTCAGCCTCGATAATGACCGATCCCGCGCACGCGTGAACCGCCTTAATGTCATGCTTGAAGGGCAGGTCGCCGTGCTGTCATCGGGACTGCTGGAACCGGACGAAGTCGTCGCGCTGCTGGATGCACTCCGGCGAAGTGACCTGTATCGCGGCGACCAACACAGCTATATCCTGTACCCGGATCGTGATTTGCCCGGATTCATCGAGAAAAACAACCTTGACGCTGAAAAGGTCGCCGGGTTGAAGCTGGTCAACACCCTGATTGAGCGCAATGATCCGCGTTTGATGGTCAAAGACGCGACCGGACGCTATCATTTCGGCGGTGATCTACGCAACGCGAAAGCCGTGCGTGCTGTGCTGGATGCACTGGCGCAGGATGCCGACCTCGCGCCCTTAATTGAAGCGGAAGGCGAAACGATTCTCGAACTGTTCGAGCAAACGTTCAACCATGACGAGTTTACCGGGCGGTCGGGGTCATTCTTCGCCTATGAGGGATTGGGCAGTATTTACTGGCATATGGTATCGAAGTTGCTGCTGGCTGTGCAGGAAAACGTGTATCGTGCTGCCGAAGCCAACAGCGAGTACCTGCCGGCGCTGATTGACGCCTACTATGACATCCGCGCCGGACTCGGTTTCAACAAGTCGCCGGAAGTCTATGGCGCGTTCCCGCTGGACCCGTATTCGCATACCCCGCGTGATCAAGGCGCAAAACAACCGGGTATGACTGGCATGGTCAAAGAAGAGATTCTGACCCGGTTGGGCGAACTCGGTATCGTCATTAAAGATGGTGAAATCACCTTCGATCCGGTGTTGCTGCGCGAAGATGAACTGCTGTCAGAAACTGCTGCATTGCGCTACTGGGATGTAAATGGCGTCGAACAACAAATTGACGTTTCTGCCGGAGCGTGTGCGTTTACGCTGTGTCGCGTCCCGGTGATCGTACAAAGTGGTGCAAGGACGCAGTTCGTGGTCAATTTCGCAGACGGCACACAGCAAACTGTAGACAGCGACCATCTCGGCGACGAACTGAGCGCACGCGTCTTCGCCCATGATGGCGCTATCCGGCAAATCACTGTGCAATACCCATCGAAATAGAGTTTTGAGGACGAATTGTCATGATACGACGCCTGATACCGCTGTTGTTGTGTGCAAGTCTGCTGCTGCTGGTCCATGCGACCATCGCGCAAGAGACACCGCCCTATCTCGACGCCTCGCTGGATGTGGATGCCCGTGTTGACGATCTGCTGGCGCGTATGACACTCGATGAGAAAATCGGGCAGATGACACTGATTGAGAATCGCAGCATCACGCCGGAAACGGTCAACGAGCTAACTATCGGCGCGATTTTGAGTGGTGGCGGTGGCTATCCGATCCCCAACACGCCCGAATCCTGGGCGGAAATGGTGAACGGATACCAGCAAGCCGCGCTGGATACGCGCCTCGCTATCCCGCTGATTTACGGCATTGATGCGGTTCATGGGCATAATAACGTCTTCGGCGCGACTATCTTCCCGCATAACGTCGGCCTCGGCGCGGCGGATAACCCGGAGTTGATGCAGCAAATTGGTCTGGCGACGGCGAAAGAAACTATTGCTACCGGCATCTACTGGAATTACGCGCCGGTGATGGCGATCCCGCAGGATATTCGCTGGGGACGTGCCTACGAAGGCTTTGGCGAAACGACCGAACTGGTGGACCGTCTGGCGAATGCCTACATGATCGGTCAGCAGGGCACGCTGGGGGATGAATTCAGCGTTCTCGCCACACCCAAGCACTATATCGGTGACGGCGGCACAACATGGGGCACTTCGGCAGTTGGCAATATCGACCGGGGGGATACGCAAATTGATGAAGAAACCCTCCGCGCCCGTGATCTGCCGCCGTATATCAACGCCATCGAAAACGGCGCGATGAGCATCATGGTGTCGTATTCAAGCTGGAACGGCCTCAAGTTGCACGCGCATGATTATCTCATCAACGATGTGCTGAAGGGCGAACTCGGCTTTGAG
>DAOTXA010000403.1:0-8240 GCA_034435595.1 Anaerolineae bacterium | reverse complement strand
GGCAGCATGGGGGGTAGATACGAAACGCACGCGGGTGCGAAACCGCTTTAACATGGAGACAAGTAGAAACTCTACGCCGGGGTTGCCTGCGCCGTAAATCACCATCCACCCCAGGCGGGGATGCGTCAGCACCGGGCGCGAGAGGTCGCTGAATTCGGCGAGATCGTGATAGGGCATCAGGTCGAACACGTTGTAGATGACATGCACAGGTGCATCCACACGGTCCAGCGTTTCAACAAGCGTTTGCGTCGATGCGACAAGATCGGTGCGGGTCAGCGTGCCGGACATCCGTCCGTAGAGCACGCGATCTGGTACCAGCCAGTGGTAGTTGATGGTCATATGCGGGTAGCCCCTGTTACATTTCCGGGCAGGTCCACGAGTTGCGGAGTTGCCCTATTATAGGAGCGACAGGGCAATTTCGGTGTTAAGATTCTTCGATGTTGAGAAATGCGCAGGCAGCATATCGAGCGCACGATTCATAATCAGCAAAAAAAGTGTGCCCGGAAACCGGGCACACTTCAGCATGTGTCTATTTTAGACTGGAGGGCGAACAGCCCTGGCTAACCTTCGATGATCGTAACAGCGCTGGCCTGAAGGCCCTTCTTGCCCTGCGTGATCTCGAACTCGACCTTTGCGCCGTCTTCCAGCGTACGGAAGCCACCACCCTGAATTTCGGAATAGTGAACAAAGAGATCGTCCTTGCCTTCACCCTGAGAGATGAATCCGAAACCCTTGTCGGCGTTAAACCACTTCACTGTACCTTGTACACGTTCTGCCATTTTCTTCACTCCTGAAGATTAAGGTATTGCCACAACCTTGTACTCACACTGCCAACTAAATCAGGAGTTGCTGCGGGTACTATTGAGGAAGTCGCCGGTAAACACGCATTCTGATAAGAATATCGTGTTGGCGATGCCCCCTCTTTAGGTCTTAGGGTGCATAACCACTGCACCAATGTAGTGGATCCAATCGATCCATTCTGCTACATCGCTGCTAAAAGCGTAGCATAATTTTGTCAGGAAGATAGAGTCAATTTTTAGACTTCGCGTATTTGATTGCTATCACCACAAAATAGGTGGGCGATCTTTTGAGTAGAAGGGGCATATTCTTTGCCATCCCGCCCACAGAAAACAACAATCCCCCTCAAAAAATCGAAATGCCCTTCCTTGTTGCCCCACACCTACACGTCGAAAGTCTGGCCCAGTTTCGGCACTTCGATGTTAGAAAGGCCCGCCTGCGTTTCCAGCACACCCTTAAACGCAAATTGACTCTCTTCTTCGCCATGTACGAGGAATGTCCGCCCCGGTTTGTCTTGCATGGCGTTGATCCAATCGCGCATTTCGTTGTAATCGGCATGACCGCTAAAGCCGTTTAACACCTCGACATGCGCATTCAGGTGGTATTCTTCGCCGAAGATTTTGACGATCTCCTCTTTATCAGCGATGCGGCGTCCCAGCGTGTGTGGAGCCTGCCAACCGGTAATCAGAACGGTATTTTCCGGCTTCTGAATGCGGTTCTTCAGATGATGCAGCACGCGCCCGAATTCTGCCATGCCGCTGGCGCTGATGACGATGTGCGGTTCGGTCTTGAAGTTAAGCCGCTTGCTGTCTTCCACTTTGCGGATATAGGTCAGTTCTGAGAAGCCGAAGGGGTTGCGCACATCGTAGTCTGCCATGAAGTCGCGGGTTTCATGGTCGTAGGTTTCCGGGTGAAGTTGGAACACCGAGGTCGCGTTGACCGCCAGCGGACTATCCACATAGATCGGTAAACGTGGGATGTCGCCTTTTTCCGCCAGTTGGTGCAGGGTCAGCACAAGTTGCTGTGTGCGCCCGACTGCGAACGAGGGCATGACGATGGATCCGCCGCGCTGGTAGGTTTCGTTAACGATACGTTCGAGGTCATGTTCGCTATCGGCGTAGGGCGGGTGCAGACGGTCACCATACGTGCTTTCCATGATGAGGATGTCCGCGCCGCTGATCGTCTCCGGGTCGCGGATGATGGGAATGCCCTTGCGCCCCAGATCGCCGGAAAAGACCAGACGCACATCTTTGCCGCTATTCTTGTCCTCAATTTCGAGTTCCACAATGCAGGAGCCGAGCATGTGCCCTGCCTCATGGAAGGTCAGCGTGATCCCCGGCGCGATGCGGCGGCGGCGATGATAGCCCTGCGTGACGAAGTATTCCAGCGACTTCAGCGCATCCTGATGGGTATACAGTGGTTCGACCGGCGGCAGGTTCTTGCGACGGCGTTTCTTGTTCAGGTACTCGACATCGCGTTCCTGGATAAAGCCGCTATCCGGCAGCATGGTCGCGGCGAGGTCGCGGGTTGCTGACGTACAGATGATGTCGCCCGTAAAGCCCTGCTTGACCAGATTCGGCAGGTTGCCGCTGTGGTCGATGTGCGCGTGCGACAGGATGACAAGGTCCAGCTTTTCCGGGTCAAAGGGCATTTTGAGGTTGCGCTCGTAACTTTCTGCACGCTTGCCCTGATACAGCCCGCAGTCGAGCAGAATTTGCATGTCGTTGACTTCGATCAAATGGCGAGAACCGGTAACTGTTCGGGCCGCGCCGTGAAATGCGAGTCGCATGACGATCCCTTCTATAATGAGTGTGATTGTGAAATCATTATAAGCCAGACAGAAACCACCGTGCAAAAGGCGGTAGAGCGGCGCATTCCACGCTATAATCGAGTGCATCGTCAACCAGTCGGGAAGCCGATCATGCCAATTTACGAACCTGATCACGTAGAATATCACGTTACCAGCAGCTATATTCAAATTGTCATTGGTGATGGTGAACAGCTTCCGGCATATCTGGCGCACCCGCACGTCGGCATGAAGTTCCCCGGTGTGGCCTTGCTGCATGATTGGTGGGGACTGACCGAAATGACGCGGCGGCTGGCGCATCTGTTCGCGCAGATGGGCTACTACTGCATCGTGCCCGACCTGTTCAACGGGCGAAAGGCGCACACACCTAACGAGGCCATTGAACTGGTGCAGACCCTCGGCGAGGACTACGGCTTTCAGAAGATCGACCATGCCATCGGCGTGCTGGAACATCACCATCACAGCAACGGCTGTGTGGCGGCAGTCGGGATAGGGATGGGCGGCAGCCTCGCCTTTGAATCCGCGATTGCCCGCGACGACCTCGAAGCCGCCGTAGCCTTTAGCGGATTCCCCGATCGTTATTTCGGGCGCTTCGCCCAGTCCAACACCCCGATTCTGGCCTTCTACGGGGCGAACGAACCGCATGTCTACCCGGCGGCGATCCACAAGCTACGTGCCGAACTGGGCCAAAACCCCATCGGGCATCGTGTCGAAATCGTGGACCAGATCGGGCATGAGTTCTTCTCGCATGATCTGACGCCAGAACAGAAGATTCGCAGCCGCGATGTGTTAAAACAGACGCTCGATTTTCTTGACGCGCTGCTTATCCAGCCGGATACATCGAAGGTGCGTTCGCGGCAGGTGTATTAAATGTCCCCAACCAAAGCAATTATTTTCGCAAACGGTGATATCAACGACGGCAGTATGGTGCGCTGCGCCCTTGCCGGAGCCGATAACGAAACCCTCATCATCGCCGCTGACGGTGGAGGGCGGGTCGCCCGCTTTTACGGCTTCGACCCGCAGATCGTCGTCGGAGATATGGACTCGCTGACCAATGACGAGCTACAAATCTTCGTCGATAGCGGCGCGGAGATCGTGCGTTTTTCGCCGGAGAAAGACGAAACCGATCTCGAACTGGCGCTGACGCTGGCGGCAGAACGGGGCGTAGGCTGGATTCGTGTCGTCGGGGGGATTGGCGGGCGCATCGACCAGACGATGGCGAATATCTATCTGCTGGGGCTGGATGTGCTGGACCCGCTGGACGTGAGCATGGTCGCCGGGGAACAAGAGCTATGGGTATTGCGCTGTTGCGAACACGACATCATCGGTACGCCGGGGGATACGATTTCGTTGATTCCCGTCGGCGGCCCCGTAGAAGGCGTGACCACCGACGGGCTGTACTATCCGCTAAAGGGCGAAACGCTGCACTTCGGCCCTGCGCGTGGCATCAGCAACAAACTCGTCGGACGCTTCGGCAAAATCAGCGTTACCGAGGGCGTACTGCTGGTAATCCACACCTTCGGCAAACCAGACTAACCCTGTGTAGTGCGCATCCAAACAATCGCAAAACGCGCTAACGCGCCGCACTCTAACATCCTCTCTACATCCTCATCGCAAGCAAAGCCAGGGGCTTTGGGCGTGTTTTTGATAAATTGGTCACATAAGTTGGGGCCGAAGGCGGCCCTTTCGCCTTGAATGCTATTGGTCCGCAACGGACCTCGACCCACATTACCGGCCTCGCGCACAATGCGAATATTACGCAATGTGAGAGGAGCCACCCATGCCCAAAAACCCCAACGACGCCCCCATTAACGCCGTTCGGCGCAGCGACCGCGCCGAGGATGACACATGGATTCAGGAATTTCTCGAAAAGTCGGCGGTTGCATCGCTGGCAACCGTCCACGACGGACAGCCCTTTATCAACAGCAATCTGTTCTACTACGACGCGGGCGCACACTGCGTCTACATCCACACCGGGCGCTATGGACGCACGCGCAGCAACATTGAGGGTGACGACCGCGCCTGTTTAAGTGTTATGGAGATGGGTCGCCTGCTCCCGGCTGAAGAAGCGCTGGAATTCAGTGTCGAGTACGCCGGGGTAACCGTGTTCGGATCAGTGCGCGTGGTCGAAGACGCGGACGAGGCCAAACGCGCCTTGCAGTGGTTGCTGGACAAATACGCACCGCACCTCACGCCGGGGGCGGATTATCGCCCGCCCGTCGATGAAGAACTCAAACGCACCAGCGTCTTCCGGCTCGACATTGAGGCGTGGAGCGGCAAACGCAAATCTGTCGCCGACGATTTCCCCGGCGCGTTCTGGTACGAGCAGGGGTGACGCCATCATTTGCACATAACGGGCTGCATTCGTGCGGCCCGCATAGCGCGAGCCATTCACGACTTCATCGCGCCGTAAACGCGGGCCATCCGGCTTGTGGCACATCGGGGGATGCCCACGCCAGTTCCCAGAAGATCGTCTGATCACCCTGCGGTAAAAATTCCCAGGCCCGCGTGCCACCGCCCACAAACGGGAACAGGTCAATAAACGTGCCGGGGAACGGTGACTCTAGCGTGGCGATATCGCTCCACAGCGCGATCATGCCAACGGGCGTGCTTTCTAACCAGTAAAAGCTGGGATAGCGCAGCAGTTCCGTCTGTGTGCCGTCGCGGTTCAGCAACACACCACGATAGTCCTGTTCTGGTGTAGGGTTATTCGGGTCGAAGGATTCGAGGAGTTGAATCGCAAGCTGCTGCCCGCCGTTGACGAAATCAACCTCAACGACCGTCCACGCCGGATCGTGGAACACGGTTGTGATTTCGCCCGAAGCATCCAGCACGCGGACCACGTTGGCAGTCGGTGCAGGGCTGGAGGGCGGTCCTGCCGGACGTGCGGCATCGCTATCGGGGAAGGCGAGTTCGCCCATGCTCGGCAAGAAGTCGCCGCCGAAGCGCCCCCATGCGTCGCTGGCCTCGCCGATTGCGCCTGTGTCGATGTTCCACGCGAAAGCCGGCAGTTCAAACGCACCGCCGCGCCCCACCCAGGGAATCGCCGTGAACACGACGAGATTGCCCGCCAGCACCTTGACCTCGCTCATAATGGGTACGACACCGGGGAAATCGGGAATGAGCGCAGCACCGTCCGGCGCGTTTGGTGTGCTTTCGTTGAGTTCGTTAAGCACTGCCCCGGTGTCGCCATCCACCAGTTGCAGGCTCCACAGCGATCCAGCAGGAGCAGCCTCTACCTGATCCGGGAACACGTTGACGATGCCAACGGCGACGCGGTTGGTGACGCTATCATAGGCACTGACGGTGCATCCGGCAATTGCGCCGAGGTCGCGCTCCACTAGATTGACCTGCCCGACCACATCGCGCACAATCAATGTATATGTGGTCAAACCTGCCGGGTCCGCCGGGGGGACGAACAGACAGTAAGCGACACGTGTCCCATCGTCGTTGAAGCGCATCTGGTTGGCGTTGATAAACGTGTTCGGTGGCAAATTCAGCAGATAGCGAGCCTGCTCTCCACCGGGGCCAATTTCCAGCAATTGACCGGATTGCCCTGCGAGGACATAGACGCGCCAATCACCAGACGGCGCAGTTTCCTGCGCGATAGTCGCCCCGGTCAGCAGCAAAACCAGAAGCAGCACGAGTTTTCGCATGAATAGTATCTCCGAATGTACAAACGAATATCAGTAATTCGAGCAATGGCATTCCACATTCTAGGTGATCTAGCAGAAAGTACCAGCGCCCGACCCGGCAAACTGGCAGCGATTGGCAGTGTTTTGCGTGGTATTTGCAGTGGAACAACGGCTATGTTGAGGTCATCGAACGACGAAAACGACCCAACATAAGGAGACAGTTCCATGACTGCAAACACATATACCAATGAAACGACCGTTCAATCGGGCCAGATGCCGCCCTCGTTGCTGCGGACTGCCCTGCGCGTCGATAGCGTGGTGAGCGGGCTTTCCGGCGCGGCGGTGCTGCTGCTGACAACTTCCTTGATGGAGATCAGCGGAATCGAGGAGCGCGGCCTGCTGCTTGGCTTCGGCGTATTCTTCCTCGCATGGTCGGCGCTGATGGCAACGGTGTCGGTTCGCCGTCAGACGCCGGATGCGGCGGTCATTGCGATTGCAATAAGCAACATCGTGTACGGACTCGGCAGTGTGGCGCTGGCAATCGCAGACCCGTTTGATCTGACGGTTGCGGGCGGGTGGCTGCTCGTCCTGACGGGCGACCTCGTCCTTAGCTTCGGTGTCGCACAGTACATTGGCCTGCGCCGCCTATCTGCCAGACGCTAAACTCTGGTTGAATCACGAGTGAGAGGCACGACAACAAACGCGCTCGCTGGCCCATGAAGGCACACACAGCGACCCAGGGGATCAGGGGAGTCAATCCTCTGGACCCCGGCGTTTCAAATAAAAAGTCTGGGGTAGCGCCCCAGATGGCTTTTTAAATCACTTCTTAAAGGGGAAACCTGACTGTCGAAATTGATGCTGCGATTTGTTTTTTGGATTATAAACCGGGTGGGCTATCCGGCGACACGCCGCATGGCATCATCCGCCGCGACCATACGCGCCGTATGCATCAACAGCCCCGAAATAGTGTGCTCAATGCTGATCGTAGCATAGGACCAGTCGGCATCAGGGGTGTTTACTTGCTGGTAGGCGCAACTGGCAACCAGCCGCCCGGCCTGTGTGATCATCTCACGCACGGCTGCCGTGTCAATTACATCGTGATGTTCCCACCACATGCCATGTACAGGCGACGGATTTTCGAGGACGACCGGGTTTAGCAAACGAGCGATCTCGATTTGCGCATCACGGATGTCGTCGTGCAATCTCCACGCGTCATTGGGGCTGCCGGGGCGCATCACATAATTGGCGTTGTAGCGGGCTTCAAAGGTCGCGGCAAGCTCCATCAGGTGCGCAGCACGAGAGAGGATGTCTTTTGCGGTGTTGGTGTTCATTGTGCTTACTCCGTTCCGCCAACGGAAGCGAGTTCCGTTTGACGCATTTACTCTATAGGCTTACCTTTGCGAGTCGTATTGGCCCACGATCAATTAAACTAATTTTAACATCTTCTTAAACGATATTCCATTAAGATTCGCCTGACTATTCGAGGTTTTGCGTTTGACGGTGCAATCATCCTGGCAGAACACCGGGGTATGTATTGAGATGTATCGTAATCTAGGTTAAAATAAACAAACGGAGTCAAGGCTTCACACCTTCGCAACTTGCCCTATCGTCTCCCCACCTTTTCATAATCCTTTTATTGATCGGGACAGTACATCGTGACCCAGACTACATCGCCGATCCACCTGTCGTTATTTGAGATTCTCCGTGACGAACTGAATGACATGCTGCCTATTGTCACCTACACAAAAGCGACGCTGGTGCATCTTTCCCACACACTTGAGGACATCGTTCTCAAAGAGCGTTTGCCCGCCCTATTGTTCACAGGCTTTCAACGATCGTCTTACTGGAAGCGGGAAACGGCCCGCTACCGGGAGCTATCGACAATTGCCAAACAGGTGACAATCTTCACAGGTGATCCGCTGCCGGGAGAAGCACAGGCGAAGGAGTTGCGCATTACGCTGGACGGCGACGATCCGCTACGGCAGGAATGGTTCGTGGCG
>DAOTXA010000402.1:0-8575 GCA_034435595.1 Anaerolineae bacterium | reverse complement strand
GCCGAATAGATTTGAGTCGTCCCGGCAAATGCACGCATTACCAAATTTCCAGTCAGGCATCGTCATCGTAGACGCCAGGGTCAGGCTGCCGTCTTCCCCCGCGATGATATTCGGGTTGCGAAAACGGGTCTCACCGTCAAACTCTGCGCTAATCGGATCCCAGTAATTGGTGGCAAACCATCCAATGCCCTCGGTCAGCAGTGCGCAGGTGAACAAGACGGCGAGTATGATTGCGGAGAGGAGCTTTTGCCCCTTGCTGTAAAACATAATCGCGTGACGCGGTTCCTATCACTCAATCCGAGTCTATCCTAGCACCCTTTCACGCAGATTGTACATTTACGGTTGGCGAAGGGTAGGGTTATTGCATCAACTCTTTACGGTAATTTTCGCCTTCCAGACACCTCCCCGGCCTGAACTTGAGCGTTTATCAGTAGAGTCTTTTTCTCAAGATCAATGTGAATCAAGAACTCTTACGTGCAAAGTCGAGCTAAGAGCGTGTATGTAAATTCAGGGCTTTCGCTTGAGGCATTTCTCACAATCGAGTCAGATCGCTTTTCCCTGCGGGCGGCAAGAACGCCCCCCTACAAATCAGATTTCTTCTGTAGGGATGCGCTAAAGCGCGTCCGTTTCTGACAAAGTGCAGTCATTCTCATGGCAAGGTGAATAGATACCCCTTTTAAGGCACGCAACAGTTGAGCCTCCCACGTAGACGGGAGAGACTTTGAGGAGACTACCAGACTTTGAAATCTGCACTAAAGTGCATTTTGGTGCAATCGCCCGACGGTCAACTTAACAAAACTATAAAAGCTGTTATAATTCGCGTTGTGCAAAGAGGCATTTCATCAATTAAAAAGACTCCGCGATAACGCATTTTTTGCAGATAATGACAAAATTTAAGTGGAAACGGTTCCGAACCCTTGACCGATGACCGCAACTCCGGTGTACAGCATCTAGAAGTAGAGATAGCCCGCCAGCGCGAAGAACTGAACGCACTGCGTGCCGAGAATCGCACATTGATGGCAGTGTGCAATGCCCGTGAAAATCAGTTGCAGTTGTATGAAGCGGTCAGCGCCACCTCACAGGACCTGATGGCGGTGCTGGACCGCGATTATCGTTATCTGATGGTCAACCGGGCATTTGAGGCGTATCATAATCTTCGCAGCGACGACGTTAAAGGCAAAACGCCCGCGATATTACTGGGCGAGAATCTGTTTAATCGCGTTTTGCGCCCACGCCTTGATCGTGCGCTGGCGGGGGAGACGATTTACTATGAAGTGGACGAACTCGCGTCACGATCTGGCCTGAATCGCCATTGGTCCACCGTTGCCCCCGTGAGCGTAAACGGCGAGATTATCGGGGTTGTCGTCTTTATGCGCGACATCACCGAGCTTGATGTGATCCAAACGCGCCTGCGTGAAAGTGAAACGCGTGCCCGCGCACTGCTTAACGCCATGCCCGATATGATGTTTCGGATAGATAGCGAAGGCCGGTATCTCGATTATCACGCCAATAGCAACGAACTGTATATCTCTGACGGAGATTTTATTGGCAAACGCATTGCTGATACGACGCCGCCAGAGTTTTCGGATTTGCTCTCGCAGACTATCAAACGTGTGATCGATACCGGCAACACGCAGGAAATCGAATACGCGCTGCCGATCCCTGATCGCGGAGAGCAATACTATGAGGCGCGTCTGGTCCCGGTCGATAGTGACGAGATCATCGCCATTGTCCGCAACGTGACGGATCGCAAAAAATTGGAACAGCATAATATCGAAAACACGCTGGAAAAAGAGCGTGTTGGCCTGTTGGCGCAATTTATTCAGACCAGCGCCCACGAGTTCAGGACGCCGCTTTCGACCATCAGCACCAGTCTGTATTTTATTGACCGCATGTCGCAGTCAGAGCCGGTCCATAAGCGGGTGGAGCAGGTGCAAGCACAGGTGAACCTCATCACGCAGCTAGTCGATACGCTGCTACTGATCGCTAATTTAGAAACCAGCCCCACGCACACCGACGATACCATTCATACTCATCTGCTGTTGGAAGACCTGTGCGAAGATGCCCGCAGCCGTCATGGGAATCTACCCGTATTGGAGTGTGAGGTTGCCGACGAGATACCGTTTATTCGCGGTAACCTACTGAATCTGAACAGGGCCTTTAAACAGTTGCTAGACAACGCATTTCGCTTTACCCCGCATGATGGTGAGATCGTGATTTCTGCACATGGCAAGGGTGAACAGGTATTTATCGTTATTCAAGACAGTGGCTATGGCATCGAAGCTGATGCGCTGCCGCACATCTTCAAGACCTTCTGGCGCGAGGACAGCGCCCATTCTACGCCGGGGTTTGGGCTTGGCCTGCCCGTCGCCAAGCTGATTATCGAGCAACACGGCGGCGAGATTACGGTCGAAAGCGAGCCGGGTGAATGGACACGCTTCACCGTCTCACTACCAGTTTGCCGCGAATAGTCTGCATTTAAGCAGATAAGCAGACTTTCGGTAGTGCAAGAATGCAGGGTCTTATTCTTCGACTACATAGTCGAACATGAGATAGCACAGTGTCGCGTAAACGAGATCAATGAAGGCAAGCAACTGAATCCACGGCAGCCATTCGGATACGGACTGTCCGTCGAGGATGCCTGTTGAGGCGGTCACCGCTGATAGCAAGACGGGAAGAGCGACAGGCAGCATGACGATTGGTAACAGCGTCTCACGGGTGCGCGTTTGCACAGTCATCGCCGCCAGCAGCGTCCCCACGATGCTAAGTCCCAGCGTCCCCAAAATCAACACCAGGAAAACGCCGCCGTTCACCAGTGTCACGTTGAACAGGACGGTCATCACCGGCAGCAGAATCAACCCGATGACCATTGCGAACAGGAAGTTGCCGACCATCTTGCCCAGATAGATAGCAGAACGGTCGATGGGCGCAAGTAACATGGCGTCGAGGTTGCCCTGATCGCGCTCCATTGCCAGCGCCCGGTTTAAGCCCAGAATGACGGAAAAGACGACGGTCACCCACAGCACCCCCGCGATCACGGTCTGGCGGGCCACGTTGTCGAGTTGGAGCGAAAAGCTAAAGACCATGATGCTCAACAGCGAGAACAGCCCCATTGAGCTAATCAACTCACGGCTGCGGAACTCTGCACGCAGGTCTTTGCGGATAATGGCGAGTATGGATCGAACGAGTGGTGTACGCATAGCCAACTTTAGAATAAAGGTCAAAGGATAAAGACGAAAGGATAAAGGAAAGCAAGAGAACAAAACATATGACGAACGACGAAAGAACAAAGCTTTCTGAAACTTTGCGCCTTTGCGTTTTTGCGTTAAGCCTCTTGCTTTTTACCCTTCGCTTCTCATCTATCTACTGCCTTGCCGTCGCCTGCCCGGTGACATCGGCGTAATCGGCGGCAAGCGCCAGCGTGTCCAGCCCAGCGGCAGGGCGATCATACGCGACCTTGCCGCGAGCCAGCATCACCACCCGTGATGACAGTTTTGCGGCGCGGTCTAGCTGGTGGGTTGCCATGACAATGGTATGTTCGCCGCTGCTGTCGGCGACTTCCAACAGACTATCCAGCACACCCGCCGCCTGCTGATCTAACCCGGTGTAGGGTTCGTCCATCAGCAGTACGTGTGGTTCGTGGAGCAGGGCGCGGGCGATGGTGAGACGCTGCTGCATCCCGCGTGAAAACGTTCGCGCCAGACTATCCGCCCGTTTTTCCAGCCCGACACGAGCCAGCATGTTGCGAATGCGCTCATCAAGATCGCCTTCGGGGATGTTGTACAAGCGCCCGAAAAACGACAGATTTTCGTAGGCAGTCAGTGCGTCGTAGAGCAAGGGTTTGTGACTGACCATGCCGATTTGAGCGCGGACGGCAGCCGCCTCTTCCGGCAGCTTCCACCCCCCGACCTGGATCGTCCCGGCAGTCGGTTTGCTGAGTCCGGCTAGCATTCGCAGCAGGGTCGATTTGCCCGACCCATTTGGCCCCAGCAAAGCGACAAACTGCCCACGTGTCACTTCGAGATCGAGGCCTTTTAGAACCGGCATCAGCCCGTAGGCTTTTGCCAGTTTGCCGACCTCAATCATGGCGCGTGATTCGTTGGTATCCGCCATTTATGCGCCTTCATCCGCTGGAGCCGACCCATCGTGGGCTTTGGCGTCCATAAGGTCAGCCAGACGATCTTTCAATTGCTTGCGCCGCTCGTGATACAGATCGTGGTTGATCTGCCCCGCTTCGTGTTCGGCGTCAAGTTCGGCGATCTGGCGCACGAGGCCATCAATGACCTCATCACCATTGACCGGGGTCACTGCGCTACGTCGACTTTGCAGGAAGTACAACCCGCCGCCGAGGATCACCAGCACCACGCCCAACCCGACGAGGATCGGCCCTAGATTGTTTGTCGAGACGACGCCGGAATCGCTGTTGTTGCTGGTGATGGCACCGCCACGCAGTTCATAGCGGATCGAGTCGCCGGGGTTGAGATCGACATCGGTGCCAAACTCGTTGTAAACCTCGCCGCTCAGGTCTTGCGTGCCCAGCCGCTCAAAATCGCTGTTCACCACTTCGATTGCATCGTTGCTAATTAACAGGCGCATCGGTCCTGTCTGGTTGTAGTTAACCGGGAAGTCAATGACCGCCGCGCCCTCATAGGCAACGAGATAGCTCATCTCTACACCGTTATCGCTGCCGGGGAAGACCGGGCGCGTATCGGTGACGGTCGTGCCTTCTTCTGACACGAGATACCGGGCCTGCCCGCCGCCAAGCGCGGTGATGATTGCACCGACGGGAATCTCGTACTCAGCCGAGGTATAGCGCCCGTTTTCATCCGGCTCCAGCGAACTGTACACGCGGTCAGAGGTGTTTTCGATCTGGACGACGTGCGTCACCTCGATCATGTTTTCCAGCAGGTTGATGCGTTGTACCTGCCCGATGATGTTCAACACACTCGCATCGTTGGTGATCTCGTATACAGTGATGCTAGTATCGACCTCGCCCTCGGTGCCGTCGGTGCCGATAAGCGCAGAGCTAAACGGACGGTCGTTGTATTCGACGGATGTGAAGACCACGCCGCCGATGGGCGGGACTACATCTTCAAACCGGAAGGCATTATTTTCGTCAACGGTCGTTTCCTGCGATGTTTCCTGCATACTCATATCGAACATGCGCAGCGTCACCGTCAGTCCAGGTGGAATCTCGCCGCCTTCGGTGCCGTTGCTGATCGTCCCGAAAACATCAATCGTCAGGGCCGCTTCGGCAGTTTCTTCGGCACCGGGTTCAGCAGAAGCGTCCGGTTCAGCAGAAGCGTCTACTTCTTCTGTAGCAATCGGGTCGGCGGCTTCCGGCGCGGCGGCTTCTTGCGTTGCCTCAGCAGGAGCCGCTTCTGTAGTCTCGGCTTCTGGTGCGGCGGCTTCTTCGGTAGTAATCGGGTCTGGCTGCTGTGCGACGGCATCGCCGCCTGCCCCGGTCACCGCATCCAGACCATTAAGCGTCTGGGCACGGGTGTAGATGGTGACAGACTGTTGTTCGGCGTCGTTTAGATCGGGCAATACCTGCGCTACCTGGGCGTTGATCTCGCCGTCGGTCAGCGTAAAGGCTATGTCGGGTTCTGCAAGAATATTGCCCAGTACGCCCATCAACGACTGGTTGCTGCCGACGAGTCCGCGCCCGGTTTCCAGTTGATCTGCTGAATAGGACAGCGTATACACGTACATGGCGACGTTCCAGCGCTCCTCGACACTCAATGAGGTCCAGGGCGGCATCAAAGCCTCCAGCCGTCCGTTGGTGATCACGTCAAAGTAATCGGCGGGTGTCTTGCCGACAGTCTGCTGTGAATCGGTGAAATTACCGGGGAAGGGGATCGCTTCTGTGAGGTACAACTCTCCCTGACCATCGCCCCGGTCGCCATGACAGCGCGTGCAATTGGCGGTGTAGATTTCTTCACCCGCGATGACATCGGGGATGGTTGGCGGTGCGGTGCTGGCTGCTTCTGCATCGGCAGACTGCGCCGGTTGCGTGGGTGGTGGCAGTGTGGCGACGATCTCCGGCTCGCCACCTAATCCAGTGCAGGCGGTGACAAGCAAGCATAAACAGGCGATCCATCCTGCCCGTAATGCCAGTGGATGAACTCTATTGCGTCGATTCTGTGTTCTTTGATGCATCTGTGGCCTATACCCCTCTGGCCCTGACAAACAAAAGTCGTTTTAACGGGTGGTTGATAATGGTAAATTACATGAGCGAGTCATGAGGGCGTATCATAGCGGTTCTATGTCAGTTTGGCAAAGGGAAAGAATTATGCAAGGAAGAAGGGCAGCAAAACCGGGTGAAAGGCGTAATGAGCCGCAGGAGATTCTCATCCGTTTTCGGTGCCACACGGAACAAGCTATACTATGCACCAGATAACAAATTGAAACATCGTCCCTGGAAGGGAGACGGCTCCATGTCCGCAGATGCGCCGCACTGTGTCTACAACATCCTCGAAAACGGCATTCATCGCTTCACATTCGAGCGATCTACCATGCAGGCAGTCCACGAGTTTATCGCGCAGATGACGGTCATCTACCGTAATGCAGCGCACGAAGAAATCACTCGCGTGCTGGTCGATGTACGCCCGAACGGGCTGCCGCCCATTCAGCAAGCCGCCCGCGCCGGACGCAAGTTTAGCCGCGAAGTCATCTCGATGCCACCCGCTCGTGTGGCCTACCTGCACAGCGACAATACCCTGATCGGGTTGGCCCAGACATTTCTGGAAATTCTGCGCTTGAAAAACGTCAATCGTAAGTTCTTCGACAACGATGAAGCGGGCGCAATTGCGTGGCTGCTCACCGGATAGCCCTCGCCAAACTTCCGAGCTTTTTCAGAACTCGCCCGCACAATTGGCTTACAATCGAAATGGGACGGTCTACGTAGAGTTGCGGCAGGCTATGTTTTCGCGCATATGGAGAATTGACCAATGGCAGCCAAAAAACCCAATTTCGTCTATATCGTGCTGGACCAATGGCATGGCGACTGTCTGGGCGTGGAACAGGGCATTCATCCGGTGATGACACCCCACCTCGACGAAGCCGTTTGAGAAGTACATGGTGGCTTCGCTCCAGTCGCTTTTCAGATCGCTTCTGAGTCTTTAGTTTTTCCAATAACGGTCAACGAACATTCCGAACGTTCGGAGAACGTTCAAGGAAGCGCATCAAACAGACGACAAGCCGCCTTTAGCAGCGAGAACCAACAACTGATTAGGAGCTACTGTGGAAACCACAAAACCTGAGATCAAACGGCATTCGACCAACGGCAGTGCGCCACATGCGGCGACACCGATGCCGCATACACAGCCGGAACCAGAAACCAGCAAATCCCGCGCAAATCCGCTTGTGAGATTGATTCGCGCTGGGGTCACGCTATACGGCGTGGTCATGCTGCTGTATCTGGCGCTGCGCCGCACCGTTGGCGAACGGGTTAAGCTGGTGGCGGTCGCTAACTCGGTTTCGCATATGGTGCTGCTGCCCACAATCCTGCTGGCTCCGCTGACATGGTTGATGGGGTGGAAGCGCGAGGCGCGTCTGCTGGCGTATCCGCTATGGAAACTGCTGTTATGGTATCCGCCGTACATCATCAGCCGGGGCGGGCACTATGCATCACCGGACGCCCGCCGCGTGACGCTGCTTACGTTTAACCAGCGTGCACTGGGCGAAAAAGCCGCCGACCTCGCCCGCGTCATCCGCGAAGCCGACGCCGATTTCGTCGCCATGCAGGAACTGCATCCCGACACCGCAGCGTATATGGCGCGTGAACTGGCGGACGTGTACCCGCATCAAGCGCTGCACCCGACACCGGAATTCGTCTGGGGTGGGCAAGGCATCCTCAGCAAGTTCCCCATCGTAGAGGACGACTATCGCCGCCCAACCGAGGGGCACACCCGCGCCGTCCTTGACATTGACGGTCGTCAGATCGTTTTCTACAACGTCCACGCCCGCTACCCATTTAATCCGGGTGGTTTGGCGGATCGTCGCAATGACGTGCGGTCGATTCGTCAACATGGCGAAGCGGAGGCGTTGCCTGTATTGTTCGCGGGCGATTTCAACATGACCGCACAGACCGAGGACTACGGTCATATGCGCGAAGCGTTTACGGATGTGTATCGCGTGGCGGGAAAAGGACTTGGCTTAACGTATTCGCCAGAGAGTACGACGACTGGATGGGTCAACCTCGGCTTTAAGATATTGGCGCTGTTCGGGGTGGCGAACCGTCCAATTGCGCGGATCGATTTCATGTTTCATGGTGAGGGTTGGCGTGCGCAGTGGGCGTATGTGCTGGATGATTCCGGCGGCTCCGACCATTATCCGGTGAAGGCGGAATTGGCACTGCTGTAAGTACCGCTTCAGCCTGAAGCGGTACAACCGCAGAAAAACATGGTGTTAGATCATCACGGGCGGCATTTTTACGACCTGCCTGCTCAAAATATCGACCGCGCTATTTTGTGGCGATTTTAGAAGTTCAGCATATGCCCTTCGAGGCCGTGCGCCGCTTCCTTGATCGCCTCGCTGAGGGTCGGATGCGCGTGGACGTTGCGGGCGATTTCCT
>DAOTXA010000401.1:0-1925 GCA_034435595.1 Anaerolineae bacterium | reverse complement strand
ATCTTGCCAATGCTGCTGTTGCCGGATGCATTTGGGCTTCCGGTGCTCGAATTCGGTGTGCTGCTGCTGGCAATCGGCACCAATTTCACCGCGCTGCAACGCCTGTGGTACGTTTACCGCGTTCTGAAGGACGGAGAGAGCTAACCTAATGGATTTTCAGAGTCAATTTGTTCAGATCGGCGATGTCCAGATCCGCTACTACGGGATCATCATCGTCACCGCGATGCTCATTGCAACCGTGTTCGCAGCCCGCATCGCCAAGCAGTCGGGCCGCGATCCCGAACATGTCTACGGAGCGCTGACATGGGCCATTATCCCCGGCATCATTTTTGCGCGTCTGTGGTTTGTGCTGTTCCCCCCGGCGTCGTTCTGCGCTCCCGGTGTAGAAGTCTGCCGCGACACCGCCTGGTTTTTGGAAAATTTCTTTAATACAACCAACGGGGCCATCGCCATTTGGAGCGGCGGACTCAGTATTTTTGGTGCGGTGATCGGTGGTTTGCTGGGTGCGTATATCTATCTGCGGCGCAATAAGCTCCCGGTTCCGGTGTGGCTGGATATTGGGGCGATTGTGCTGCCACTCGGTCAGGCGATTGGACGCTGGGCCAACTTCATCAATCAGGAACTTTACGGTACGCCCACTGATTTGCCCTGGGCCTTGAACATTCCTATTGATATTCGCCCCGAAGAATATCGCGCCATCGAATTCTACAACACCGGGTTCCATCCGTTGTTTCTATACGAAGCGATCTGGAGCTTCATCGCCTTCATCGTGCTGTTCTGGCTGTGGAACAACCGCCGCAACATGTTCAGTGCAGGCGATTTCTTCTTGATCTACGTCGCACAATATTCCTTCGTGCGATTTCTTCTTGAGTTCATCCGCATCGAAGTCGCCTACGTGCCGGGGACTGAGATCAATATCGCGCAGGTGTTCACGCTAGTTACGTTCATTCTCGCAATAGGCGCGTTTATCATGCGACGTGGTCAGGCCGCCGATGGGTATTATCCCGGACCCATCGAAACCGAGGAAATCGGCTATCTTCAGCGCAAAGCCCAAGAACAGGCCGATGCGCGGGCGGCGCGTCGTGCTGGGAACGAAGCAGCAGTTCCGGCGGCTGCGGCTGCGACGACTCCGGCAGTGACAACGACCGAATCCGACGACGAAGAAAAGCCCGCGCCTGAAAACGGCTAATACGGCTGCACAATCACCATATTGGTCATGTTCCCCGGAAAACACCGAATTTTCCGGGATTTTTCTATTTCTTCACACACGCGTAAGCGCTTTGTGCCATAATGGAAAACATCCGTTGAGTAAACTCGCCCCCAACCTATGATCGAAACCCGCAATCTGACCAAAGATTTTGATGATTTTCGCGCTGTTGATAACGTGTCCCTCAATGTGCAGGCCGGGGAAGTGCTCGCCCTGCTCGGACCTAATGGCGCGGGCAAGACAACCACCGTCCGCATGATGACTTCTATTCTCCCGCCGACTGCTGGCGGCGTCACTATTGCCGGATACGATGTCATCACCGCGCCGGAAATGGTCCGCGCCCAGGTCGGCGTCCTCACAGAGCAGCACGGCCTTTACGAGCGCATGAAAGCGATGGAATACCTTGACTTTTTCGGGCGTGTGTATCATATGTCGTCCGATCTGCGCCGAAAGCGTGCCTACGACCTCATGGACCGCTTCGACCTCGCTTTTGCGCTGGATAAGCGACTTGGCGAATACTCGAAAGGTATGAAGCAGAAACTTGCCCTCGTTCGCGCCATGCTCCACGACCCGCCCGTATTGCTGCTGGACGAACCAACATCTGCGATGGATCCGATGAGCGCCAAACTCGTCCGTGATGCCATCATCGAACTTCAGCAGGGTAGCCGCACCTTTATGATTACCACCCACAACCTCAACGAAGCCCAGATTCTCGCCG
>DAOTXA010000400.1:0-11850 GCA_034435595.1 Anaerolineae bacterium | reverse complement strand
CGCACCTCGTCCGGCGTGAAAACGCGCACGGTCCCCGGATCGCTGTTCATATCTGCCGCGTCAATGACGATCACACGGTCGTAGCCCTGCATGGTCAGCACCAGTTCAAAGCCCGGTGTTCCGGCGTCGAGCAGTTCGACATTTTCCGGCAGTTCGATGGGGTCAAGCGCTTCGATCACTGCCGCACCAAAGCCGTCGTCAGCACGCAGTACGTTGCCGATCCCCATAACCAGTATTTTCTTCATGATAACGCGCCTGTGCTCTGGTGGGATGTGTGTTCGGTTGTGATGTAGGGACATGGCATCCATGCCCCTACGGTTGATTGTTTCGCTTATTCGTTGATGAACTCGACGTTCAGGATATGTGTGGAGCAGGAAATACACGGATCATAGGCACGAACCAGCATTTCAAGCGCCTGGGTAATATCCTCTTTCGGCTGATCGAGAATTTCCGGCACCAGCTTACGCATATCGCGGTCGATGTTGCCGAGATTTTGCCCGGTTGGGATGATGCAGTTGGCACCCACGATCTTGCCGTCCTCAATGGTGTACTCGTGGAACAGCACGCCACGCGGGACTTCTACGCCGCCCACGCCGGTTCCGCTTTGACGGGTCGGCTGTGCGGGTTCTTCCCAGTAGACGCCGGTTTCGAGCAGCTTGTCGATGATCTCGATAGCATCCTCGGTGCAGTGGACGATTTCGACCAACTGCGCGGCGGTGTTCAGGTATGGGTTCGTCACTTTGGGGGCCATGCCAAGCGCGTCTGCGACCGCTTTGGCAGCCGGGTGCAGCATATCATAGTTGACGTTGAAGCGGGCCAATGACCCGACCATGTAGCTATCGCGCATGTGGGCGGTATGTTTCGCCGACGAGTGCTTGACGATGGTTTCATTGGTGACGCTGCGATAATCGCTGATTGGCTTGGTCACGCCATCGGTACTGGCGATCACGCCGTCGATAATCTTGTACTCGTCCTCGCCGTGGAGGGCGATGTACTCCGTTTCACGCACGAAGTCGGGGAAGGTCAGGGTAGCGAACAGGTCCAGCGTCGCCTGATTATCCTCACGCATGGCGACGAGACGCTCGCGGATGGCGAACAATTCGTCCTCACGCGGGAAGTGGGTGAAACCGCCGACGGTCATGGCGATAGGATGCGTGTGGCGTCCGGCGATGATGGCGCACAGGTCGCCCGCGACCTTCTTCATGCGCAGGGCACGCAGCACCACATCGGGCGCAGACGTAGCCAGCGGGATCACACTGCCGACGCCGAGGAAATCTGGCGCGACCAGCATATAGGCGTGCAAAATGTGGCTGTCCATCAGTTCGCCGTGCATCATCAGCTTGCGCAATAGAACAGTCTGCTCGGTTAGTTCGATACCGAGAGCGTTCTCGGTCGCACGGAGGGACGCGGTGGCGTGCCCAACGGCACAGATGCCGCAAATGCGTGAGACGATATGCGAGGCATCGCCGTAGGGCTTGCCGCGCAGCATAGCCTCGAAGAAGCGCGGTGTTTCGACAATTTCCAGTTCACACTGTTTAAGTTCGCCACCTTGCACGTCAACGACGATGTTGCCGTGGCCTTCGACGCGGGTTAGGTGATGAACGTTAATTTTCAAGTTTGACATTGGGTGTCTTCCCTTCTGTCTCGGCTTCCAGTTCCATCATCTGGTAAGTGAGGAACATAGCGAGTTTGGCGTCGATTTCGTCGTCGGACATGCCGTTTTCACGCAGCACAGTTTTCATTGACTCGACGTTGACCGTTTGACCGGGGACCAATCCGCGACAACCTTCGCAGCCATAGCTGTAGGCGGGGCAGATGGCGTTGCATCCGGCGCGGGTGATTGGGCCGAGGCAGGTCTTACCCTGTTTGTAAACGCAGATGTTGCCCGCCAGCTTGCATTCGATGCACATGGGATAATCTGCCAGTTTGGGCATACGTCCCTGCAACAGATGCTTGACTGCTGTGACGAACTCGTCGCGGTCGATGGGGCAGCCGGGGATAAAAGCATCGACTTCGATAACCGCTTCAATGGGGCGCGGCTCGTAAGTGTCGAACCAATCAGCTTTATCCTGATAGACGTACTCGCGCACGTCCTGCATCGGCATCCGGTTGCGGATGGCGTTGATGCCGCCCAGATGTGCGCACGCGCCCAATGCGACCACCAGTCCGGCTTTTTCGCGGATGGCCTTGATCTTCGCTTCGTCGCCGGGGCGTGTACACGATCCTTCGATGAAGGCGATGTCGTAGCTATCGGCTTTATCGCTGCTGGCTTCGCGGAATTCCACGATGTCGATCACGTTAAGCAGGTCAGGGTGATCTTGCAGCGTATCGACCACAGTCAACTGGCAGCCTTCGCAGCTTGTGAACTCAAAAAATCCAACTTTGGGTTTGTCGCTCATGCGAAAGCCTCCTCCAGGTCTTTCACCTCCAGGTAGTTGAACGATGGTCCATCCTGGCAGGTGTAAATATGATGCATCTGGCAGTGACCGCATTTGCCGACGGCGCACTTCATCTGGCGTTCGAAGCTCATCCAGACATTGGCTTCTTTGACGCCGCGCTTGATGACTTCGGGCACGACAAAGCGGTACATAATCGGCGGGCCGACGACGACAGCAATCATGTTGCGCCCGTCGAAATCGACCTTCGGCAGCAGGGTGGTAATGACGCCCGTGTTGCCGGTCCAATCGGGTGTTCCGTGATCGACGGTCGTCAGCAGTTCGACATCGTTGCGTGCGCCCCAACGTTGCAGGTCTTCGGGGAACAGGATGTATTCTGGTGAGCGCGTGCCGTACATCAGGATGACACGGCGGAACTGCCCGCGATTGTCGAGGACTTCATCAATCAATGAGCGCAGGGGTGCGAGTCCGAGGCCGCCGGCGACAAATAAAATATCCTTGCCACGGAAGCTAGCGTCGGGGAAGGGGCGACCAAAGGGGCCGCGAATGCCAACCATCGCACCCGGTTTGAGCCGGTGCATGGCCTCGGTCACCTTGCCGACGGCGCGAACGCACAGTTCAAAGGTGCTGTCGGTGCGGCTGGGTGAGGAGCAAATGCTGATCGGGCATTCACCGATGCCGAGCAACGACAGTTCTACAAACTGACCGGGTTCGTGGTTGAGTTCCATGCCACCGGGCAGAGCGATGCGGAACAGCGTTTCGTTCGGCGTCATTGGCTCGACATCTGTGATGCGGGCCGGGGTGGGCATGTAGATAGATTCGCTGGTGACAGTTTCGTGCAAGAGTGTCGCGGTCATGATGTGCGCTCCTCTTCGACCTGTTGTTCGGCGGCGAGGCTGTTGAAGGTGTCGATCATATTGATATTGACCAGACAGGCCGTTCCACAGCGTCCACAGCCGACACAACCCTGTTGGCCATAGGCTTCGTACTGCCACTTGCCCTTGCGCAAAATGCGATGGCGGATGCGTCCGGCACGCTGGCTGCGGAAGTCGTGTCCGCCGGCGACGATGGCAAATTTGTCGATCTGGCAGCTATCCCATGTGCGGACTCGTTGTCCGTTTTCCATGTCGAGGGCGACTTCGTCGCTAACGTCGAAGCAATAGCACGTCGGGCAGACCTGCGTACACGCGCCACAGGCGAGGCAGGCTTCTCCCTGCTCGTTCCACAGCGGGCTGTGCATGGCGTTGCCCAGCATTTCGGGTAGTTCGCTGACATCGACATTCAGGCGATATTCGAAGTTCTGCCACTTCTGCGCCATGATCTCGTCGAGTTGCGCCAGATCGTTTTTGCCCGGTGCCCAGGTATTGGTGCAGCCGTCGAACAGTGCCTCACCCTTTTTCGAGCCTACATGAATGAGGTAATTATCGCCGACATCTACAAAGTGCAAATCAAAGTTGTCAGGTACAGAAAGGGTGTTCATATCCTTGCAAAACGACTGCGGCGAACATGGGTTCAGGCAGTCGAAACTGACCAGATACGTCTTTTCACGTCGATTCTGGTAATGCTGGTCGGCAAAGCCGGTGTTCTGGATGTCATCAAGCAGCTTGATCGCGTGCATGTCGCAGCTACGCAAGCCGACGATGACGGTTGGCTCGGCTTCGATGACCGGCGTCATTTGCATGGTCTGGGTGTTGAAGTCAAAGAGGACTTCGCGGGCAGGCATCAGGTATTTTTTCGGTGGGAAAACTGCTTGCCCGTAATCTTCAGGCATCGCAAAAGGCTTGCTAGCCTCGTCAAAACTGTATTGACCGTGTTTGGCGACCGGGCCAATGACCTTGAAGTCACGATTTAAGAGACGGTCAATCCACTGGATGAAACCCTCTCTGGGCATTAAGCGTAATTTGTCCATAAGGCGCTTCCATAGAACTAATTTGAGCGATATAGCTGACCCGTCTCGTGGAAATGTTGGTGTCAATGTAGTACACGATGACAGACCCCATCAAAAGTTTACGGATACACATATATGGCTTGTAGTGTGTTATGTCATTGATGAGATTCCGGGAATCACAAAATATACCCGTCTCCACATGGTGACGAGGTCAAAATTTGAGCATAAATCATGAGGTTTCGGGTGCGAATTTCATGATTTAACCGCGTTTAAAGGTGAATTTTCCCGTGTTTATTGAGAAATGTGACATTTGTCATATGTCATCATTCGATTGTAATTGAAGTAGCCTATACGTTCCCTTTCATTTTGATTGTGAAAAATATCTCAAACTAACCTTTAATCAGTATAGTCTATGAGGACAACTGCGAATAGTGATTTTTGTCACAAATTATCCGTTTGTTCGCAGCATAGAATGCAAAACGCCGGGGTTGGCCCGGCGCATCTCGGTTTTGCAATCAGTTTGTTCAGAGCGTTCGTTGCAGAAGCGTTATTTGGCGTAGTAGCTGACGGCCCGCCGGAGTGCGTTCGGGTCTGCACCTACGAAGCGGTCTACCGGTTTGCCGCCATTGAACACCATGAAGGTAGGGATGGACCGGATGCCAAATTGTTGCGCGGTGCGCTGGTTCATGTCGGTGTTGAGTTTGACGACCTTGACCTTACCCGCGTACTGGCGGGCGATCTGTTCTATGTGGGGTGCGATAGCACGACACGGCCCACACCACGGTGCCCAGAAATCGACCAGTACGGGTACATCGCTCTTCAGCACCTCACGCGAAAAACTGCGGTCGGTGACTTCGATGGGTTTAGCCGGGGCAGATTTGCCCGATGGCTTGCCGGATCGACGCTCGCTGTTGTTTTTCTTGCCAGTGGATTTCTTCTCTGGCAGTGGTGTGTCTTCGAGCAAATGACGGACGTGCGCACGAATATCGGAAGCGCTAACACGTTCTGCACGCGATTTCACACTGCGCGACTCACCCGGTGTCAGCGTGAGCAGGGCCGGGACAATCGGGCTGTTGTACTGCGTGTGTATGTCGATGTTCTTGCTCACATCTACGCGGACGACGAGGAGTTTACCCGCGTTTTTTCCGGAAAGGTCTGTAAGCGCTTCATCAAGCGGCGGCGCGACTTTGCTGTCGAAAAGCAAGAGTGCGACGGGTAGCGGTTGCGCCAGCACGCGGGGCAATCCAGCGTCGTCAGTTGTGATGGGCGTGTCAAATATTGGCATGATGATTATTCTCGTTGAATGTCTTTGTTCTACACTGTAGACGCCATGAGGTACGTTCGTTTTACGCGAGGGGCTTTGAGGAAAATAAAAACGGGCGGTTAATCCGCCCGTGATGCACTAATGGTGAGTCGTTGATTGCAGTTCATGCAAAATATACTGCCACAACTCATGCTTTTTCGACTCGCGGTCGAGCATGTGTAGAAATTTGTCGATACCGTGTGCGCCGGTGAGATCGGCAAGTTCGTCCAATACGCCGCACACCCGTTCAAATTCTGCCTGGTTGATGCGCATTCCGGTGCGACTAAAAATGAGACGATAGACTGTTTGATAGTCATCCGAGGTAGCGTTAATCATCATTTCCCCCTATTCCTGCAAAAAAGCCGGACAATAAGCCTGTATTTGTACAATACCTTGAAGAAGTGATGGTGAGGGAAGGTTTCGGCGGGCAATCGGGCGACTTACCCGCCGTGAACTAACAATACGCGTGTTCTCAGTTACATAACAATAAGCGTTGTTGCCCGAGTCTAACAATACGTCTCGCTTTCGCAGAAACAGAAATAACTCTGCCCCTTAACGTTGTGAGTGCGTGCCACGAATGGCCGCCTGTAGAATGTGGATATCGACATTCTTTAGCATGAAACAGCATGCGCCAGCCTCAAATGCGTCGTTGGCACGATCTGCATCAAGGAACCCAGCCAATGCGATGACACGTGTTTCTGGCAGACGTTCTCGAATGATGCGCGTAGCGATGACGCCGTCCATCTTCGGCATTCCGATGTCCATCAACACGACATCAGGACGGACTGTGCGGCACTGGTTTACGGCTTCTATCCCGTTGTCGGCTTCTCCTACAAACGAGATGTCGTCCCACAGATCACCCATCAGGCGCAAGCTCCTGCGTACAACTTCCTGATCGTCGACGACTAAAACCGTAATCATGTTTCGTATCCACAACTCCACTTACTAGAATCATAGACGATATATGGGCGTTGCACATCGGTGATACGAGTAGTCTTTAGTAGTCCCTTTGACCAGGGTCAGACGGTTAAGTTACGTTTCATCGCAGTTGCGACTGCTTCTGTGCGGCTGGATGCGCCTAATTTTGCCAGAATGTTGCTGACATGCTGCTTGACTGTAGACAGGCTGACATTAAGTGTATCGGCGATCTGCTGGTTGGTTCTGCCCAGTACCAGGCATTCGAGCACATCACGCTCGCGGCCCGTCAGGTGTACCGGGGGCAGGTCGGGTGTCTTTTTGCTGCGTATCAAAGATTGCAGGGCTTCTGGTACAACGGTGGGCTTGCCAACGTAGGCGTCGCGGATGGCCCGTGCCAGTTCATCAATGTTCGCGTTCTTTAGCATATAGCTAATAACACCAGCACCCATGGCGTTATTGACAAGTTCCTCGTCACTAAATGTCGTTAGCGCGATGACACGCGTATTCGGTAGTTCTGCGAGAATCTGTGCGGTGGCTGTCGCACCGTCCATACCGGGCATGACCAAATCCATCAGGACAATATCGGGCTGCATTTCCTGACAGATGCGGATTCCGTCCATGCCGTCGGCTGCCTCTCCGACGAGTTCCATGTCGTCCAATTCAGCGAAAAATGTAGCCAGTCCGCTGCGGACCATGTCGTGGTCATCGACAATGACAATGCGGATTTTTCTACTCATCTTGTAACTCCTATATCTTCGGACGGGTTCCACTCAACAGTTACGACAGTGCCTTCTCCCGCTGTGGTGTCAATTGTCAGACGACCGCCGATATTGCGGGTACGCTCGCGCATGATGTTCAGTCCAAGCGTGCCCTGGTCAACTGCTGAGAGATCGAATCCACGTCCATCGTCTTTAATTTGTAGTCGGATTCGCCCCTCGGTAAATGCCAGCATGATGCGAACGTGCCTGGCCCGTGCGTGTTTGCTCACATTGTTCAACGCTTCTTGCGAAATTCGGTATAGCTCAACCTTCACAGCCGGTGGAATGTGGTTTTCCCCGTAAATCTCGACGCCGACGGTGCAGCGGTTGCGTCCGGAAAAGGCCTCGGCAAGCTGGCGGATCAAGTCGGGAAGCGGGGTATCTTGCAGGGCAGTCGGACGTAGTTCAAGCAGCAGGGTTCGCATTTCAGCCAGCGCACCACGGATCAACCGGTTGAGTTGTTCGAGTTTGGGCTGCACTGTTTCTGGCGAGCGTGCCCAACCGCGAAGCGTTGTTTCGGCGACAACGGTCGCCGAGAACAGCGTCTGTGAAACCGCATCGTGCAGATCACGGGCCAATCGCTGGCGATCTTCAAGCATGGCATAGTTTATAGCGTTCTCATGGTCGCGGGCGTTGCGGATGGCAATGGCGGCTTGATCTGTGAACATTTTCAAGCGTTCGAGGTGAAAATCCTGATAATAATTCGGGGCGACACTTTTAACGTTGATGAAGCCGATGACGAGATTGTCGGCAGTGATGGGCGCACCGATGAAGGAGCGAATCCACGACTGTTCCGGGCGCGGCGACCATAGATCGCTGGACGCGGTGTCACTAATGATCAGTGGCATCTGCGTGTTATGCATGATGCGCAGATAGTTGTGCTTTGTCAGCGGAAACGGGTCTTGCAGGTTAACGGTTTCTAGCGTGTGGTTCTGGTAACCTAACGCACGCGCTATGCGGATCATATTGTCATCTTCAACCAGCATGACGTTGATGGCATCAAATGGCAGCACACGTTCAATGCTAGCAAGAATGCGATCCAGCACTTCGTCCAGATCAAGCGAACTGTTGAGGGCTGTGGCGATATCACGCAGAGACTCTGCAAGAATCCGCTGCTGGTGCTCGGCGGTTTCTGCCCGCTCGCGCACGTTGACTTCTCGCATGAGTTGCTGGTTGGCGGCGTACAGTTCGCTGGTGCGGGCATCCACACGGCGCGAAAGTGTCGTCTGCATAGACTCAAGTTTTGCGAGGCGCTGCGCGGTTTGCTCGTGATGGTAGCTGCGCTGGACGGCCCCGGCTAGCGTTTCTGTCACGGCGCAGACGAGTTCGACGGCCTGGTCTGGCAGCGGTCCGGGCGAATATGTTCCCAGATTGAGCGAACCAATAACCTGATTATCATAGATCAGTGGAAAAAGGGTATACGCTCGCACGCCGCGTTTGATCCAGATTTGCTCTGCTGCGGTCGGATGCTGCAAGGCGTACATATCAGGCTGGTTGTATGGCTGCTGTTCACGCAGTTGGTCCAGCAGCGTGTGAATACGTTCAATCGGGAAACGGATGCCGCTGGTCTGCGAATCGTCAGAAGCAACTGTAATCGCTTCGTTGGCCTCAAAGTCGAACAACGTTAGCGAGGCCCGCTGGAAGTTGATATGACGGTACAACTCCTGAATGATGGCATGTGCGATTGTGGTCGAAGAGTCCGCCGCTTGTATCTGAGAGAACATTCGCTGCAACTTGTGCAGATGCGTATTGTCGCGTTGGAGTTGCGCGATTTCCGGCGTTTCGGTCGAGTCGCTTTTGCGGGGGCTGTGTTCGATGCTGCGGCTAATACACTGGCCTACGAGATGGATAAAGCGACAATCCATCGCCTCAAACGTATAGCTCGGGTCACTGTGTCGGAGTGTGATGTGCCCAACGGCTTCCTGATCGTCGCGTAGTGTGATTTCGAAGCGGCTGCCACCCGGCGCGATCTGCTGGCGGTCCGGGTAGGTCGTGCTATCCATCGTGATCGAAGCGCTGATATGTGCCGGATCACTGGTTGCCTTACCCAATTGCATCACCGCTTCGCGCAGCATTTGCGGCACATCCAAATCTGTGTGCCCGGTAAGATTGTAGATTTCTTCCAGGGCGTCAAATTGGTGCTGGTAAATGCGTGCAGTCCGGTCGGCATCCAGCAGCGAAAGGGCAATCGACGTGTTGAAAATCGCCGCTTCGGTGTCGTTGTGATCCAGCAGGCTGATAGCGTCTTCTGCGGTATTTGCAATGGTGATGCGCAGCCCGCGTGCATTGAGTGTTTCCATCAACGAATGTCTGGGACCATTTTCATCGGTGATGTATAACATACCGGGGGGCTGGCTGGCGACCATAAGTTAGAGTCCAATACAACATATTTGTTCAAGTATACTGCCGAATGATAACAATTATACGTAATTATGAGCGTAACATGTGTGCGGTGCATGAGTAGCATATGAGCCGGCTTGCGATTGTCCGGCATCATCGCAACCCAAAATACGCTATTCTAATGCGGTCTATATTGTTGGAATAGCACCTAATTCAGAGATAATTTCACACGATGATCAGATGCAGGTTTGCCGGACCATGTGCGCCGAGGACGAGTTCCATAGCGATATCGGCGGTGCGACTGGCCCCGGTGATGACGATATGATTGCCCGACTTGCGAAAGGCGTCTTTATCCGCTTTGACGGTTTCGATCCAGGCGTCGAAGTGGGGCAAAATCTGGTCCTCGCGCAAAATAGCGATATGGGTGTGAGGTAGTAGCGAGGTAGTCCGATCGCGCCCCGGCTGGGCAGAAACGACGATGCTCCCGGTAGCGGCGAAGGCGGCGTCTATGCCAGTAATTCCCACGCGGACGGTTCCATCGTGCGGGTCAGTGGTGGCGATGTTCGCACTTTCAAGCGCTTCTTTGAGGCCGGTAACCGGGATATGGTCGAAGTCCCATGCCATTACTGACCTGTCATCTCCGATAATGCCAAGAATCTGCGCGATGGCGTCCTCACTGTCATTGGGTGTGATGACATTGGCGGTGAGCAATTCTGCCTGTTCTATGAAGACGGTGCGCAGGTCTTCACCCTGCATATTCACCATCGGCTGCATAACATGACGTTTTACAGGGCGCTTTACATCAGTGAATGGTTGTTGTGCGGCACGCAGTCGCTTGAGGATGTTGTCTTTGCTGGTCATGGATTAGCCCTGTTTCTTCTGGCGTTCGCGCCACAATTGGCGAAACGGTTTGGGCGCGAAACCGGGAAAATCGCGGTGTTTGCGCCAGTCTCCAAGTGGACCTGGTACGATACGATCTGCACCGCTGTTGACGGCGATCTTCGCCGCTTTGCCCCCCAATTCAAACAGGCCCGGCGAGCGATTGCCAATCTCCCACGCTTTGATGCCAACATCCCATTTGAGGCCGCTTTTGCGTTCTTCTACGAGGTCGTTACGCAGGTCAAGCAGCATTCGTGGAATGTCAATATCGACTGGGCAGACGTACTTGCAACTTCCGCATAGGCTTGATGCATGTGGCAGCGGCTTGGCGTTATCCAGGCCTTCAAAAAGTGGCGTCAGCACCGCACCGATGGGACCAGCATACACCGCGCCATAGGCATGCCCGCCGGTAGAGCGATACACCGGGCAAGCGTTGAGGCAGGCCCCGCAGCGGATGCAGGCCAGCGCCTCGGCGTAGTCAGTGGCGTAGACCCGCGAGCGCCCGTTATCAAGAAAGATGACATACAGGTGTTCCGGGCCGCCATCGTCGCAGGGGCCGTTGATGATATTGGTGTAGACGGTGAGTTTTTGACCCGTTCCACTACGCGGCAGGACCTGCGTCAATGTCGCATAGTCATCCAGATCAGCAATCACCTTCTCAATGCCAATCACGGCGACATGCACGCGAGGCAGCGCGGTTACCATGCGCCCGTTGCCCTCGTTCATGGTCAGGCTGATGCTGCCCGTTTCTGCAATGACGAAGTTGCCGCCCGTGATACCCATATCGGCGTTGAGGAAGCCGTCACGCAGTTTTTTACGGGCATAGGCGACAATATCCTCGGCGGCGTCGATTTCTGGCGGCATTTCAATTTCACGCTCGAAGACCGCTTTAATCTCTGCTTTTGACATGTGCACAACCGGAGAAACGATGTGACTGGGCGTTTCGTTGTTCAGTTGCAGGATGTATTCGCCGAGGTCGGTTTCCAGCACATCAAGTCCGGCGGCTTCGAGGCTGTGATTGAGCGCGATTTCCTCGGTTGCCATGCTCTTGCTTTTGGCGATTGAGTTAACGTCATGCTGTCGGGCAATGTCGATGACGTGCTTACACGCTTCTGCGCCATCTTCCGCCCATAGAACGGTAAACCCGTTTTCGGTTAGCGTAGATTCCGCCTGTTCGAGTAGATCGGGCAGGTGGCGCAGGGCGCGGCGCTTGGCTTCTGCGGCTTGCTGGCGCATTGCCTGACCGTGTTCGTCACTTTCAGCGAACATCGCTCGTAGACGATTGCCATAGGCGGTGCGTGTTCCTGTGCTGACTGCCAGCGGGACTGCGCCGTCATGAATGGCGATTTCGGCTAAATCAATAAAGTT
>DAOTXA010000399.1:0-14336 GCA_034435595.1 Anaerolineae bacterium | reverse complement strand
CCAATTATATTCTGGTACAAATGGAAGGGGGCATGTCCTACGACGCGGCACTCAAGCAGGCGCAGGCATTGGGCTACGCGGAAACAGACCCGACGGCAGATGTCGATGGGTGGGACAGTGCAGGTAAAACGGTGATTCTGGCGGCGGCGCTTTTTGACAGGGTGCTGCGGCTGGATGATTTGCATGTAGAGGGCATCTCCGGGCTGACCAGCGCGGATATTGAATCGGCAAGGTCTGCTGGAGAGCGTTGGAAGCTAATTGCGACCGTAAAACCGGATGGGGGCCGTGTGGAACCAGTCCGGCTGGCGTTGGATAACCCGCTGGCAGGGGTTGGCGGTGCTACCAATGCCATTACGCTGACAACTGATTTGCTCGGCAATGTAACCCTTATAGGGCCGGGTGCAGGCCGCGTTCAGACCGGATTCGCGTTATTTGCGGATATTATTGACATTTGTCAGCATAACTCATGACAATTTCAGCTTACCTCTACACTAAATCCCCTGAATTGGTGTAGAATGAAGATAAACTACTTGACCCTGGTCATTTGACCATATACACCGTACCCATTCTGCCCGATGCCTGCCGCCTCATGATGATACCGGTGAGTTATTCATCACCAGACTCGCCGAAAGGACATGTCCCGATGATTGCACCTTCGTTCGATATTCCGTATACTGACATGCAACCAAAAGCTACTTTACTCGTCGTTGAAGACGATATTCACCTGCTCGGCGGAATCAAAGATATTCTGGAACTCGATAGTTATAATGTGCTGACCGCCCAGAACGGCAGAGAAGCACTGGATATAATGAACTTCGAAAAACCGGACTTGATTGTTTCCGACATAATGATGCCGCACATGGACGGGATCGAACTTCTGAAAAATGTGCGCGAACAAACCTCGACCATTCCCTTCATCTTTTTGACGGCGCGGGGCGAGCGCAGCGATATTTATCGTGGGCGCAAGCTGGGCGTGGATGATTACCTGGTTAAACCCTTTGAGGCCGAGGATTTGCTGGTCGCGGTTGAGTCACGCTTGCAACGTGTGCGGGCCTTCCAGACAGCCACCAGAGACGAAATCGACGGGGTGAAGCGCAATATCGTCACCATTCTTGGTCACGAACTGCGCACGCCGCTTACGCTGGTCGTCGGTTATGCCGAACTGCTCAAGGACATAAACCTTGAGGCGATGTCGCATACTGAACTGCTGACTTTCTTACGCGGCATCAACGACGGGGCCGACCGTTTGCGCCGTCTGATCGAAAACTTCATTCTATTGGTGGAAATTGACGCGGGTGATGTCGAGAAGACCTACGAATGGCGGGCCGGGGATGTGGCAGACCTATCCACAATTGTCCTTGCTGCCCGTGATTATGTCTTCAGCAAAGGCGAGAATCACAAATGCCGCGCCGATATCCCGGCAAATCTGCCGCCCGTTTATGGTGACCGCGAATATCTGATGATCGTTTTCCGCGAATTGCTGGATAACGCCGCCAAGTTCTCGCCAGAAGGCTCGGAAGTGTCGATCACCGTCAGCCCTGACGGCAAGTCGATCCGTACTGAAATCCGCGATCAGGGCGACGGGATCCCGCCGGAAGAGTTAAAGCGTATCTGGGACATCTTCCATCAGGTGGACCGCGACAAACACGAGCATCAAGGCGGTGGCGCGGGTCTGCCCATTGTGCAGGGACTCGTAAAATTGCACGGTGGCGTAGTTGAGGTGGAAAGCACCGAGGGCGAAGGCAGCATGTTTGCCGTGTCTCTCCCGGTTAAGCAGGCGGGCAGCGCCTAACGCATCTGTTTACAAATCAAAATCACGCAAACGGGCGTAGCTTACGCCCGTTTGTTCGCTTGTTTTAGAGGATGTCGGGTGCAAGAATGTGGCCCACATACATAGCAAACAAAAACTTGCCACCCGCTTAAAACGCCCCCAACCTTTCAGACCTTTTTGGTCCGCGTTGCAAAATCGTATTATACTGCGAGATAGCATACTATAACGATCCTGTTAGTCAAGCAGGCGAGCGGCACATGACGCGCCACACGAAAGAACAACGTGTTGCACCCCTTACATCACTGAATAGACATCATGTTCTAAGCATCGCGGGCACAGGACTTGTACTGGTCGCCTTGTTGTTGTGGGTGTTGCGGGGTGAGGACGCAGGGGCGGCGTTTACGTTGCCGGTGATCGCCAGCCTGTTGACGTGTACTGTCGCCTATTCACTCGCAGACCTCTACGCTGCCGAGACATCGCGCCATTTGTGGGCCGGTTACCTGAATCTGGCGGCGATGGTCGCGTGGCTGGCGCTGGGAATTGTGCCCGGTTTGCTGGTCGTCATCGCCGGACCGCTGCTGGCGGCGCTGGTGCGTGTCGTACTGCCCGCACACATGCGCTTTGCCCGCTCCACAACTCAAGCCGCAAAATTATTGATCCAGCGTGTGAGTATTTCCGGGTTGGGTCTGCTGGCAGCGATGAGTACAGCCCATCTCCTCGCCTTCACCTTTCCGCCAGAAACCCCGGCTGATTTTGCTCAGGTGGTGCTGGCAATCCTCATCGGATTCAGCGTCATTCAGCGCACAGGCGTCAGCCTGTTTCCCGGCGCGACGTTGCACGAGGTCGTCAGTGTGCAAATGGTCTTGCGTGAAGGGCTGCTGCTGGCGATTGTGCCCGCACTGGCAATTACCTACCGCGAAGCAGGGGTCATCGTCTTTATCGCGCTGATGGGCCTTAGTATGGCGCAGATGATCCGCTATCACCAGATGCGCGTTGTTCAGGAAACACTGGCCCGCCGCGTCTCTGAACTTACCGTACTCACCGATATCGCCGGGACCATCAACGTCAACCTCGACAGCGACGAATCGCTGGAGGCCATTTACCGGCGCGTGTCGTCACAGATCAAGGTCAACACCTTTGTGGTGACGCTGTTCGACAACGAGCGCAATCTGGTGAACAATCGCTTTGTCATTGTAGACAACATGGTCCGCAACGACTGGCCCGCCCGCCCGATGGATGGCACACGCGTCGTCGATTATGTGCATGATACACGGGAGGTCCTCGCCGGGGATCGTGAGACGCTCTCGCGGTTGGGGCTGTCTGTTCCCGAAAACCTGAACGTCGGCAATTTACTGTGCGTACCGCTGCTGGTGGGGGAAAAGGCGCTCGGTGCGCTGCTCATTACCAACAGTCCGGCCCACCCGCCTTTTACAGAAGTCGAACGCGGCATTCTGCAAAGTATCGCCGCACAGATGAGTCTTGCCATCCGCAACAGTGATCTGCACGATTCGCACACCGGGCTGGCACGCAGCGTAGAGACGATGAACCGGACGCTGGAACAGGTCGTTTTTAACCTGGACCGGGCCGACGCACTGCGCATCGCCGGCGAAATGGCGGTCGAAATTTCTGGCGCAGATCGTGTCGGCGTCATGATTTATGCTAACGAGGGCGAGGACCTGGAACTCGTCTATATGAATCACCTTGATCCACTACACGTCAGTGCCTTGACCGCCGAGAGTGGACCCAACATCACGGTCTTAACTCAACCGCAGGCAAGGGACATTGAGGATGTAGACCGCCTGCCGCATGACCACCCCATGCGCGAGCTGGCGCGGCTGGGCAACTTTCGGGCGGTCACCCATGTGCCGCTGCGCTCTGGCGCGACGATTGGCGGGGCGATCCACCTCTATTACAATGCGCCCCACTTCAGCGAACCCACACGCCTGCGCCTGCTCGAAACCCTCGCTTATCAGGTGATGGCGGCGCTTGATAATGCCGAACTTCTGAAGGCGCTTGAACTGTATGCGGCAGAACAGGCGCAGTTGGTGCATTTATCTCGCGTCTCGACATCCAGCCTGGTGCTTGAACGCCTGATTGCTGAGATCACCGAGATTATCCGGCAAATGCTAAGCATGGACGAGGTCAACATCTTCCTGATTGGTGCTGACTCGACGACGCTTGAGCGCATTGCCAGCGATGATGACGAAGAGCAAAACTACAGCATCGAATTCGCCACCCTGCCAGAACTGAAGATCATGCGCGATCAGGTCCACCGCAATCAGCGTGTCTTCTACCATGACGACACGATGTCTGATGCCCTGCATGAGCTGATGGAGTGGCGGGCGGCGCAAACGCTCATCATACTGCCGATGGTGGCGAACGACGCCTTTCAGGGCATCATCACCCTGCACAGCACATCGCGCCGTGCGTTTACCGACAGCGAATGGCGACTGGCAGAAATGGCCGCCAATCAGGTATCAACGCAGTTGCATAACTCGCAACTCTTCCGCGAGACGCAGCACCAGCTTGATTTGCGCTTGCAAGAATTGAGCTTGATCGAAGACCTCGCACTTGATATTTCCAGCGCGCCGGATACCGATCAGATCAGCCGCAACGTGCTGGAAGCGGCGACTCGTGCTACCGGGGCAGAACTCGCCGTCATCGCCCTGCGCACCGGCGAAGGCGAGTACATGCGTGTAATCAGCATGGAGTTCGACGATTATCAGTGGGGCTTCTTTGAGGGGCAGCGCTTGCCAGAAAGCGGCGTACTGGGCCGCGTGATCCAATCACATGTCGCCGAAATCATCCCTGACAATGCCAATGACCCGGATTATGCGGTTGGCATCGCCAATCAGTCTTATCGCTCGTCGCTGGCGGTCCCGCTGATTAGCAAGGGCAAGGCAATCGGTGCGCTCAACGTCGAAAGCACAACCGTCAATTATTTTGAGGATACGCACCTCCGCTTCTTAAACAACCTCGCCGGACACGCCGTCATCAGCATCCAAAATACGGAACTGCTGACCGAACGCCAGAACCGCATCGAGACGCTAACTTTGCTGCGCGATATGTCTATCCGGCTGGCGACTGACATCCAGAACGAATCTGTCGTTGACGCAATTTTGCAGACAGCCATCGACCTCGTGCAGGGCGAACAGGCCGTATTGTTCGACTATGACGCAGAAAATGGCAAAATCGCACAGTTGGGTTACGTCAAATCTGTGACGGAAAACGATTTACGCGCTACCGGGACGACCTACGTGCCGCATATCATCGCGCAGCAAGCGGCGGATTCACGCGAGATCATCGTCATTGACGACGTTGAGCAACACGAGTATTTTGCCGGATATGAGGGTGAATCGCTGCCCTACAGCAGCATTATCGCCGCGCCGATGCAGTATGGGGCGCAGGTGAGCTATGTGTTGTGCGTGTTGATGTCACGCAATCGCCCGACCGACGAATCTGACCGCAGCGCCATTGAACTGCTTTCGATTCAGGCTGTTGGTCATCTCGAAAACGCATTGCTATACCAGCATATTCGCGCCGACGGCAGCCGCCGCCGAGCCATTCTCGACTCTGCGCGTGACGGCATTATCATGCTTGACCGCGAGGGTTTGTTGAACGAAGCCAATATGTCTGCGGAATCGCTGCTTGGTATTGACCTGAATGAATTCCTCGGTCAGCATTTTGCCCGGACGCTGATGCAGGTCGCGCAGGAAGGCGGTTTTCAGGAAGAAAGCGCCACCGAAGCCCTGCGCGAAATGGCCCGTGTACTGAGGCTAGAACCACAGCGGATCACTACGCGCTCGTTTGAAGTGCGGCGCGGCGGCACTGTGCGCTATATCGAAGAGGTCGGTTCCCCTGTGTTCGACAGCGAGCACAACATTATTGGTCGTCTGCTGACGCTGCGCGATGTCACCGAGGACCGTTTGATCGCCGCCTACCGCGACGAAATCACCAACATGGTTGTGCATGACCTGCGCAGCCCGCTGGGGTCGATCATCAGCAGCATCGTCCTCGCCAAAGAGATTCTGAGCGATCCTGACGATGCCATGCAGGATGTTGTGATCCCGACACTGGATATCTCGCTGGACAGCGCAACAAACCTCATGGATTTGGTCGACAATCTGCTTGATATTGCCAAGCTGGAAACGCGCCGGATGCCGCTCAAACCCGGCCCGACCATCGTCCGCGAACTGGCGGAAAAAGCCTACACGACGCTTGCCAACAGCATCCGCGAGGCCAATGTCACCGTTGATGTCGCGGTCCCCGACGATTTGCCGCTGGTAGATGTGGATGCCGAGAAACTGCGCCGCGTCCTCATCAATCTGCTAGACAACGCCATCCGCTACACACCGACGGGGACCACGGTGCAAATTGGCGCGGAACTACAGGGGCGCAAGGTCAAGGTTCATGTCGCCGACAGCGGCACAGGCATCCCCGCCGACGCCCGCGACCGCGTCTTCGAGAAGTTCACGCAGATCAAAGAGAACAAGCCGCAGCATGGTCGCAAGGGGACCGGGCTGGGACTCACCTTCTGTAAACTGGTGCTGGAAGCGCATGGCGAGCGCATCTGGGTTGAATCCAGCGGGCCGCTGCCGGGTGCATCTTTCGCGTTTACGCTGCCTGTACTGGCAGATTCTCGCGGGACTGGCGAGTTTAAGAAGGTTGTCACGGATGAACCTCGAACCCGCGCACAGGAAAGCGCATAGCCATCCTCGAAGATTAGTCGAAATCTGTGGGCCAATCGCCGTTTCTGCGGTGCTCGTAGAAGCGTTTTAGCTGTGCCATCGTCACGCGCCCGCGTGATAAATCCGTTGGCAGGGCGTCCTCTGCAAACCACGCCACTTCGGATGTCTCCATGCTGCCACGGCCCTCTCCACCGATGAGTTCGCACAGAAAAAACACCTTATAGATATAGAAAATATCGGGCGGGTGATCGTGACGTGTTTTATCCCACAACGATAGTAGTTTGACGGCACGCACCTGATAGCCGCTTTCTTCCCATACCTCGCGGACGGTCGATTCTGCCGGGGTTTCGTTGACATCCGCCCAGCCACCGGGGAGGGTCCAGCGGTTGTTGTCGTTCGTCTCGCGGACCATCAGCAATTCGCCACGTTCGTTGAAGACGACGCCGCGCACATCGACCTTTGGCGTGCCGGGGCCGGTTTCATTGGCGAGGATGTCTTTGACCGCATCCGGTTCGAGTCCGGTATCGGCGGCGATCATACTGGCAGCCAGGTCTTGAATTTGCCGGTAGCGGGCTTTGTCAAACTCGTTGCCCGTATAGTGGATGCCGGTTTGCGCCAGCGATTGCAGCAGACGCGCCCAGCGCAGCACTTGCGAATCCATAGAATTTGCCTTTCATAGAGATTATGCGGCAACCACCTGCTTTAGCGGGTGGAGTCGAACCAGATAGTCGCAGCCGCTTCTCCTTGCTCGTAGCTGTAGCCGTCAGATTGGTGTAGATGGGTGCAGTGGCGATAACCAATCCCCTGCACCGTCCCTGCGCGTGTGATGATGTTGAATCAAAAACGGGGACGCATGGTCCCCGTCACAAGGTTTATTTTTGAGAAGCTACTCAAAATAGATGTGTGCTTCCAGATCACCCAGGTGGATCACGTCCCCGTCACATAGATAATGTGATTTTCCAGGCGACAGCAGACTGCCGTTAATGGCGACGCCGTTTGTGCTGCCAATATCGGTAATGGCGGGACGGTTGGCGATCTGGTCAATGGCGGCGTGGATGCGCGAAACACCCTTCTTCAACGCGCCATACGGGGTGAGATCGACATCTGGCTGGAAGGCGTGGGCACGGTCAAAGCGACCGAGGACGGTACGCCCACGGTGGGATAGCACAAGTGGTTCCGGCGTGATGGAATCACGAACGTACAATAGCACAGCACTATACATGTCACTGGTTGGGACATTTGACAGGGTGCGGTCTTTGGCAAGGGCAACGTCTCTTGCGCTGTTCCCGTGAAAGGTTGAGACATCATCGCGGATTCGGTCACCGCACTGGTCACAAAAATAAATGCCTTCAATGTATTTTGCGCCACAGTTTGGACACGCTTGCATCTCATGCCCTCCTTACTTGTATTTACCCGGTTGTTACTTGGTTATGTTCGTAGCCTACCCGAAAGTCTACCTTAAATCCAGTCGAATCACGGGACTTTTGTACCATTTTGAATCCTGCATGGTCATAAATTTACTGCCTTCGGTTTGATTTACGTTTGTCTTTGTGCAGGCTTTATTCAAAGTAAATGTGCAAGACCAAACGCCCGAATTGTACCTCGTCGCCTTCATGCAGCACATGCGACGCGCCACGCGGCAACACCTCACCATTGACGGTGACCCCGTTGGTGCTGTCGAGATCAACGACGACCGGCGCATCGTCATGGCATTCGATGGCGGCATGAAGACGCGAAACGCCTTTTTCCCGCGCACCATAGACTGTCAGGTCAATATCAGGGCGATCATCGCTGCTTTGATCAACGCGACCAATCCGGGTATGCACACAAGGCTCAAAGATGATGGGCAGTTCGGCATTCTGCACGTACAGACGAACCGTGTCATATTCGTCCCGCGTTAACACGCGCCCCATAAAGCTTTCCTTTGGCATTAAACGTGTCGTTTGTTTGCGTCGTGGGATCAGGGTTTCGTCTTTGCCGCCTTGAGTAAGCTGCTGCCCGCACTCCTCGCAGAACAGCATCCCCGACCGGTAGGTATCTCCACAATATGGGCACTGATGCATCATGACCTCCAGCGATAGCGATGTTAAATCATCGCCTACCTGTTCATAAACGTGTGTGTGATTCAATCATACATACTTTTTACCAACCATTCACATACAGTTTCGTAAAAATTAACGAAAAATTTCTCCTAAATGGTTCTGTGGCTCTGATTTTGGTTGACAGATAACGCAAAATATGTATGCATGACGGACTATTGCCAGCGGAAAGCGACGGTGAGCAGTGCGCCTTTCGCCATTTGCAGATCGCGGTAGGTTTGCGGCGCATCTTCTGGCGAGCGCACATCGCTGATGAGATCACGGGTGTGGAGTTTGCCACGCCGCATCAGGTCAAGACAGGCGTGCAAATCACGCGGCTGCTGGTCCCGTGGGATATGGATGGTCGCCTGCTTGGTAAACGCAGTCTGGTAAGGGACACTGAATGTATCCGGGTAGCTGCCCTGAATGACGACACGTGCGCCCTCGGTCTGCGAGTCGTCCCAGGGAACGTCCTTCGCCAACCCGAAGACCTGGGCCAGCACCGCGACAATACCGGTCGCATCAATGATGATATCCGCCCCATCCGGGAAAACGTCGGCATATGCAGAAGTCAGGCCACTCTGGGGGATAATCGCTTCTATGCTGGCCCGGCGAGCCAGATCAACCCGTGCCTGCGAGAGGTCGGCAGCGACAACCCGCGCCCCGGTCAGTGCGTGCAACCGCGCTGACAATTGCCCGATGGGACCGAGTCCGATGACGGCGACGTTTTCGTGGGGCATGGGTCGGCTCTGGCGCAAACCTCGATAGGCGATGGCTGCCAATTTCGCCGCAACAGCGTCCAGCGGATCGACACCATCAGGGATCACGAACAGGCCGTTTTCCGCTTTTACGGCGTGGCTGAGGTGCGCACCCCATGCCCGTGTCTTATCTGCACGGTCGCTGCCACCGCAAAAGACCGCCGTCCCCGGTGCGATGGTCGTATCGGGTCCGTTGGCGATGACACGCCCTACCAGCGAATAGCCGGGGATGGCGGGCCAGGTATCTATGCCCGGTTGCTTGCCTGCCAGCACGCGCAACTCGGTGCCGGGACTGATAATGGTGTACACGGTTTCGACCAGCACCTCGCCGGGGCCGGGATCGGGGATTTCCGCCCTGCCGATTTCCACCCGATTCGGTTCGGTAATCAGCAGGGCTTTCGCCTGTATAGGCATGGTGTGTTCCTTTCGAGGGTCACTGGATCACTCATCATTCCAGTGTAGCGCGTTTGCTCTATATGCGCCGTAATACCTCACAGGTCTATCAAGACGATTGCATCAACTTAAGGGAAACAGCGAGGTGATTTTTCGTCCATCATTTCGCCTCTGGCTAAAGCCATGAGGCTACGAAGAAACGCTGCCCACCGGAGGATCAAGCCGCCGGGTTTACCGCGTCAGCCACGCGGTGAGATACGCGTTCACGTCCATTGGATTCTCGTGCTGTAACCAGTGTGTGACGCCGGGGAGCGTGTGTAACTGTCCATCGGGGCAGTGGGCGATACTCGGCTCATCCATTGCGCGGGAAAGGAACGCATCTCGTTCGCCGGTGAGCAGCATCACCGGGACTGTCACTTCCCATGAGGCAGGTTTTGGCGGTGTGTGACGGGTATAGGCGCGAAACCAGTTCAACATGCTGCCAATGGCGGATGGTTGCGCCCATGCTTCACGGTACATCGCGATTTCTGCCTGCGAAAACGCCCCCGGTCCCCCGGTCCGTTCGAGAATTTGCGCGGGCAATTCATGATTGTTCAGGCTGAACGTGAGTTCCGGCAACATTGGCAGTTGAAACGAGCCGATATACCAGCTTCTAAGCATCTGTTCCAGGTTGCTGCGCAGATGTCTGGCGAGGACCTGCGGGTGCGGCGTCGTCAGAACTGCCATGCGATCTACACGTTCGGGATGCAGCAGTGCCAGCCACCAGGCCACAAGTCCGCCGATGTCATGCCCGACGATGTGGGCGCGTTCGACACCTGCCGCGTCGATCAGGCCGGTCACATCGGCGACGAGTGTCTCCATGCTGTAATCGCGGATGCGGCGCGGCTTGTCGCTGAGGTTGTAACCGCGCTGGTCGGGAACCCAGACGCGAAACCCGGCCTCCGTTAATGCATCGATCTGGTAGCGCCAACCGTACCAGAATTCGGGAAATCCGTGCAAGAGAATGACCAGCGGTGCGTCCTCGTCCCCGCTGGTAACAACGTGCAGGCGGTTAAGGTCGTTGGTGCGGATCCACTGATTCTCACGAGGAATAAGCATGGTGTCTCCTGCGATAAACTAGACAGTCTGTTATTCGTGAATTATAGCGCAAAATGTTCGTTTATCTGCAATAAAAAACGCCCCAATCGGGGCGTATGCATATCTGGGTGCAATTGGCGGCTAGGATGCGCTGCGTGTCGTCAACCCGCCCTTGTGTGACATTGGGCCAAGTACGCGGCTGATTGCCCGCAGTTCAAAGCCGACTTTGGTCGGCAGGGGCAGCGCTTCACTCAGTTCAAACCAGCGGCAGGCCAGAATCTCTACCGGGTCAATTGTCAGACGCAGGCTTGGCAGCGTCACCCGGTAGATGTGATGCAAGCGAACGTACCCGGCGCGTGGTTCTTCCCACAGGTCAATTTTCTCATGGATGCGGGGGCGCACGCCCAGTTCCTCACCCAATTCGCGGTGCAGGGCATCTGACAGGGTGGTATCGCCCGCCTCAATCTTGCCACCGGGCAAGCACCACTTGCCGACATTCTCCGGTTTGCGCTGGTGCGTTTGTACCAGCATCACCCGGTCATCTTCCACAATGACAGCCCGCACCGTATCGGGCCGATAATCGTCCATAACCAACGTTGTTTCCTTATTATGCGAGATTGTGTCTCGCAGCATTATGTTATCAATCATGTTGCCCAACCTTTGAGCAAAACGCCCACGTTTATAGCGGACTTCGCGCTCTGCGTAAACCCCGGTAGTGTAAAAGCTTCAGGGGCGTATGGTTAATCCTGCACGCTTGTTTCTTGCGTGAGCCAATCCATTATCTCACAAATTTCACACAATACTATTAAGTTAGAATAAATTCTGCACAAAATATATCGAAAAGCTTACGTTTTTCGTTTGCAGAACGTGTGCATCAGGCATTTCAGCGGGTGGTCGTTGACGCTTGAGTCTTATTTTTGCCCTTGTGCCTATCCCGCTGTACACTCAGCCGTTTTTCATCCGCAATCACTATACTCCATCCTATAGATTTCCGTAAATATCTAACGTTTCTCGAACAGTAAAGGGATGTCCAATGGCAAACAATAGCGAAAAAGTCGTGATGATTACAGGCGCGGCGGGCAATGTAGGGCGTGGCGTGGTCAACGCTTTCGATGAAGGCGGCTGGCGCGTGGCGATGGTGGACCGTAATGCCGAGACTGTCGCGGATTGCATCAAGGATTTGGGCCTGGATACCGACCGCTTCAAAGGCTTCCCGGCGGATTTAAGTGATCCGACGGCGGTAGACAATCTGCTCAATCACGTCACCGACCAGTTCGGTCACATTGACGCCATGGTCCACACCGTCGGCGGTTTTGCGATGGGCGATCCAGTCCATGCCGGGAATCTGGACGTATTCGACCGGATGATGGCGCTCAATGCCCGCCTGACCTATCTTGTCGCCGGGAAGGTAGCACAACACATGATCGACAATGTCGTGCAGGGTAGTATCACGCTCATCCTCGCTCGCAGCGCCAGCGAAGGCCGCAAGAATCAGGCCGCGTATAACGCGAGTAAAGCCGCTGCCACCCGCATCATGGAGGCGATGGCAGCCGAATTGCTGGAACACAGGATTCGCGTCAACGGCATTTCACCGAGCATCGTGGATACGCCACCCAACCGCGAGTCAATGTCCAGCGCAGATTTCAGCAAGTGGGTGTCGCCAGATCAAATCGGCAACCTCGCGTATTTCCTATCCTCGAAAAATGCGACTGACATCACAGGCGAAAATGTGGTCATCAGCGGCAGGGTCTAGCGAAGCAAAAGGATAGTGACGCTCACTTTATCCTGTCACCCTGTATTCTTCAGGTATCACTTCTCGATGTACTTGCGGCGGACCGTATCCACGACCTGCACCAGCGAGTCATGCGTGTAGTCGGCCCCGGCGAGATCGTACCACAGCGCCGCGACCGCGACCCCTGCACCAAAATCGGCGGCGGGTCCGTCCGGTTCGTCACAGGCGATGACGAGATTGATCGCCGGAATATCGAACTCGAACGATTGCGCTTGCAGGTGATGAATTACCCCGGCAGGATAGCGTGACCAGCGCGGCAGTGGGCGCCGCATAATGGTCTGCATCCACCCGGCACTACGCCATGTGAAGCGCACCTGCTTCTCTCGATCCGCGTTGTACAGATGATACTGATGTCCGCTGGTGGCGACTGCCGCCACCCACACCGCTTTACCGGGCGCGAGTAGAACCGTTTGCGGCTCCACATCCGGGAAGATTTCGTAAAATCCACTCAGCAGACGAACCGGTGGATCAGGTTTGACCGGGATTTGGGGTTGAGCAACCAAGTTTCAGTGTCCGTAATCATGTTCGGGCGATTGGGTGGCGGTGCGATATTCATCACTCATATCGATGAGTAGACAGCGCACGCATACATAATAGTGTACCATAATTTGCTTCATAACAGGGTCATGTGACCGGGTTCGAAGTGGGTTTGTGTGGGTTAACCTGTGATTTTCCACCGGTCACCAATTCTTAATCGGCGGGAGTCCGCGAAGATGGTACACTTTGCGCGGATTATAGATGGTTTTCACCTGTAAGGTTGTTTGCTTTACGATGACACGACTCGATTCATCGAATACCTTTAGCGCCGGGATAACGGTCGCCGCATGTGTGTTGTTGTTTCTCGCATTAGGCGTCAGCACGCAAATGGGACAGGTCACGGCCCAGCAAGCGCCAGATGGTGGCAACGTCGGTTGCGCACTGGCCCTTGAAGACTTCTACACTACCGCGACGGATGTTTGCCTGGGTAGCCCCGACGGGATGTTCTGCAACGCAGGCGCACCGCCGATCGTGGAACCCGCCGGACCCGTCGCCAGTTCGCTGGCGACCGTCGGCGCAATGGTTGAAGTCGGCGTGGTAGATTCGGTACGCACGACGCCCTTCGCCGCCGAAGGCACGATCGGCGGTTTGATGTGGATGCACAATCCCGCCGTCGGCATGGATGCCATCCTCATCGGTGATATGCAGATGGTAGATTTAAGCCTGCCCGATTTCCCGGCGTGGCAGTCGATTCTACTGGTCACCAGCGAGATCGCGCCGCCGTGCGGGGTCGCGCCTTTCAGTGGATTGGTTATCCAGAACAGTGTATCCGGGGAACCGGCGAGTATTGCGGTCAACGGTTCGTCACTCAATTTGCGCGGGACTGTCGTCGTGCAGACCACCCAGACCGAAACCATATTCAGCACCATTGAGGGTCAGCTACAGGTCACCGCCGCCGGGCAGACCGAGGGCATGGTCGCGGGTCAGCAGGTGAGAGTGCCCCACGCGCCCAACGATTATTGGCGTCCGACCAACCGACCGCTGCCACCGCTGCCTTTTGAACCCTGGCGTGTGGACAATCTGCCGATTGAACTGCTCGACCGGCCCACCCTGCTCCCACAGCCCGGATTCGTTAGCACGCAGGGCGTCGTTAACATGCGCACCCGTCCCAACATCAACGCGCCGCTGCTGTTTCAGGTCCCCAGCGGGCAGATCATGACCGTTCTCGGTCGTAACCCGGATGGCGACTGGTATCATGTGCGCCTGATTACGGGTCAAACCGGGTGGATGTTTGCGGAGTTG
>DAOTXA010000398.1:0-6905 GCA_034435595.1 Anaerolineae bacterium | reverse complement strand
CTACGTATCTTGTCGAACCATCGGTTCGCACCCTCCCCCACGCCACAATCACCTTTATCTTTCATCTTGCTTTTTTGTAAGCTGTAGAAGAGATTCAAAAACGGGACTTTCGCTTTGTGTCTCACGGGCGCGAAAAATCGCACCCCTACATTACATTCTTCATTTTCGTAGCGGCTGCATTCTTGCAGCCGCAGGGAAACATAGATTGATTGTGTTGTGAAAAATATCTCAAGCGAAAGTCCTAAAGTACAAGAGTTTTTGATGCTACCTTTTTGCAAAAAGGTAGCAAATCTTTCTCTAGCAACTATCTGTGAAGCATAGTGGACCTAATAATCCTGCAAGCCGCGTCCCTCGCGCAGACCGTCACGCCATGCCTCTGCGGGATTGTGCCATGGCTGTGACTTAACGGCGAACCCATCATGTTCCGGCGTGGAATACTGCGCGTAGAAGGCGTCCATCTGTGCTTTGAGGGCGTCGCGCCGCGCTTCGTAAGCCGGGTCGTCGTATATGTTCGTTTGCTCACCCGGATCGTTCGTCAGATCAAACAGATCGTGTGGGCCATCGGGATAGCGCCAGACGAGCTTGAGTTCCGGCGTGCGGATCATGCGTAAATCGCCATATTCGCCAAACTGTGTATCGTCCCACGAGACGGTTTCGCCGCCTGTGAATGGCGTGTAGTCCGCGCCGGGATGATCGTCACTACCGGGAGCCAACCCCATCGCCGAACGGATGGCCACGTAGGAATCGTAGTGATCGACGTATTGGCTGACGGTGGTGCCCGCTTCTATACCGGGACCGTTCCAGATCAGCGGCACATGCAGCGAGATGTCATACATGTTCAAAGGTCGCGTGCTGTTCCCCTTGCCAAAAAAGCCGTGATGACCAATCGCACAACCGTGATCGGAGGTATAGATAATGAGCGTGTTCTCGCGCAGGCCGTTCGCGTCAAGATATTCGACAATCCGCTTCACATTGTTGTCGATTTCGGTGACGGCGGCATAATAGCCAATATAGCGGTCGCGCAGTTCCTCGTTGGTCGGATCGTTGGGCGTGCCCTCGTTTTTGACCCACTCATGCGCCGTGTAGGGCGGGATGTCGATAAAGGTGGCGTCTTCGTAGAGTGCGGTTATGGCGGGATCATGGGCCTGTTTTTCGTAGGGGGAATGCGTGGCCTGATAACCGACATAGGCGAAAAACGGGCGTTCGCGGTCGTGGTCCTCTAAAAACTGGATCGTGCGGTTGGTGATCGCTTCTGAGCGATTCACATCTGGCGTAACCTCGACACCGTTATCCAGGAACGCGCAGCCGCCATTATGCAAATTTTGCGTGCGACGTGCGCCGAAGTAGTCATCGACACCGGGCGGCACCACTTCCGACCAGCCGAGGTGGATTTTGCCGAACAGCCCGGTGTGGTAGTTGGCCTGCTGGAAGGTCTGAAACAGCGAGACTTGATCCTTCATCCAGTCGCGCCCGGTGACGCGCTCGTTTTTTTCCTGCAACCAGTCGTGGATGCCGACCTGACTCGGCGTCTTGCCGGTGATGAGGCAGGCCCGCGCCGGGGAACACACGGGGACGGGTGTATAGGCATGGTCGAAGCGTGCGCCACCGGCTGCCAGCGCATCCAGCGCGGGCGATTTCACCTCACGGTTGCCGTAGCTTCCCAGCGCCCACGCGCCATGATCGTCGGTGCAGAACAGAATAATATTCGTCGGTTGGGTTGGTCCATCGGTCGCCATGCGTCACCTCTTCAGAGAGTCGTTGCGGGTAAGCGGGATGATCCGAGTATGACGCAGGCGCGGGGGTTGGGCAATGGGGGTGGTTCAGTCCAGCAAACGCTAGATACTGTGGATAAACTTTTCGTACAAACTCTATATACTGGTATGGTTTTCGGGCAAAGCCACTCGATTTTGGTAGAAGTTATATCTCAAGGAGAAGTGTTCAAGATAAGGTGATTTAAGCCGAGTGCGTCGCAAAGCACTACCTTTTTCACTTCATGGTAGACTACGTGACGCTCCCCACGCTTATCTGGATGCGTTAGTTCAGGCCGCTTGCTACGTCGCCTGAATGTACAAAGTCGGAATTAGGCGTGTTGGGTCCCCTGCGGTGGGCCTGTCTTCTCTTCGTAGCCTTTCGTAGCCTTACGGCTTCAGCTTGAGACGAAACGATAAACGTCAAATCTCACGGCAAGGTGAATAGATGCGCCTTCACTCGCCATCCACCCACAGCGAATCAAGCATGGCCTGCATGTTCGGTACATGTTCATTTTCGCTGGATGCACGGGTATACATCTCGAATACAAAGAGATGAGGGGCGCGTTCCACATAGTACACATCCACCTGACCGGGACCAAAGCCCTGCGGATTATCCCCGGCGAATACGTAACTACGGCGGATACTCCCATCCTCGGCGGTTTCCTCGTCAATGAGATCGGTGTAGGTCTGTGCTGTGTCGATGAAACGCGCCTGGAAATCTGCAACCGCGTCGTTAAAGGCAGATCCGCTGCCGTCCAGCCCATAGTCAGAGCGGGTGATGGAGGCGTAGACGCTGGCGTTCGTATTCTGCCACACGTAGACCTCGCGTTCTGGCGTGGAAATGTCGAACGATCCGCCTGCCGCGCTTCCGGTCTGCCATGCGGTGGGTACAGATACGCGATAGCCGGGCATTTGCACGCGCTCGCTGTTGACAAAGGCGGTCGCTTCCTCGCGGACGCTGGGTCCACCTGCGTTTTCCGCGTTACCGCCGCCCATCAACAGGGCGACAATCGCCACAACCGCTACTGCGCCCAGCAGCACGCCGAACACAATGAGACTGCGTGCATTGCTGCGTTCGGGCGGTCGCTCGTGGACGGTCGGCGCATCCTCGACATATTGGCTGGTATCGACGACGGTCGGCTCCCCGGTCGTGGCGTCCATCTGATCGAACTCCACAGTTTTAACGCCCATATCAATATCTGCACCGGGTTGCGCCGCCGGGTCGTCCACCGGTTCTGTCGATACCGGGGCCTGGGTGGTACCGGCAGGGGCGGCAATTTGTTCGGCGGTGTCGAGCATAGCCGCTAGCTCGTCCTTGACCTTCTTCGCCTCGTCTGCGCCGACATTGAGCGTGGAGCGGTCGAATTGAGCGGTGTCGCCGCGCAGTGCCGCACTAAACGCCTTCGCCAGTTCACCCGCAGATTCAAAACGGTGTTCGGGCGTCTTGGCGGTTGCGATCTGAATCACACGTTCAACAGACACCGGGCAATCAGGGCGCAGTTCACGAATATCGGGCAGCGGGTCTTTGAGGTGCTTGAGAATCACACCCATCGGCGTCTCTGCATGGTAAGGCACGCGCCCGGTCACCAGTTCGAACAGCACAACGCCGAGTGAATAAATGTCAGAGCGTTCGTCAATGGGGACGCCCTCCGCCTGTTCGGGACTCATATACGAGGGCGTGCCGATGATCATGCTGCCCGTTAAATCGCTGCCAAGGACGCGGGCGATGCCGAAGTCGCTCAGGTAGGCGTTGCCGTCCTCATCAAGCATGATGTTGGCGGGTTTTAAGTCGCGGTGGATGATCTTCTGCCGGTGCGCGTAATCAAGGGCCTGCGTTATCTGGCGCAGGGGGCGCTCTAGCGTTTCGATGGGACGGCGGAGCTTGCGTGCAAAGTGATCCATGCTACCGCCACCCAGAAAGCGCATGGCGATATATGGGATGCCGTCCTGCTGACCATAGTCATAAATCGGCAAAATATGCGGATGTTCCAGGTGAGAGATCACGTTGACTTCGCGCTCAAATCGCTCGAAGAAGCCGGGGTCGTGCAGCAGGCTGGGCGGCAAGACTTTGACCGCAACGATGCGCCCCATCGATTTTTGTCGCGCCCGATACACGGTCGCCATACCACCACGCCCGACTTCCTCCATGATTTCGAACTGCCCGAAGGTCTTGCCGGTCAGATTATCGCGTATTTCTGGCGCGTCGTCCTGTTCGTTTTCGTTGTTCTCTGTGTTGGGATCGTCGGTCATGGTCTGACGCTGTCCTTTATGCCGCTTGCTGTCCTATGCCGTTTATACGCCAGCGGATGCAGCTTGGCAAGACATGGACCGCGAACAGTCCAAAACCGGGATGCAAACAGGGACACGACAAATGCCGTGTCCCTGTTCGCGTAGGGGGGATTGTGATGCGAAATCAGGCGGTGCTTATACTTGCTCGTCTTCGTCTGCGATTTCGACGCGCTGCTTGCTTTCGATCACGTCGCCCTCGCGGACCTCGCGCACGATCTCGACGCGCAGCTTGGCAGCCACGCCGACCAGTGCGCCACCGATCGCCACCGGGATCAAGAGGCCGGTCGCCGCAATCAGTACCCCGGCTACCGCGCCAACAGTCACCGGCGTATCCAGCAGCACGCGGCCTTCCTGCGTGCGCACGATGATGCGGCGCACGTTGCCTTCATTGATGAATTCTTGCAGGCGTTTGCCAATATCCTTGACGGCGACTTCCACCTCTTCGCTGACGGTGTTCTTGCTGGTTTCGTTTTCCTGAGTCGTGTTTTCTTCAGTCATGAGGGTTCTCCCTGTGCAGTGATTGATTTACGATTGTGATGATGTTCTAACAACTATACGCCAGCCCGGACGCCGGTTCGGGGCGCATTGTACTGTGCGCTCACCCTATGGTCCGGCTGTGTTTTTCGCGTGACCGTGTATACTAAAACTATATACGGACAATCTGTGCCGGGGTTGCGACACTTGACCTATTATGTGTTAGATATGTGTAGGAATGCGCTCTGAAGAGCGGTACAATCATCTGCGCAATACCGGACGAGAGAACCGGGAGGACGACATGCGAATTCTACGTTTCCGGCTGGTGGGCATTTTACTACTGCTACTGGTGCTGATGGCGGCTCCGGGCTTGAACGGGGGCGACACAGCCAACGCACAGGCGACAGGCGGGGTCAACTGGGTGGCGCAGTATTATAATTCAATTGATTTCTCGCGGGGTACAGAAATCGGCGGCGTGGTCAGCTACCCCAACGGGCTGAACTTCGTGTGGCCCGGCGCACCCACCGACAACAACAATATCCCCATCCCCGGCGCACCTGCGGATAACTGGTCGGTGGAGTTTCTCTCCTTCCAGACCTTCGCCCAGACGGGCATCTATACGTTTACGATCTCGCTGGACGATCAAGCCGTCGTCCTGATCGACAACGTGAGGGCCTTCATCCAGACGGTGCCGGGAACCTATACCTTCACCTACAATCTGGCGGCGGGGCAGCATCAAATCAGCATCGGGCTGATCGAACTTGGTGAAGAGGCACGCATCAGCTTCCAGTGGGAATTCGGGGATACGGGCGGTGTCATCACTCCCACCGGGCCGACAGGTAACGTCGTACAGGTGCGCGGACTCAGCCTGCGAACCGGGCCGTACCTCGGTGCGTCGTTCATCGGCGTGCTGCGCCCGGATATCGCTTATCCGGTGCTGGCACGCAGCAACGATGAGGGCGGACCCTACACATGGTACAAGGTGCAGGTCGGCGACAAAATTGGCTGGTCGTCGGGGCGCTATCTGAGCATCAACGGCGATGTAGAAAGCATCCCCTTCGAGTCAACCGTATTTGAGACTATCAGCAATCCGCCGGATGTGCAGGCGACCGCGATCCCACGGGCGGTGATGAACCTGCGTCTGCGCCCAAGTGTGCGCTCCTTCCGCCTCGATCAAGTGCCGTGGGGCGACGAAGTACAGCTATTGGGACGCACCTTGCAGGGCGGCATGAATCACTGGCTACAGGTCCGGTATGAGGGGCAGGTCGGCTGGATTTACGCGCCCTTCGTGACGGTACGCGGCAATCTGGCGGCAGTCCCAATTTATTAGACTGTTTGAACCGGGCGGGCTGCAAATGTGCAGTTCCTATAATAGGCACTATGTCGATTTCCGCTTGCCGGTGGAAAGCCGCATCCTGACGCTGTGGACGACTGGCACTACTTCTAAGATGTTCCCGGCGTTCCCGTATCTGGCGCTGAACGGCCCTAAGAACAGCGTCACATCGACAGTTGAGGGTAAACCGGTTTCGCTAAGGATCAACGGGCGACCCAATGCAGCGGTGTTCGTCAACACCCGGTCAAGTGTCTGCTCAAACCGTTCAAAGCGCGTGCGGCGTTCGGTTGCATCGGTGAGCAAGAGCCGGTTCGCAGTGATGGCAGGTTCACCCACCCAATGATCGCCATCCAATAGGGGATAGAGGTTGATGCAAGCGACATCACAGGCTTCGATGATTGCTCCCGTTTCCGGCAGAAACTGTCCGTCTTGGTCGAGTTGTGCGCCCTGGATACTGTGACCAAATTGCAGATCAAAGCCTTCGTCCTGTGCGATCTGCCGGTATTGCGAGATGAGCGTTTGCAGATAGCGAGCGACACGTGGTGTAAAACGGCTGCCTTGTTCTGTAGCTTCTATGTCTTGCAGTTCGTTGCCAATCGTGACCGCAATTGACAGCATCGCTGTATTGCCGAGTCGTCGCAACTCAAAAATCTCGGTGTTCATGCCTTCTTCAAAGATCATATCAGACAGGCAACGCCCTGAATCAAAAAATCGGCACGAGGCCGATCTTCTGAGGGTTGGGCTGTATGGCGACTAGCGCCGTTACAGAGTGGGCAATACAGGACTCGAACCTATAACCTTCTCGACGTCAACGAGACGCTCTGCCAGTTGAGCTAATTGCCCTGACGTGTTGCATAGTGTAAACGTATTTTTCGCCGGAATCAAGAGTCAGCTTGGCGAAGTTCCCGGCAATTGGACGCTATCCCAGCACCACCATATTATTGCGGTGGATCACATGATCGCCGTAACTGTAGCCCAGAATTTCGCCGATGCGTGTTGACTTGACGCCACAAAGTTGATGTAATTCTCGGCTGCCATAGTTACTCAGTCCGTGTGCG
>DAOTXA010000397.1:0-10432 GCA_034435595.1 Anaerolineae bacterium | reverse complement strand
AACGCCTCATAATTATAGACTGGAAAACCTCGCTGCGCGTGCCGACAGTCGCACAGATGGCGGTCAAAATGCAGACGCGCATCTATCCGTATGTGCTGGTCGAAGCCGCATTTCACCTCAACGGCGAAAAATCCATAGCGCCGGAACAGGTGACGATGGTCTACTGGTTCGCGGAAGCGCCGGATCAGCCGCTGCACTTCGATTATTCGATGGCGGCACACGAGCGCAACCGTGAAGATTTGACCGCGCTGATTGAGGAAATCGCGGCGCGTGACACCTTCGATCTGACAGCAGATGAGTCTCGCTGCCGTTTTTGCGTGTATCGCTCGCTGTGTAATCGCGGTGTTGAAGCGGGTGATGAGCGTGACATGGTGCTGGAAGATGGCGATGTGATCGATGATCCGCTGGATTTCGACCTCGACCAGATTGCGGAAATTGAGTTTTAGTCGCAGTAGAAACAAGTGCGGCCTTGCGACAGATGCCGCAAGGCTACATTCGTGATTGATGAACCGTTCGTTACAGGTTCGCTGGTTACTTGTCGCGCTTGTCAGATTTCCCCGGCTTGCGCGGTTTGCGCGGCGTTGGGGTTGTGGGCCGACGACCATACGTGAGCTTGGGCGGGCGCGGCACACGTGGCTTTTCCTCGCGCTCGCCGCTAAAAGCGACCTCTAGCTGGACGGGCGCATTGCACACAAAGACGAGACTTTGACCGGTGAGCAACTTCGCCTCATTTGGTTTGAAATTACCTTTGCCATCGACCTCGATCATGGCGGCCTCGCTGGGGCGGTAGCCTTTCTTTCTATCATTGTCATCCGGCAGGCGCAGGTTGATTTTTCCGCGACTGCGCCCGTTCAGGGTTCGCATGATGTAGTCGCCGGGGCGCAAAAGGGTGACGGCAAAGACCGCGCCTTCAGAGATAGACTCGGCGTTGTCGAGGATGACGCGTTTTTCTTGCTCGCCAACCTGCGTGATACGCACTGTGTAGCTGCCGCCGCCTTCCGAGACGAAGAAGCCGATCATGCCGCCTGCATCGACCTTGTAGCCACCTTCTGGCGGGTCGATTTTGGCGAGGTCGATGTTCGTCTGCGAACCACAGCCCGATTCCTGCGCACAGATTGACGTGTGGGCGACCACGACCCCGTCACGGCGCACAATCAGGTCATAGTTGCCAGCATCTGGCAGGCGCTGAAACAGTGATGTCAGGACAGTTAAGGCTGTGCTGCGAAATACCTGTTGAGTGAATATTGGTCGATTGAGTGTGAGATTTTTACGCATGATGGTTACGCTCCTACATCTGCTTGAACGACCATTTCGACATCGTTGACGAATGCGTCAAGGTTGCGGACAGGAATCTTAACCGGAACCAGGGTGACCGGTGCGCCACTGAGATAGACTGACGTGTTAACTTCTTCCGCCATGATCTCGAAGGGATCGTCAATGCGGGCGATTGGCACACAGTTTCCGAAGAAATCACCGATGAGTGTAAGCAGGAAATCGCCCAATCCGAAACTGATGTTGAACAGATCGCTCAACCATTCGTCGAAGTCATCGCCGATGTCGAGGATAGCGCGGATTAAATCGGTTACACCGCCGATGATCGCCAGTAGTGCATCGCGCACCCAGCCACCCGGTATCAGGGCCGTTATCGCATCGGTCAGCGCATCTTCGATTAAATCCCCGACAATGTCAGCGAAATCGAACAGGTCAATATCGACCGTCTGCGGATCAATGAAGATTTGCCACTGGTTGTTCGGTGGTAGTGGTTCAATGGCCCCGGCGCTGGTCAGTGCGCCCATTAGCAACGCACACGGATCGTACCAGGGGGGCGGTGGCTGCGAGGCATCATAATAGCGGATGTCTACGCCGCCGGTAAAGCTGACTTCCTGCGCGACGAATGCGGCGAAATCCGGTGAGATCGAGATGTCGGGATCGCCACTGAACACACAAAATCTTGGCAGGCAGAGATCGGGTAAGGGCCAGGGTAAATTAATGCACCCGCCGCCGACACAGATTTCGGGAATATCGAGGCCAAGCGTGACTTCAAGCTTATCCCACTTGATGTCGAGTTCCTTGACCTGCACCGTGTTGTCATTGCGCAGGTCGATGCTTCCACCTTCAAGATGGCCTTTGACGTGATAACCGGCTGAGAATGCGCCGAAGTCTTTGGAATCGGCCTTTTCCCATTTAACGCTTTCCACCATGATATCGAAGGCGGTTTTGATGGTGTCTTCTGAAACAGCCACTGTGAAATGTGACATCATTAGCTCCCTTCGCTATGGGGTAACGGTCAGTTTGATGAACGCTTTGACCATGTCTTCTTCGATGGCCGGGTTGTTGGGTACATCGGTCGGGACGACGGATGGGCCGAGTGTGATCTGCTTGCCGAGGCTGACGCCCTGCTTTTGCATCACTTTCGTGACATCCAGAACCAGCGTTTCCATCGGCAGAATCAGGCGCGGCAGAATCCCCAGGCGCATGATCGTCGCGGCATAGCATTCGATGGCGTTTTCCATCGGGGTTGGTTGCAGATCAACGATTTCGATACCGTCGAGGCGCGGCTTCAACCACTGCTGATTCGGGTCAATAACGGTCCCCCACTCGAAGTGACCGACGATGAACAGTTCCAGACAGAAGCAAAGTAATTCCCGCGAGGGGAGGGCAATCGGTTCGCGCTGACGGTTGATGCCCCCGGCGATGTTGGCTCCACGTACAGGTGAGTCAAACATCGCGAGATTCGTCATCATGGCAGAACGGTTCGTCGGTGCGAACATACCGGACATCAGGCGTTCATTGCTTTCTTGCGTGGGCTGAGAAGCAGCGGCAGCCGACAGATGGGCTGTTTCCGGTTTTTGGGCCTGATCAATATCCCTGCGCTGTCCGGCGACTGCGAGCCGTTCCAGTGCGGGGATCAACCGGTCCACCAGTTCGTCGGATGGGCAGGCGACACCTGCACAGACTTTGGTGCGCAGGGCAAACCGCTGTTGGGCGAGTTCGCCGCCGAGTTGTTCGGGCAGTTCAAAGGCCGATGTCGGGTGAAAATCGATTTCAAGGTCGGTAAGTTGCAAACAGAAATTGAGGCCGATGGGTACAGGTGCGCCGAAGATCGGCAGCGGGTCTTGCTCGGTAAAGAGTGGGTTGCCGCTGTCGCGCACCGTCTTGGCTGCTTGAATCGGGTGACAGAATAATTTCTCGTTTTCGTGAAAGGTGCGTGTGGCGTAGTTGAATAACGAGGGACGCTGCTGCATGATGTGGCGGACAATCCGGTTGATGCCCTCCTCATGCACACTTCCGAAAATGTCACAGTTGTCTGTGAAAGCCATAGCAATGCTCCTTTGCTGGCGAACGTACACTTGAACTGGATGGGATTGAGTCGGTGTATAAGGTGCGGGGGCGCTCATCCAACGTCGTTGAAAGCATCATTCACTGGAAAAGCCCTGAGTAAAGTGTATGAACTGTGCGTTTCTGCGGTTTCTCTTGCTAATTTATGCGTACAGATTGCGATTTCTTAAGAAATTGGGCGCAAAGAGTGACCTTAGTACGGGGTATGCGGCCTATGGAGGAGCGTTATTGCCTATGCAGCCAGGACCGCCGACTATTCCAGTTTTGTGTAATGTACGCTACCGTATAGCCGTCAAAATACAGCCAGTGGCTCCGTTATATCTTGTACGCAGATTATTTAATTGCACCGAGTTAGGGCCTTAGAAACGAGTATCCATGCCGAAAGTCGTTCATATCATCACCGAACTGCGCGTTGGCGGCGCGGAAAATGCCCTGCATAAGATTATCCTGCACAGCGACCGCGATGCGTTCGATTACGTCGTCATCTCATTGGAGGATAAAGGCGTATTTGGTGAACCCATTAAATCGCTGGGGGTGCCGGTCTACACGCTAAACATGAACCCGGCGCGACCAAATCCGCTGGCGTTGCTGTCGTTGATACGCATCTTGCGGCGGGAAAAACCGGACATCATTCACCTGTGGTTGTATCATGCGATTCTGGCGGGGACACTGGCGTCGTTCTTTGTGCCAAATCATGCGCTCGGCTGGAATATTCGCAATGCTACAATCAAGAACTTTGGCTCTGGCAGCAGGCGTCTCATTTTCAATTTGTGCGCACGTTTGTCCGGTCGTGCGGATTTCATCGTTACCAATACCAAAGCCGGAGAGAGATTGCACATTGACGAAGGCTATCGTGATGGGCACTGGCATATCCTCTACAACGGCTTTGAACTGGATCGCTTTCAACCGGATACCGGGACGCGAGATCGTATGCGTGCTGAGTTGGGACTGTTGGAAGATGCGTTTGTGATCGGTATGGTGGGACGTTTGACGCCGGAAAAGAACTACCCCGGTTTTATCAGCGCGGCGTTGAAATTGCTGGAAACACACGCCGATGTATATTTTGTGGCGGTTGGCAAAGATGTGACGTTCAACTCGCTGGGCGACCGGATTCCGCAAGACAAGCAGAATCGCTTTCGTTTGCTCGATATGCGGCGCGATATTCCTGATCTGTTAAACGCCTTCGACCTATTCACGCTGACCTCGGATTTCGAGGGGTTCCCGAATGTGGTTGGTGAGGCGATGGCAACCGGGCTACCCGTCGCGGTGACGAATGCCGGAGACACGGCGCATCTTGTTGGCGATGCCGGTATCGTCGTCCCGACCGGGGATATGGACGCGATGGTGGCGGCATGGGCGCGTTTGATAGCGATGTCGCCGCAAGGACGTGCGGCGATGGGTGCATCCGCCCGCGAGCGAATCATTGAGCAGTTCAGCGTCGAAAAATTTACGGAACAATATGCTTCACTTTACCAAAAAATTTTGACGGAAAAACAGGCATGACTCCTCGACACATCACATTGATACTCCCGTCTCTGCGTGGTGGCGGCGCGGAACGAGTCGCGGTGAATCTGGCACACGGTTTTGTCGAACGCGGCATACGTGTACAGATGGTTTTGCTTGAACGTGATGAAAATCGTCACTACGATGTCGATGAACGCGTAGAAGTCATAGGATTGGGGCATGGGCGTGCGTTGAGCGCCTTGTTTGATTTGCGAGTCTATTTCAGAGATAACCAGCCCGATGCGGTGATTAGCTTCCTCAATCAGACGAATCTGGTGGTGCTGCTGGCGCACTGGCTGGCAGGTAGTCGCGTACCAGTGATTGCGACTGTACATAGTGGGCTGGATCGCGCTAAACGCGAATCACGTAAAGACGCTGTAATTGTTCTGTTATTCCGCTTCGTTATCGGGCGGGCAGCCCGCATGGTTGGCGTCTCAAAGGGAGTGACAGCGAGTATTCGTGACTGTTTAGGCACTGACAACGTTGAAACGATATACAATCCAGTGATCATGCCCGATTTACCAGTGAAGATGCAGGCAACACTCAATCATCCCTGGTTCACTGACAATGAAGGCTCTGTCATTGTCGCAGCAGGACGTTTGCAGGTTGTAAAAGGCTTCGATGTGTTGATTCGCGCCTTTGCCCAACTGCGCGAGACGCACCCGGCGCGACTAATGATCCTTGGCGAGGGTCCGCTGCGAGGTGAGTTGGAGGCATTGGTCGATTCCCTTGGCATACAAGACGTGGTGCAAATGCCGGGGTTTGTCGGTAACCCGTATGCGTATTTTGCGCGGGCGGATGCCTTCGCATTGTCGTCGCGGCATGAGGGGCTGCCAACCGTCCTGATTGAGGCGATGGCCTGTGGTTGCCCGGTTGTGGCGACGGATGCCCCCGGTGGCTCGCGTGAAATCCTGGACGGCGGAAAATACGGCCCGCTGGTCCCTGTAGAAGATGCCGGTGCGCTCGCGCAGGCACTCGTGGGAACGCTGGCAAATCCTTTGCCTGCCGGGATGCTGAAAACAAGAGCGGATGACTTCTCTATAAAAAACAGTGTCGATCATTATCTACGCATTATCGAAGAGGCAAAGGGCTAATGCGGATCGCCTACTATCACGAATGGGGCGAAGGCGGCAAAAGTGGCGTTTTCAAGAAGATCGTTGCACAGGTCAACGAATGGGCGCGGCAGGGGCACGAAGTCGCCATATTTAACCTGTCAATGCAAGATACCGCCGGTGAATGGCGAGCAGCGCTATCGCCCGAAGTCAAACTATACCAGACGGTGTGGCCCGGTCGTGTGGCGCGTTTTGTGCTGATGAACCGGGTTGTAGGGGCGATTGTGCGCTGGCAGCCGGATATTATCTACTGGCGATTTGGCCCTTATTATCCGATGCTGGAGCGAATGTTCAACGCAGCCCCGGTTGTTTCTGAGCATAATGGTAACGATCTCGTGCAGGCACGCAATGGTCCCCGCCACCGCTATTGGTACGTGTTGGCGACACAGCGTCGCGCCATTGCTCGACTGCATGGCGGCGTGTTTGTGGGGCATGAATTTGCCAACTTTCCCGCTTTCTCTGCCCTGAAGAAAATTGTGCTTCCCAATGGCATCAACCTGAGCGACTTTGATTCGCTACCTGCACCAGACAATGCGCAGCCGCATCTGATTTTTGTCGGGCAACCGGGGATTAATGCGCATGGACTCGACAAGATTGTACTGCTGGCGCGACATTTTCCGGCATGGCGATTTGACCTCGTAGGACCGACTTCCGATGATTTCATAGAGTCGCTGCCAGAAAATGTGACCGCGCATGGACGCATGGTCGAGCACGACTATCTGCCGCTGATGGCGCAGGCCGATATTGCTATTGGGATGCTGGCCTTGCATCGCCGCGAGGTGGACGAAGTTTCCACGCTTAAGACGCTGGAATATGCGGCGCGGGGTCTGCCGTTTATCATGGGCGGCAAAGATACCAATTTCATGCCGCCGCCGGAGTTTATCCTCGAATTACCCAACACCGAAAGTAACGTGAGCGACAACATTGAGCAAATCGAGCGGTTCGTCCGCGCACAGATAGGGCGACGTGTGCCGCGTGCGGCAATCCAGCACATTGACATCAGGCATATTGAGCAGCAACGTCTTGATTTTCTGGCGTCGGTGCTGGCGAAGTCGCGTCAGGTCGTGGCAAATTGAGCGTATAAATCGAGTAATTTCTGTGATTCGGCTTCCCAGTTAAAACGGGTTTCCACAGCTTCGCGCCCGCGTCGCCCGCGTGCTTCGGCCTCATCGGGGTGGTCTAGCAGATAAATGATGGCGTCGGCAATGGCCCGTGGATCATGGGAATCAACCCACATCACCACATCAGCATACTCTGCCAGCATCTCGCGCCAGTGCGGTAAATCTACCGAGACGACAGGCAGACCTGCCGCCATATACTCGAATAACTTGGTGGGATAGGTGATGGTGTACTGCGAGACGCCATGTAATACGACAATCCCTACCTGTGAGTCGAGCATTTCGGGGATCATCTCGCTATGCGGCAATAGACCGGGGGCGTCGATGTATTCCCAACCGGGTAGCGTCTCGACCTCGGAGCGTAGTTGTGCGTTATACCAGGGGCCGATTAGTAGCAAATGCGGATTCAGGCGTTCTGGCAGTAAACCCATCGCCGTGACAATTTCGACAATGGCGCGTTTGCGAGTGATGCCGCCAACGTAAAATACACGCTGCTTGCGCTCGTGATATGGCATCGCATCCAGTGGCGCATCCGGGTATTCGCGCAGGATCGAGTAGTTGTACAGGTGGGTGGTCTTCTGGGGTGGAAAGTAACGCCCGATTTTTGGTGCGCAGACGATAATCGCATCGAAGAACAGACGCGCCAGCAGATACAGAAAGCGAATATATACTCGCATTGCCTGCGCATATAGATGGCGGTGAAGGCGACCGTCGTCGACATGGAAAATTTGCTGCGGGTGGTCCTCGATAGCATCAAAAATCACCCTTTTGCCCCGTAGTTTGAGACACACGCCGACCGGGATCAATTCCGCTTCGTGAATGTGATACAGGTCCGCGTCAAGATCAAGACCAAGCCGGAACGCCTTCCACAGTGCGCCCCAGATCGTGTAAAACCAGATGTATCCCAGATGTGAGGAGCGCGGGCGCGGGCCTTGATGAAAGAGGACTCCTTCGAGTGTATCCGCCGGAACATCCGCCGTAATCATATGGACTTCGTACCCGGCCTGTGCCAGTGTCACACATTCGCGGTGGAAGATGCGCGGCGTTTTAATCGCCTTATGAAACAGCGCAAAATGGACGACTCGCATCAGTGGCGATTCCCCTTCCCTTGTAGATGCCGCCATAATCGACTAAGACGGTACACGATGAAGCGCAGATTTGGCACATAGCAAAACCAGAAGCGTGGGTGCAACGCGAGGTCGGGCGCTTGAATCAGCATATGCGTTATGTGTAAACGGGCTTGCAGCGCCAGCAGCACCCGGTTGAATGGCCCACGTTTGGCGATCCCAGCATACATATAGCCCACCAGATTGTGCAGCATGATGTTTTTCTGTGTAGATGTTAGGCGATTGTGTCCCCATTGCCACACATCGAGCCAGACCCGTTTGCGCCAGCGCCGCACATCCGCTGGAGGTCGATCTACTCCGGCGACGCGGTTTTTATCATGCACGCGATAGCGCGTGACTGGCGTCGAGATGCGCCCCGGCATCAGAGTGTGGACGGCAGCCAATTTGCGCAGCAGTGATGTATCTTGCCCTTTACGCAGTTCCGGGAACATGCCGACATCCATCAACGCATCGCGGCGCACGACCAGCCCATCAAGGGTGAAATTGCCTTTTTTTCCGTTCGTCAACGCCGCGAACAACTGGTCTGGCGGGATGGGTTCATGCATCGTCGTCGCTACACCTGTGATTTCAGAGCGCCCGCGTGCCCGGTTCCAACGTTCTTCAGTGGCAACCGATTCAAAGTGAGGTTCAATGCTTTCGTAGACGCCATCAGCCCCGGTTTTCGCCATGATGCGTAGTGGCTCGGTAAAGCGATCTGGTAGATAGAAATCATCTGCGTCCAGGAATGCGATGATGTCGTAACGGCTCTCCCGGATGCCGAGATTGCGCGACTCACCCGCGCCGCGATTCTCACCGTTTGGGTGGCGCAGCAAGCGTACTTTGTCGTATTTGGCGGTGAGTTCCTCGCATACAAGCAGGCTGTCATCTGGTGATGCGTCTTCGATAAGAACGATTTCCCCGGTTTGCGGTTGCATCAAGGCGGATTCGACCGCTTGCCGGACGTAGGGCGCTGCGTTATATACCGGGATGATGACACTGATTTTTGCTGTGGGCATGGCTTAAGATCGTTGTGGGCGCGTGCGCAGGCGTCGCCGGAGTGCATTCAAATAACCGGGAACAAAGCTCAGATTCGGCACATAGCAGAACCAGAAGCGCCAGTATACCGCTAAATCCGGGGCCTTCAACAGGACTCCGGTCAAATGAACACGCGCTCGGAGGGCGACCGTAATCCGGCTCACCGCGCCTTTTGGTCGTAACCCGGCATAGAGTTTGCCCATCAGTGCCTTGAGCATGGTGTTTTTCTGCTGCCGTGTGAGGCGATTTCGCCCCCAGCGCCATACATCCAGCCAGACGGCTACGGTGCGGCGGCGGATGTATGCGGCGGCATAGTTCACGCCGCTGACTCGATTGTTCTCGTGGATGCGGCGATTGGCAACTGGCGTATCAAGCCTGCCGGGGAACAGTCGATGTGTAGCAGCTAACTTATAGATCAGCGCGGTATCCTGCGCCTGACGCAAATGTGCGGGGAACATGCCTACGTCTTCCAGCGCTGCACGTTTGACGACCAACCCGATTAGCCCGAAGTGACCTTTACCGCCGCGCACCATCGCCGCGAATAGGTCATCTGGCGGGATGGTTTCATATACGGTCAGGCCCATACCGGGGATTTTTGGCGGCTTGTTTAGCGTTTTCCAGCGTTTTGCAGCTTCATCACTCTCGAAATGCATCCCCAGGCCCTCGTAGACGCCGTCGGCCCCGGTTTTCGCCATGATATGCAGCGGCTCGTGGAAGCGCTCCGGCAGATAATAGTCATCCGCGTCCAGAAAGGCGATTAGATCATACTGGCTCTCCCGGATGCCGAGATTGCGCGATTCGCCTGCACCGCGATTATCACCGTTGGGGTGGCGCAGCAGGCGGACTTTATCGTATTCGGCGGCGAGTTCCTCGCACACGCGCAGGCTGTCATCCGGTGAAGCGTCTTCGATGAGGATAACTTCACCTGTTTCCGGTTGCATCAAAGCCGATTCGACGGCCTGCCGCACATAGGGCGCGGCCTTATACACCGGGACGACAACACTGATTCGCTGGTCATGCATCTTGATTATCCCAGCAGCCGCAACAGGGTGTCGCGTTCCTTCTCAATGGAATATAACTCGCGTGCACGCTGCCATCCGGCGCGGCCCATACGCAAACGCAGGTCGGGATCGTTTGCCAGCTTCAGAAAGGCGTCGGCCTGGGCGTCGATGTCGTCGGATGGTGTGAGCAGACCCGTTTCCCCATCAACGACGCGCTC
>DAOTXA010000396.1:0-12957 GCA_034435595.1 Anaerolineae bacterium | reverse complement strand
CCCTGCCGCTCCCCGTTGGTAGCAGCAACGAATCTTCGACCCCGGCTCCGCCCACAGGTGTTCCGGGGCAAACACCGGGAACGACTGCTCAGGCTCCGCAGCAACCCGCTGCGACACAGGCGGCTCCTGCCGCACAGACGCCGCAACAACCCGCCGCGTCGCAGACGGCTCCCGCGCAGGCACCAGGGACTCCCGCGCAACAATCGGGCGTTCCGGCACAGGCACCACACCAGCCGAATATCACCCCCTTCCCTGCAACAACTCCCGCACAGGGGCAGACGCCGCAGCAACCCGCCTCATCCGCAGCAGATGCCACCGCGCACGATACCGGCACAGCCGACGCCGGGTCGATGGCCCCGGCGCAGCCGCGTGGCACAGGCCCCGCACCGCGACCGGAACCGACATCGCGTTTCGCACAGCGATTCGGCGCACCGGGAACGCAACAGCCAGCAACAAAACCTGCGTCTGCTGAACCCGATGACGACTTCGACTTCGATTTTGACGATGAAGAAGGAGAAGCCGCCGCCGCCAGTTCGCCACTGGCAGGACGCTTGGCGCAACAGCTAGAGAATCGTAACAGTCGCCTTGATCAAATTCGGGCGGGACAGACGGCAGCGCATTCTGCCGAAAGTCCGGCGTCGCTGTTCTCACTGTTAAATGATGACGAGAAGGGTGATAAGAGAGACGGGCAAACTCCGGCAGCATCAGCAGGACCCGCCGCGTCAAGCGGTCCGGCACGTCCGCAACCGTTTACGCCGGGTGCGCCGACCGACCGTCCGGTGAATGGGCCAAATACACCGGCGTCGCCTTTCCACAAACCGGAAAAAGACGCCAATCAGATGCCCAGTCACAACAAGGGCTACACACCACCGTCGTCTGGTGCAGCGACACCGCCTCCGGCGCAGGCACCCGGCAATCCGGCGCAGACACCCGGCAATCCGGCGCAGCCGCCGAAACAAGCGCCTGCGCAACCTGCTGCATCGCAGTCGCAGCCCGTGATCAATCAAGCGCCCCCGGTGCGTCCGACGCCGCAGCCGCAGCGTTCGAGCGGACCCAAGTGGCGTCTGCCGGATTATCGCACGCTGCTTTCGTCTGGTTCCGAGCAAGAGTTTGATCGTGAAACACTGGTGCAACGCGCCCGCATTATCGAAGAGACGCTTCAGAGCTTCGGTGCGCCCGGTCGCGTAGTGGAGATCAACACCGGTCCGGTGATTACGCAGTTCGGTGTCGAGCCAGATTATCTGACCGCACGTGGCGGCAAGAAAAGCCGCGTTAAGGTCAGCGCCATCGCCCAGTTGGATAAAGACCTTCAGCTTGCACTGGGCGCGAAGTCAATTCGTGTCGAAGCACCGGTTCCCGGTAAAGGCTACGTGGGTATCGAAGTGCCAAACGAAGAAGCCTCGCTGGTTAGCCTGCGTGACGTAATGGAATCGCGGCAGTTCACGAAGATCAAGTCGCCGCTGGCGATTGCGCTCGGTCAATCGGTGGATGGCGCACCGGTCGCGGCTGATCTCACCTCAATGCCTCACCTGCTCATCGCCGGTACGACGGGTTCTGGTAAGTCGGTGTGTGTCAATGCGATCATCAACAGTATTGTGTTGCGCAACACGCCAGAACAGGTCAAGTTCATCATGGTGGACCCCAAGCGCGTCGAGTTGACCGGATACAATGGCATTCCGCATCTGGTCGCCCCGGTCGTCGTCGAATTGGAGCGCATCGTCGGTGTGTTGAAGTGGGTCACCCGCGAGATGGACGAGCGCTATAAGAAGTTCAGTGACGCGGGTGCGCGTAACATTGACGACTACAACGAACACCGTGATCCCGGTGTAGAGCAAATGCCCTACATCGTCGTCATCATCGACGAATTAGCGGACTTGATGATGCTGGCCCCGGATGAAACGGAACGTGTCATCACCCGGATCGCGGCGCTGGCCCGTGCGACAGGTATTCACCTCGTCATCGCTACACAGCGCCCGTCGGTAGATGTCGTCACCGGTCTGATTAAAGCGAACTTCCCGGCGCGTATTGCCTTCGCGGTGGCGTCTGGTACTGATAGTCGCGTGATCCTAGACCAACCGGGTGCAGATCGCTTGCTGGGTAAAGGTGACATGCTCTATCTAAGCGGTGATTCGCCCGCGCCTTTGCGTATGCAGGGTGTGTTCGTGTCGGATATGGAGATTAACAACGTCAACCGTTACTGGCGCACACAACGACCGGACGAAACCGCGCAGAAGCCGATTACGCAGTTGGTCATGGATGACGCCTCACCGGGCGATGCTCGCTCGGTTGCGCCGAAGCAGGATCAATTCGTGCCGCCGCCTTCGCAGCCGCAAAGCGCACAGCGTGCTTTCTGGGATGCGGACGATGAACTTACTGACCGCGAAAAAGAGGCGCAAAGCCAGGAAGACGAACTTTATGACGAGGCCGTCGAACTGGTACGCCGCCTGAAGAAAGCGTCGGTGTCGCTGTTGCAGCGCCGGCTCCGCATCGGGTACACACGCGCTGCCCGTCTCATTGACGTGATGGAAGCAGAGGGCATTGTCGGCCCGCCGACAGAGGGTAGCAAGCCGCGTGCGGTTCTACCTCCGAAGAAGTAGGGCACACACAAACGATCAATCAATAGAGACACGGCACACTGTCGTGTCTCTTTCGTTTCGATGGGGTGACAGGCTACTCGCTTGTGGTGGGGCGTCCCCGGTTGATGAAGCGTTCGGTCGCGTCAATAGCGCGTTCGACAGTCGCCAGTTCACGATCCATGCCCAGTGCGGCGAAATTTTCCCGCGCCGACTTGAGATGGGTCAGCGCAACGGGATAGCTCCCCATGCGCCCGTAGACGTTGCCCATGCTGCGCCGGATGAACGCCGCTGATTTTACGTCGTTGAGCGCTTCGACCGCTTCTAACGCAGACCCGTAGGCACGCAGCGCAGAATCATAATAACGGCTTTGCGCGTCGCCGCTGCTGTTCTTGCCGAGGTTGTTGTAAATATCTGCCGCATGACCGAGGTTCTTCGCCTGTTCTTCATAGTCGCCGAGGACACTGTGCAAGCGGGCTGATTCTGCATAGGCATTGGCAGCCGCCTCAAAGCGTTCGAGATGGCGGTAGCTGTTGGCGATGTTGCCCAATCGTGCCGCCAGCCCGCGCTGGTCATGGAGATCACGGGCAATCTGTATCGCCAGTTCGTGCTGTTCGACAGCGAGATCATGCTTATTCTGATCGTCGTACACCAGTCCAAGATTACTCAACCAGATGCCACGTCCGCGAGTGTCGCGCATACTCTTGGCAATGACGAGAGCGCGTTGCAGATATTCGACGGCCTCGTCGTGGTGCTTCTGCTCGCGCAGGATATTGCCGATATTGCCCAATAGCCCGCTTTCCGTGACACGGTCGCCCGTCTCGAAGGCCATCTGCTGCGCCTGCTTGAAGGCGTCAAGCGCTTCATCATACTCAAACAGACGATAATGTAGCAGCGCCAGATTGCCCAGATGACGCGCTGCGGCACTTTTGTCGCCCTCTGCCAGCGAAATTTCGACAGTACGGCGCAAATAGATCAGCGCTTCATCGGTGCGGTCATTTTGCAGAGCCTCGCGCACTTTGCGCAGAAGATCAATCAGACTATCGCCCTCGGACATGCGGTTTCCTCTGGATTTGACGTGTATCGAATCTACTATGCCATGTGCCCCGCATGTCGGCAACAGGTTTTTCGGCGATTTTGAACAAAAAAGCGGATGCAGCATCGCCGCACCCGCCAAATAAGTTTGGATAGAACCTGGCGTTCGTCCCAGAAATTACTCGTCGTTAAGCGAGTTCAGCACTTGCTCGTCACGGGCCGCACTCTGAAAGCGCGTGTAGATCGTCACGATGTAGCCACCGACGAACAACGCAATCGCCGCGAGGCCGAGGAACAGATAGGCGATGGTATCGGGTGTATCGGGCATGAGTTTCGCTCCGTTTGTGTTTGACTGAAATGGGTTGTGTGAGCAGGGGTGACCTGGCGGGTCGGCCCCTGCGACGAATGTTGTAGTAGCTAGTTGCTAATCGTCTCGATGCGCAGACGGGCGATGCGATCCAGCACATTTTGCAGGCGAATTCGCCACCACATCAGCGCCGGGGCGACCAATAGGGTCCACACAATCATGTTGACCATGAACGCGGTGCGCATGGTGTCAGTCATGTTAAAGCCGCCCTGCGCGTCGGTGGCGCTGGGACCAACGACGGTCGGGTGAATGGTATCGGGACGAATGCGCGTAATCATGAAAGTGAAGATCACGGTGCTGATGGCGAGAATAGCATAAATTGAGGCGAACACGCGCTGCTTATCCGGGTTGTCGATGGCATTGCGCAGCATCAGATAGGCGGCGTAAGTGAGTGCCATGATCGCGGCGGAAGTCAGGCGCGGGTCCCATGTCCACCAGGTATTCCAGGTCGGACGCGCCCAGATCGACCCGGTGACGACCGTCACCAGCGACAGGGTGAAGCCGACTTCGACACCAGCGAGGGCGAGCGTATCCCATTTTGGGTTGCGCGTGCGCAGATAGGCGACGCCACCGAGGACAGCGGTGAAGAATCCGACGCTGCCTGCTGCAAATGCGGGAACGTGCAGGTAGAAAATGCGTTGGACAGCGCCCTGCGTGAGGTCGGTCCCGGCATAAACGAGCGCCAGATACAATCCAGCAACAACGCCGACAAGCGCGAGTACGGTTAGACGCCACAGCCACGCATTACGGCTGGCGGGTTGCGAGGATGACTCAACGGCACTCGCTTCTACCGGAAACTGTTCGGTTGCTTGCATGGGTTTCTCCCCCTAGAGAAATTGAGAAATGAAGATATACGAATGAAGATATACGGTTGTAACTGTGTATGTAGTGGGGCGATCTGCGTCGAATCGCCCCGGTGTTTGGGTGAAAGTTGAAAGTTCAAAGGCTAAAGGAATGTAGTCTGCAAGCGTTAGCGATCAATCAAGGTCGCAGGTGATGCAGTTGCACGTCCTTTTTCTTCTATCTTTCGCCCTTCATCTTGCTTTTACTGCTTCGCCTTCAACGATTCTGCATAGCGTGCGATAGCCGCTTCGACGGCGTCGTCGAGTTCGGCTTCTGCACTGACGGATTGCTCCGCTGCTGGTTTTACAGTTTCTTTATGCTTGCCGTTGCCGTTGCCATTGGCGACCGCAGCGGCTTTGCGGGCGTTCTTGCGGTGCTGCTTGACCTCTGCCGACCCCATGCCAAGTTCGTCCAGCGCGGCGAGAACCTGCACGCCGCGTTCAGACCACACAGTCCGCTCGCGCTCGTAGGTGTCGTCATCTAGTTTGCCCGTCAAATGATCGTCATCCAGATCGCGGATTGAGGCGACGACACGCTCATAGTTGGTCAGCAGTTCGTCGCGCTGCTTAAGCAATTGCGCCTGTTTGCTAGAGGCCAACGTTTTGCGTCCGAGGAAGGGCAGAGCCATCAATCCAATGGTCGCCAGAAAGACTATCAGGCAGGCGATTAATCCTTCAATGCTCATGACTGTCCTCCGACACTGAGCCGGGATTCCTCGATAGCGTTCGCCAGTTGTTGCGCGGTAATGGGCATACGAATCTCATGGGTGACGATGCCTTCCGGGTTGACGATGAACGTCTCCGGTACGGCCCCTACATCGTACTGCGCGGCGATGCGTGTACCCAGGTCTGGCCCGTTCATAAAGGTCAGGTCATAGTCCTCAATGTACTGCATGGTCCGCGGACCGTTATCCGCCCATGCGACACCAATGAACATGACACCTTGATCCTGATAGGCACGCCACGTGCGTTCGAGATCGGGCGCTTCCTGACGGCAGGGGGCACACCATTGCGCCCAGAAGTTAACGACGACCACATTTCCGCGATAGTCGGAGAGGCTGATTTCGTCACCGTCGAACGTCGTCAGGGCGAAGTCGGGAGCCGGATCGTTGAGCAGTTTGCCCTCGTTGTTGCGATGCAGCAGGGCGAACCCGATCACGGCGACGATGGCAACAATGCCGGAAATCAGCATGATTGTACCGAAGCTCGCGCCCTTGCGCGGCGTGATGGGTTGCGCACTTGAATAGTCGTTTACGGTCATATCACTCATAAAAATACCTATCCTGAGATGTCCTGTTCCAGCATGGAGCGATACTCGTCCCTGGGTGCATCCGCCTTAGATTTGCCTGCCGCTGCGACGGCTTGTATTGCGTCAGTGCGGTGCATAAAGCGGTAGCGGGCGATCACGAACAGCACCGCCAGCAGCGAGACGGCGATAATCAGCAGCGGCGTCCCCAGTGAGACGGTTTGCAGTGTCGGGTCATCGGGCACGCCGACCACGCGGTCGCCAAAGCGGACGATGAAGTCATCGACAATCTGGTCTTCGGTCCAACCTTCTTCGAGGTAGCCCTTGATCTCCAGACGCCAATCCTCGCAGGCGGCGGTCCCGCACGTATCCAGCGGGATGCCCTCGCAGACGGGACAATACAGTTTTTCGGCGACTTCGTTGACCTCGTCGGCGGTCACCGGTTCACCCGAACCTGCGTCACCGCCATCATCCTGGGCTGCCAGCGGGGTTACCGCCAGCAGCATCAAGATCACGAGTGCGAAAATAAGAGTGAAGCGTTTGCGCGTCATCAGGCGCTCGCTCCCTTCACGTTGCGGGTGTCAGATTCAATCGCCTTCGCCTGTTTGCGGACACGTGCGGGCAATACTTCCTTGGGCCACACAGCGAAGATCGTCCCGGCGATGAGGATGAGACCACCCCACCAGACGAGGTTCACCAGCGGGTTGATATAGACTTTGAAGGTCGCAGCCTGTGCGCCGACCTGTTCCCAACCAACGAGCAGCACATAGAAGTCATTTTCAACAGTCGAATGCGCCCCGGCGATAGTCATGCTGTTCAGGCCCGCTGTTTCTGGGAACCAGTCACGGCGCGGGCGTAGTTGCGTGATTTCGCGCCCGTCACGGAGTATGGTGACTTCCGCGATGTCGAGCACGCGACCGTCCTGCGAGATTTGCCCCGCTAGCAGATTGTCGTAGCGCAATTCGTAGTCCTGTATGGTCAGGCTTTCTCCCACAGCAAGCGTTTGCTGGGTTTCGACCTGGAACAGCGTCGAACCGATGACACCGAGGCCGATAATCACCACACCAATGTGGATGATATAGCCGCCATAGCGTCGCGGGTTACGCCGGAAGATGATCGACAGCGCACTCAGCGGATTTTCGCCATGGGTACGAACACGCGCCATCACACCGCGATAAGTCTCTACCACAGCGACCCATCCCGCCAGCAGTACAACCGCATATGCGAACAGCGCAATCGGTGTGCTCATGCCGCCGATGATGAAGAATACCAGCGAAACCAGTGTCAGTACGAATGGAATCGCCAGCGCGTTACCCAGTCGCTTAAACGAGGTGACGCCCCATGCCGACAGCGGCGCGATGCCCATCAAGACATACAACGCGGCGAACAGCGGCGGCGTCGTGCGCATGAAGTAATCGGTGCCGTGGGTGATCTCGGTGTCGAAGAACAGTTCAGAGACGATTGGCCCGCCGAAACTGCCCCAGAAGATAATCGCGGTCAGAGCCACGAAGATGAAGTTGTTCAGCACGAACAAAGTTTCGCGGCTGAGGATATTCACCAGCGGGCGATCATCGCGCAGGTAGCCTTGATTGTAACGCCACATGATGAGGCCAACGCCGACGATGGTCATGCCCGACCAGAAGAAGAACATCGGGAAGCCGATGCCACTCTGTGCGAAACTGTGGACGCTTTCTACAAGGCCAGAGCGCGTGGCAAACGTGCCGAAGATCACCGCGCTAAATGTGCCGACCACGAGGAACATGTTCCATAGTTTGAACATGCCGCGCTTCTCTTGAATCATGACGCTATGGAGATAGGCCGTACCGATCAACCAGGGTAGGAAAGCGGCATTTTCCACCGGGTCCCAGCCCCAGTAACCACCCCATCCCAGCACGTCATAGGCCCAGCGACCACCGAGGATCAGGCCGAGGCTGAGGAACAGCCACGCGACCAGCGTCCAGCGGCGCGAGGCCTTGATCCAGTTGGTACTGAGATCGCCAGAAGCCAGCGCCGCCATTGCAAACGCAAACGGCACAATGAAGCCGACGAAGCCCAGATACAGCATCGGCGGGTGAATCGCCATGCCGAAGTGTCGCAGCAGCGGGTTCAAGCCATTGGCAGAACCGGCGAGGTTGGCCTCTGACGGGGATTCTGCCCCGGCGGGGATCAGCGCGGAACGGGTGACTTCGCCGTTATCCATCAGCCACCAGCGCTCGAACGGGTTTTCAAATGCGAGGATGATGCCCAAGAAGAAAATCACCACCGCCATCATGACGGCGATTGCATAGGGCATCAGTCGGCGATGTGTGCGCCAGTTGATGACTGTTGCCGCAGCCGCAAAACCGCTCATCAGCCACGACCAGAACAACAGCGAACCCGCCTGTGATCCCCATAGCGCGGTCGCCCGGAAGAATTCCGGCATCGACGGGCTACTAACGGACCACACATAGGCATTCTGGTAGCTTTGTGTCATCAACGACAGTTGCAGTAGGCCAGTCGCCAGCGACAACAATCCGAAGTTCGCTAGCGAGGCGTTGCGTCCGCTGAGGACGAGCCGGTCATTGCTGCGAATCTCACCATAGACGCACGCGCCAATCGCGTAAATTGCCGTCAGCAGTGACAGTATTGTCGAGATGAATCCAATTTCATCCAGCATTGGCAGGGACCTCCGCCGCCTGATCTGCCTGACCGGGGGCGCTTTCTTCGTAACGGCTGGGGCACTTCAGCAGTAGTTCAGTTGCGTAAAACACGCCATCCTCGCCGAGTGTGCCGGTCAGAATCGCCTGCGCCTCATTCTCTAGCAGATCGGGCTTCACTTCATTTTCAATATGTACAGCTAAACGGGTTGCAGTCGGGTCGGTGACTGCTTGATGCAAAGTCAGGGCTAGATCATCTGTTTCGGTTGGAATGTTGGCGACGACGAAGTCGATGATAAGGTTGGATTCGTCGTACTGGATGCTTTCGCCGACAACCGCGCCGGAAATACGGACGGTCTGCCCGGTATATTCTATATCGTTGACCAGTTCATCAACAGTGAGGAAGTACTGAGCGCCGGTTAGCGTCCCGGAGATAATAAGGTACGCGACTGCACCCAGCAGCAGCACACCCCCAACGAGAAACTTCATGCGCTCATTGGAACTACGGTTCGTTTTGGAATCACCATCTATAATCGGTTTTTCCCATGTCATCTCTGCCATGATATTATTCCCTTTATTTTTCACTGCACGCCAGTGCTACAGAGTTAACCTCTGCAAACAACTATAAAGCTATCCTATGTACAGCACTACTACTATCCGCATTCGTTATGCTACGGTGGTGATGATTGTCATGACTCAGTGGTTATGCGGTAAAATCCGACCCGAATTTCACACAAATAGACACAAAGGTCGTTATGTCTTCACGTCCGCCGCTTCTTCCTGAAGAGAAGAACAAACGCAGTACCCAACCATCCCGTCGCGTTCGTCCGGCGGATATGTACCCGCCAGCGACTGTGCGCGACCTGGCCCGCAAAATGCGCCGTCGAACCAGTCTTCTGATAATAAGTATAATTGCCATCTTACTTATTTCGCTAGGGTGGATTGTAACCCTTACGCTTATAGCCTATCGACCGGATTTGATCGGCTATGATCAGGTGCGCGACATGGACGCGACGGCTGCGGTCTTTCAACAGACGGCGGTAGTGCTGGGCGATACCGGTCAATTGCTGGATAGTCGCGCTATAGACCTCAACGCGACGGCGCAGTCAGTCGCCGTGGGGGGCATCGCCAATGTCGAGACGCAAACAGCCCTGGAAGATCGTGAGGCGACCTTTGACCAATCTGCTACCCAGACAATGCTCGATACAGCAGCCACGCAGACCGGGGTCGCCGTGGAAAATGCGCGGCAGTCGACACAGGCCGCCGTCGAATTTGCAAGCACACAGGCCGCGTTTGATCGTCAGGCGACACAGGCCGAAATTGATTTTCAGGGCACACAGGCGGCAATCAACCGCGAGGCAACCGCTGTCGCTATGAATTTTGCGACTGCGCCGCCTGAGGTCGCACCCACCTTCGCCCCGATTCCTTCCCCTCTGTTCAATGAAGGCTTCGTTACTAGCGGGTTGGATAGCGGGCGCTGGAATCTGAGTGAATTCACCGACTGGGAACTTGCGGATGATGGCTCGATTGTGGCGCAACGATCAGGAGCCTGGTTGTTGACCCAGCGCGACGACCTGACCGACTACGGGTTTATCGTTGATTTCGAACCATTGCCGGGTTCGTCGCAGGCAGCATTTTACTATGTACCGCTAAATGCCACCATCGGCGAAGATCGCGGCGTAACCGTCGAATTGTTCTATGACGGTACGCAGATATCGGCGGTCGGATTGTACACGCTGGAGGGCGCTGTGTTTGACGGCCCATTCTGGGAAGCCAGTTTGCCAGAGATCGAAACGCAGTTTATCTCTGTCGTGCCAGAGGACGGGTTTGTCACAGTGCAGGTAGAAGTGCGCGGAGAACGAGTTACCGTCTACCTCGAAGGACAGGCAGTACTTGATGTATTTTTGGCTGAGACTCTGCCACAGGGCGCGGTTGGTGTGTCGCTGCCAGAGGGCACACGGGTCGAACGACTGGCGCTGCTACCCTGATTCATCCAGCAGATTGCGTGCATCAAGCAAATCCTGCGTGTCGTAACCTTCAGTGAAAGAGTCGAAAATACGTCGTAGCATGGCGCGGCCTTCTTCGCCGCGCCCCTGCTCGTTCCACACTTTGAGCAGCGACATCGTCGCCCGCAATTCCCAGCCTCTAGCATCCTGCTTGCGTGCCAGCGCGACCCCTCGCAAAAACTCCTGTTCTGCGGCGTGCAGGTGATTCGTATGCAGGCGAATGACCTCGCCACGCAGCCGGTGCAGTTCCGGCGTAAACCAGTGTTCGTTTTGCCGGTTCGCAACTTCAAAGGCTTGATTAAGCAGCACCAACGCCTGTTTACTGTTTGCCGTCATTGTCAGCGCTTGGGCTTCCTGCGCCATAAAGTAGGGTAGGCAAAAGCGTGCCCCGGTCGCACGATATGCTGCGAGCGCTTGCTGCAAGTGGCTCAATGCGGGGGCTTTGTTTTCGTCGCGGGCCGTCTCGCAGATGGCCTCATATAAACGCCCAAGAATATGAAACAGCTTGAAATCGTGGTTATGCGCATATTCCACCGTAAGTTCGGCAAGCTCAAGCGCTTCCTGGTGTTCACCGCGTAGGAAGTAAATGATGCCAGTCCAGTGCAGGGCGAACACTACGCTAATCGGGTGGTTGATCTGGCGGGCGATGCCAAGCCCGGTCAGACCGAGTTCTCGCGCTTCGTCAGCATAACCGCGAATCCAGCGGATGACGCCCAACATCTCGTATGCGGTAACCCCAAAGTCTTGTAGGGCGCTATCCGCACGCCGCCGTGAGGGGTCGTATTGCCCGATAACATGGCGCATCAGTTTGTCGGCAGTGGCAAAATCGCCCTGAAACCCGACGGCCTCGCCGACCGTCAATTGTCCGCGCAATTCGCCCGTCGGATGATCCAACCGGCGTCCCAAATCGACCATCGCTTCGCCGATCTCTTTGGCGTTCTCAAAATCGGCACTGGCGATGTAGAAGCCGCTCATAATCGTCAGCACAGGCAACGTGCGATGATTGATACCGAGCGCATCTGTGAGCGCACGGGCGCGGTCGAAGATTTTCATGATGCCCGGGGCAGCGTATCCGCGTACCGCCATTTTCGAGACACCCAGCCCGATCAGAATTTCCAGCAGGGTACGCCGGGGGTCTCCTTGTAGCTTGCTTTTGTCAATTACGTCAAAGAGGTCCAGTGTACGCTGAAAGTATCGTTCGGCTTCGAGGTTGGCTCCACTGGCGATGGCCCGCTTGCCGGCGAGGATCGCATAACCGAATTCGCGCAATGTGCTGCCATATTGCTGCCAGTGATAGGCCAGATGCGTTGCATATGCCGGAAGCTGGTCGGCGTGGACCCGTTCGATGGTCTGTGCGATTTCCAGGTGTAGCTTGCGGCGATCCGCCACGTTCAAGTCGTTCAGCAATGCCTCGCGCAGCTTATCATGCGCGAAGCGCCAGCGTCCACGTGCTGAACCAGAATCGTCCACCTCAAGCACAGCACGAGCCGCACATGCAGTCAACCAGTGGTCGATATCAGTCTCTTGATCCAGCGCCGAAAGCACCTCAAAATCTACGTAACGCCCGGTAACTGCCGCCAGATTGAGTAATGGATGCGCCCAATGTGGCACGGTACTCAGTCGTTCGTGTACCACTTTCATGACACTGCCTGCATACACGCTGTGCGGTATGGTTCTGGTGGCGATTTCTTCCAGATTGCCGCCCGCTTCTTCTGCCAGTGTACGAACCACCTCCACCATGAAGAAGACATTGCCTTCGGTTTCACGTTCCAGCAGATCGACGATAGATTTCTGTCGTCCGACATCGCCCAGCATCGACTCGCTCAAATCGGCAATACTCCTGTCGTCCAGCCGCCCCAGCCGCAACAATTGGAAGCCGGGCAGGTTGACGGACTGGCTGTCGGGGTGGTCGCTGCGGTCGCTGGCGATGAACAGCAGGTGCGCATCGGTGACCCCTTCGGAGAGTCGTTTTAGCAGGTTGAGGCTGGCACTGCTGGCCCAGTGACAATCCTCCAGCACGATGACGAAGGTCTGTGCTTCATCGCCAAAGCGCGGATTTTCGCGTCGTCGGGTCAATTTGTGTAGCACGCTGCGCACTGCGTCCAGCAGATTTGCCTGTGTCGTGGAAGCATCTTTAGTCGCTGGTGGGTCCGCGACCGGGCGCTCAAGCAAGCGCTCGATATCGGGTGCGATCAACTTGAAAATCGAGGCTTCCGCGTCGTTCAGGTCGTCCGACAGGCTCAACCGTCGCA
>DAOTXA010000395.1:0-10252 GCA_034435595.1 Anaerolineae bacterium | reverse complement strand
CCCGCCGTATTCAACGGAATCAGCAGCGATGCGCCGAATTGCGCCGCCTGCATGTAGAGGCGAACAGATTCTGGCAAATCCTCGTCCTCGATACTGATAAACGTGGATTCGTTGGTCTTACGGGTGATCATGTCGATGAGCGGGAACTGGGCACGCTCGAAGCGAGTTGCCGGGAGCGTGCTGAGGTCGAGTTCTGTATCCGCACCAATTTGACCCGCGACCACCTCGGCGACATCCAGCGGATCGTCTTCGCCTTTGAAGTACACGAGTGTGAACAGTGCCGCGCCGTGCTTTTCAGCGACACCCGTTACCGAATGCAGGAGTTCCTGCTCGTTATTGGCCTGTGCCAGTGCTGCACTGGCTTCAGCCGCGACACGTGTGTTTTCTTCCGAACGTACACGTGCGGTCACATCTTCGAAACTAACGCCGACGCCGTTGTCGGGCAGCGGGAAGGCGTTAATCGTAAAGGTGATGACTTCGCCCGTTTCCTCATCAGGGAACGGCAACTCGCCCAGATTTATGGACTGACCGGTCCGCGCAACCGTGGCATAGGTAGTGGGAAGTGGCGTGTTGACGATGGTTGGGAACAAGTCGGCGAAGGTTTTGCCGGTGGATTCTTCGGCAGTAATGCGTGCCAGTTTCTCGGCGGCGGAGTTGCCAGTGACGAAGGTCAACGATAGATCGTCGTCCAGGTCTTCCAGACGCCACACCTGAACGGCGGCTGAGGTATTTCTCATCACGTCTGCGTAGATTTCGATCTGCTTGGTCGCTTCCTTGCGAGCGGTGATGTCTTCAAATGAAACACCGACACTGCGATCGGGCAGTGGGAAGGCTTTCACATAGAACGTACTCTTATCAACGTTTTCGTCTTCGTATTCAACTTCACCGAGGTCAACCGCGTCGCCGCCCTTCGCAATGCCTGCGTACAACGCCGGAATTTCCGTTTGCATCAACTGCGGGAAGGCCTCTTCCATCTTCTGCATGGCGATGTCTTTGGGATCAATACCTGTTGCCGCTTTCGAGGCTGAGTTGCCGACGATGAAGCGCAGCGAGGTATCGTCATCCGGGTCTTCCAGACGCCACACATGGATACCGGACGAGGTGTTCTGCATCACGTTCGCGTAGACCTGAACCTGCTGCTCGCTCAGTTTGCGCTCGGTGATGTCGATCATGATGGCGCCGATATTGATCGGGTTGCCGCTGGCATCACGCACGAGGAAGAGCGTCTGATCCACCGGGATCAATTGTCCGTCGCGGGTGAGCAATTCGTTCTCACTGCGCCATGAATCGTGTTTCATAATCGCCGGGATCGCTTCGTTCTGCACGAGTTTGGTCCCGCTCGGCTGGTGATAGTCAGAGATGCGATTGCCGATGGCGTCTTCTGGCCTGGCAAAGCCCATCATCTTCGCACCACCCGGATTCAGGTAGGTAATTTCGCCTTCCATCGTCGTCAGTGCGATGAAGTCGTTGGAGTTGTTGATGATGGTGGACTGCTGCTCCATCGCCAGCGTGCGCTGCTTCTGTTCGGTGATGTCGCGGGCGACGAAGTGAATGACGCCATTCGCCATATCGACCGACGAGGTCCAGCTAATCCAGGCCCAGTGTCCGTCTTTGTGCTGGTAGCGATTCTCGAAGGACAGCGTATCCGCACCTTCGGCGATCTTTGCTGCCTCGGCATTGGTGGCTGCCTGATCGTCAGGGTGGACCTTGTTGAGGAAGGGTTCCGCCATCATCTCTGCCGACGTATAACCGAGCACCTTCTCAAACGCCGGGTTAACGCTGACGAAGTAGCCTTCGAGATTGGCTGTACCCATCATGTCGATTGAAGTATTGTACAGACGATTGACCTCTTGACGGGTGCGTTCCGCTTCCTGGAAGGTCTTGGCGTTGCGGACTGCGACCGCGATCTGTGCTGCCATCGTGCTCAGCACGCGGGCGTCACTATCATTGAAGCGCTCTGGCTGTGCGGACTGCACGTCGAGCACACCGATGATGCGATTTTCCGCGATCATCGGAATCGCCATTTCAGAGCGGGTATCGGGCAGCAACGGGTTCGCCATGAAATTTTCAGCGTCTTGTGTATCGCCGATGATGATTGGCTGTTGACTGCGTGCAGCCCGCGCTACGAGACTATGTTCGCGGTCCAGTGGAATCGTGTGTCCCTGCTCGACCATCTGGTCGCCGCGCTCATCTGCACCGGCAGCCAGCACCAGGTTCGTCCGTTGTTCGTCTACGACGTACACATGCGCGTGATACAGTTCGAAGCGCTCACGGGTTAGCTGCACAAAGCGCTTGAGCATATCTTGATAGGTCGGTGCGGCAGCTACCTCGCTTGAAATCGCAGAGGCGATTTCAAGGTCTTTGGTACGTGTTTGCACCTTTTCTTCCAGCGACCCGATGGTTTCTTTGAGGCGTTCCTGCATTGCGCCAAACGAGGTGCTCAACTGCCCGATCTCGTCATCGCGATTGGTCGCCGTGACGACTGATGCGGAATAGTTGCCCTCTGCGATGCCGCGTGCCGTTTCGTTTAGCTGTGTAATCGGATCGGTGATCTGGCGCGTCAGATAAATGGTCGCTGTGACGCCAAAAAGCGCCAGAATGCCGAGCATGACCGCGCTGATCATCTGAATCTGCTGTACAACGCCAAAAATCGCGGCTTCTTCTATTATTGTCACCAATGTCCAATAGTACCCGTCTGGAGCCGAAGGCGGGGCCACCCGGTTAAAGTGGAACAGCCAGCCATTCATGTTGGCATGGTCGTTGTCCTGCACTTCTTCCAGTTCTTGGTCGTGGTCGACGCGTTCAAGGTCCGCGAAAGTGCTCGTTTCCACACCTTCAAAGATCGGCTCGCTGGCGGTGTTCGCGCCGAAGGTGCCACCTACCGCGTCAATGCCGTCTTCGAAGCCGAAGGCCAGCGCGGGATTCGCGGTGTTATACAGGAAGTAGCCATCTGAATTCACCAAAAAATGCTCGTCTTCACCACTATTCTCGACCAGCAGGTCCAGCATCGGCTGTGCGAATACGTTGGTGATGACCGCGCCGACCACCTCTCCATCAACGAAGACCGGCATCCCGTAGCGGATCACCGGGACTGTGCTGCCGTCTGGCAGAATCTCAATCGCTGCGGGTGAGCCTTCACGATTGAGGTTGAGGGCGGAGATATACAGCGAGTCTTCGGGCTGGTTGATCGCGCCGCCTGTGCCGTCGCCGCCGTCAAAGTAGCTGCGCCCGGTCTTATTTTGCAGGCGATCACGGTCCACGATAAAGGCCGTCTGACCGTCAGAGTCAACGCGGACAAATTCCATACCGTCCGCGGCGATGAACCGCACCTGATCGTAGATGCCGGAAACCTGCGAGAAGTTCAGAAATGACCGTTCTACGCTGGCGCGGGCTTCGTCAATCGCCAGTGCGTCATCGCTGGCGAGCGCTTCAGCAAGCTGTCGCGTGTCTGGATTGCCTGCTATCACGCGAATGTCAGACTCAAGTCCCTTTAAATAGGTTTCGATTTCCAGCGCCAGATTAACGGTCTCGGTTTCCTCGATTTTGTCAACGCTGTCGCGGGTTGTCGACACCCACTGTGAAGATATGAAGAACACAATTGCCGCTGTCGGCAATACAATGAGTGGCAGAAAGTACGCGACCAGCCGCCACCGCAGGTTCATGCCAGAGAACAGATTCATCGCATTCCCCCTCGTTTATTCCATAGTTTGTCGATGTCAGGTTTCATACAGCCCCCTAGATGGGTCAAACTCCGATACACGACCGGGATTGTTCATAAATGATTCGTGTCGAATAGTCTCATTCTAGGGGCACTTCTTTGTGAGAAAGACTTAAGATTGGTTTGACTGCTCAAACTGGGGGTTGAGAAATTCTATCGTAATGGCATGGTTTAGAGTAGGGATAAGAAATAGTGGCAAACACTGTGTTGTTATAGATTTAATATATAGAATGGCGAGTCGCGCAGAAAATTGCAGGTGAGGACAACATGGTCAACTTCGTCGTAGGGGGTGGCCTGCGGCGGGTTCTGGTCGAAGCTGACGATGAGCGCTAATTGTCATACCGGGGAAAGGACCGCCTCCGGTTGTTCATCCATCAGATACAAGCCGACGGGTACAAAGCGCCGTTGAAAAAAGCGTAGATTTTGGCGCATAGATGATCTCCCCAATATCCACGAACGAAACGAAGGTATTATGCACCTGAAAGGTTGCTGCAAACGGGGCGGATTTGCGGTGGCAGCACTAGCGACGAGCAGCGGTCTGCGGTTCGATGACTTCGACGGACCGCGCCTCATCGCCTTTTTCCCCATTTGCGATTACAAAGCGCACACGGTCGCCCTCAACCAGCTTGCGAAAGCCAGCGCCGGTAATCCCCGTATAATGCACAAAGATGTCGCCCTTATCGTCATCCATGGTGATAAACCCGAACCCCTTGACGTTATTGAACCATTTGACGATGCCGGTGTGCTCAACGTGTTCCATGTGGATATACTCTTTCGATGATTGCTATGTGCTCATAATAATTGTGTGTGAGGGGAATATACCCAATCCGGGCAAAAAATGGCAACTGCCGCTGCACGCGATCACGCAACGGCAGGGGTTAGAAGCTGTTTGAAAGCTACCGGGGGCGGGGCATCGCTACGAGGCAATCAGGTTTCGTTGCTGTCGGATTCAGCGAGGGCCTCGTCAATGCGCCGCTGTAAATCCGGGTCAATGGCGGCGGATTCTTCTCCGGTGAGGTGGCGACGCGGTTTTGTACCGGCCTCTGGCACATCGTCGCCAGCATCCGCAGAGATATCATCATCATCGCCAGCATCCGCGACCGTGTCCGAATCCGTCCGTAGTGCGGCGGCGCGTTCTTCGATGGACTTCGGGTAGGGATTGACCGAGGGAGTTGGATCGTTCTTCGGTTTCTCTTCGACCCTGGCAGGTGCATCCACTGTGACTGTGCGTGCCGCTTCTGCCGGTTCGTCATTAGACGGTGTGCGCTTGGGCTTTTCTCGCCGCAGATTGTCCAGCATGGGCAGTTCCCCGCGCCGGTACAGCAAAAACACGCCGCCCGCGATCAACAGCAGCGGCAACAAGAAGCCAGTGATTCCGCCCAGAATGCTGTTGAAAATCAGGAACTCGAACAGGAAACCGAACGCCAGCAGAATCGCGCCACCACCAAAAATCAGGCTGCGTCCAACTGTTACTTCGGATTTATTGCCCAGCCGCTTGCCCTGAAAGCGCATCCCCAACCCGACCATGATCGGATAGGCCGCCCACATATACGTCCAAGATTCGAAGACGTTGAAGACATTCTGGTACAGCAGGATCAACCCGGTCCCAACAATGACGATACCGGGGAAGATCAACCCCGTCATGGCTTTGCCACCACGCAGGGCCAGGTACAAAAACGGCAATCCCGGCAGGATGACGAAGAAAGGCCACAACTCTGACCAGATATTGAAGTCAAAAAAGCGACCGCCAAGAAACAGCACACCCAGCAAAATTAGCGCAAATGCCAGCAGGCGATCATTGACGCGGAGGTTATCAAAGTTCATCGGACCCTCGCTCGAACTCTGCATGTACGATATGTTCCTGTATACGGTAGCGCGGGACGAAGTGTTGCGCAAAAGGCGACATTAAGAAGCCATTTGAGAAGTGTGTGATGGCTTCGCGTCCCAGTTGCTGTGCAAATAGCTTCTAAAATAGGTCATAAAGATCGTCAAAGTGATGTTACATTACGCGCAAGGTCATTGACGGTTGCAACCTATTCAGTATAGAGTCTTGTTATAACGAAAGTACACTAGTCAGTGGAGCATCAATGCCTATCCACACGATGAGCTTCAATGAGGGCGTCTTTCATGCACGCACAGTCGGCTATGTTGATAACGTCGATGGGCGCATGTGGGGCAGCGCTTTTAAGCAGTATGCACGGTCGAGCGATGTGCCGATTGTTGCGGTGATGGACCTGACGGATGCGGATCGTCTGTGCAGCACCCTGCCACGTGTACTTTCCGACGTGTTGAGCGAGGTCAACATTGCGGGCGTCATCCTCGTAGTTAGCGGTGCGCTGGCCTCACAAAATATGCGTGTGTTCGACAAGATCGACCGCATGGACGGGGTGCGTGCGGTCGGCGATATCAACACCGCGACTACGTATGCCAACGGACTTATAAACCCCGGTTTCGGCATGTATACCGCGCAGGCCAGCGCGTTCTCGATGGCAGCCTGCCTGTGATGCTCGCTGGCTAACATCCGGTGACAGAATACGTCAAAACCCGCACAGTGGCGGGTTTTTTGCTTGTGATTATGCTGTGTTTGATGTTCGTAGAGCGCAAGCGTGGCTATCCGACGGTCGGCAACCACATTGCCGCGACGGTCCCGGTGGCGGGGTTGCTTTGCACGGTGATATCGCCGCCAAAGGTTCTGGCAACACGCCGCACCAGATGCCAGCCCAAGCCGCTGTATTCGGGGGTTGCATCGCCTTGAATGGCAGCAATCGTTGCCACGGGCATACCCGTCCCCTGATCGGCAACGCTAAACCACACACAAGCCTGCGCCTGCCGCAACGATAGCGTCAGGCTGCCATTGGGCGGAGACGCAGCCAGCGCATTCGCCAGCAGCTCTGCCAGTGCGTGACGCAGCATCCCGGCATCCCCGGCGATCATCAGGCTGTCTTCTTCGGTACCGGTGTTTACATCAAGGTGAATATCCACATCCGGGCGGGCGGGGACAAACTCGCGGGCTTGATCCAGCGCGACCATCCATAATTCACGCAGGGAAAGCGGATTTCCACACTGCGCGGTGCGATCAAATGCGCCGGTATCGAGACGGGCCAGCAGCGCGACCTGCCCGACCAGATGTGAGGCCGTCACCGGAGTCGTGCAATCTTCATCGTCGCCGATAATGCTTTCCGACAACACCGACAGCGCACAGTCATCCAGCGCGTGCAGCCGCCGCGAAAGCAGTTCACGTACACTGTTCACACGTTCCAACGAGCGACCAACACGATCTGCTGCCAGTTCGAGGATGCGACTGCGGGCCGCCGCGAACATGCGATCGGTCTGTGTGGGCTGTGGGCTGCGGTACTGAAGCTGCATCGACACCGCGTCCAGCAAATCGTCAGTGGCGAAGGGTTTCGTCAGGTACGCGTCTGCACCGAGATCACGCGCCTGCTGCAAGGCCTGACCGTCACTGAGCGCGGTCACGAAGATGAACGGCAATTGCTGTGTCGCGTTTTCGCTGCGCAACATCTCCAGCACGCCGAATCCATCCAGGCCGTTCATCATGATGTCGCAAATCACACAATCCGGCGTGATCTGCCGCGCAAGATCAATCCCCTGATAGCCATCACATGCGCCCATTGCATCGAACCCGCCAAGTTCCAGGGTTTCGACAAGGTTCTCGCGGATTGCCGGTTCGTCTTCAATTACAAGGATTGTCGTCATACGTTTGCCTGTGTTTGTTGTTCGCTGCTTCGATCATATCTCCATAGTAGACGATTTAGGCCAACATATACATTTACGATTTATGAATTCTTCCCCAACTATTGAGGGTGTAATGGTTGGCTATGAGATACAGTCAGGGCTTTCGCTTTGTGTCTCACGGGCGTGAAGAAGCGAACCGAAGGTTTGCACCTTCCTTGCCGCCCACAGGGAAAAAGCGGCCTGATTCTAGTGTGAGAAATGCCTTAAGCAAAAGTCCTAATAGTTTTAGAATTATCCAGCCTACACGCCGATGTCGCGGCGGTTGAACTGCCACACCGACGCGGCGAACAGCACCAGCGCCGACGCCAGCAGCAGCAGGTCCGTCTGCCATGGGATGCGGTTGACCATCGCGTCTACGGCGCTGTAATAATCATAGAGAGAGAGTTTACGAACCTGATTCAAGAAGTCTGTGCCGCCAATATCCGCAATCGTGCGGAAGAAAAGATTGCCAATGACGAACAACGATGCTAATCCGCCCACGGTGCGGGTAGAGCGTAGAGTCACCGACAGCAGCAGCGTGACGCCGATAATACAGCAGGTGATGGGGAACACGTGCCACATCCCCGCTGCGGCCTGTGCGACTGTCATATCGACATCGGGGACGACGTTGATGGCAATCGACAGCGTGGCAAACATCACCAGCAAAATCAGCGCCAGCGCGACGACGACCGCCGCCACTTTTTCCAGCAACAAGCGCCAGCGCGGTATCGGCGTGCTCAACAGAATATCCAGCGTGCCACGTTGTTCTTCGCCCATAATGGCGTTGATCGTCTGGGGGATCAAAAACACGGATAAGAGGGTCGGTGCCCAGCCCAGCGCCTGCACGCCCAGATAGCCGGGGAAGGTCGTCACGGCGGTCACATCGGCGGTCGTCGCGTTGGTAAAGGCATCCAGCAGGCCGAGTCCGTTCAGCACATTAAGCAGCGCACCTGTTTGCTCCAGTTCGGGATACAGCACCGTTACCACCACAAGCAGCATACTATAGCCGAAGGCCCAGCCTGCGATCCCCGGCAGAATATCCAGCAACACACGCCGGAAGATCGCACCTGGTCGCGTATCAACCGTAATATTGAGCGATGTAGTAGATGTGGCCTCGCGCAAAACAGCGTCCCTCATTCCTGTTACTTCTCCCCTGTTACTTCTCCGCGTGTTCTCCATAGTAACTGAGGAACACGTCCTCAAGGCGCGGTTCCTCGATGTGCATATCGCTGATGGTGTAACGAGCCGCCTGCTTGATAATGGCATCCAGCGAGCCATAGACGCGCATTCGCATCCAGCCGTTTTCATATTCCAGATGCGAAATACCGTCTAAGTTGGAGAAGTGCGCCACGTCCATCGCGTCCTCGCAGATGAGCGTCACCAGACGGTAGCGGGCCTTGCGCAGTGCGACCATCGTCTCAACCGCTTGCAGGCGTCCCCCGCGCAAGATCGCCACGCGGTCGCACACCGATTCAACCTCGGATAGCACATGCGACGATAAAAACACGGTGCGCCCCTCGTCACGCGCCTCGCGCAGCAGGTCGTTGAAGGTCTGCCGCATCAACGGGTCAAGTCCGGTGGTCGGCTCGTCCAGAATCAGTACATCGGGACGGTGCATCATCGCCTGGATAATGCCGAGTTTACGCTTGTTCCCGGTGGAATAGCTGGCAGCCCGCACGTCAAAATCAAATTGCAGGCGTTGCGCCAGTTCAAGCACAAAATCTGTATCCACATTGGGGCGCAGATCGCTCAATAGGCGCAGCGTATTGCGCCCGCTCAGGTGATCCCACAGGCGCAGTTCGCCCGGTAGATTGCCGATATGGTGTTTGACGCGGACAGCATCGCGCTGCGCGTCCAACCCGCAGATTGTAATGCGCCCCCATGTAGGGCGGATCAAATCCAGCAGGCAGCGGATGGTGGTGGTCTTGCCCGCCCCGTTGGGGCCGAGAAAGCCGAATACCTCGCCGCGCCGCACATCCAGCGACAGATCGTTGACGGCGGGACGGTCGCTGCCGTTATAGCGTTTGGTCAGGTCTTCGATGCGAATCGCATACTCGTTGTTGGTCATACAGGCCATTGTAGCGGAAAGCGGCGTTTCGTGTGGGTGACAATCCCCCGAACCCGCAGAGGAAGCGTGTGGGAATGCAGTTATCCGGTCGTGGATTGCATCGACTGCCGCCAGTCTTGCAGCGTTTCTTCGATGATCCGGCGCAGATCAAGGCGGCTTTCTGGCGTATAGACGGCCTCATGCAGAATGCCCCCGGCATCTGGCGGCGCGAGGTCTGCCCCGTAATACATGCGAAAGTCACGGCGCAGATTGTAGAAGTACGATTCTATATTGAAGGGCAAATCGCCATAGGCCAGCGAGCGTTCCCCGATGATGACGCGGATCGTCTGCGCCGGCATGACCGCCCACACGCCGAGCAATCCCAGCGTGCGGTGCGTGCCGATTCCGGGCGGCTTGTGCCACATCAACACGGCAGACCCCGCCGCACACGGATACGCCTTTGGCCCGAAGCACAGCAATTTCCCCGGCGGGCGCTGCTGGATCGCTTCCAGCGCACCGAATGCGTTCAGCGCATCAAGGACCGCGCCGCAATCCGGGAGCGGTGCTTTGCCGGATGAGTCCGCTTCGCGCCGGATTTGCGCCAGCAGCCGTTTGATGTCGTTGTGGTGTCGTGCATGATATTTTTTCATAGAGGATTATGCGGGTGGAGTCGAACCAGAAGTTCGCAGCCGCTTCTCCTTTCTCGTAACTGTAGCCGTCAGATTTGTGTAGATGGGTGCAGTGGCGATAACCAA
>DAOTXA010000394.1:0-3997 GCA_034435595.1 Anaerolineae bacterium | reverse complement strand
CGCTCATTGGCGGTCACGACCTGGCACAACTTGTAGGTGCCCTTGCCGCGCTCGACAAAGACAAAGGTCTGCGGCATCCCGCTGAGCGGTTCATTGCCGGATGCAGCCTTGGACCGTTTCCGCTTGGGCATGTCGCCACGCTTGATCGCGTTGTAGCATGGTCTGCATTGCGTCCGATACCGACCTGATTTTTTGCTGACCAGGGGGAAATCCTCAATGAGCTTCGTTTCGCCACAGGATTTGCAGGTCCGGGTTTCTTCGGTCTTAGGCATGTCCGTTCCTCGCTGCGTATTCAGCCTCAATCGGGGCCAGCACCATCGCAACCTCGATGTCTGCTTGTAAGACTTGGTTACAATCCAAGTCAGGCATCGCGCAACGGCGGGCCAATGCGTCGGCACGTTGAACGAAGTCACCCGGCTCAATACCAGCGTCGTCCATAATGTCGTTACACATCTGTAGTGCTTGTATCAGTTCAGCTTTTGTCGGTGTCGGCATCGAGACCACTCCGTTTCATTAGCTCATCGGTCATCTGTTTCAGATTGTCCAGGATCGTGTCAATCTCAGCCTGGGCCAGTGCTTTACTATCGAGTGCCAAATAAATACGGAAGGCCAAACGGCTATCACATGGTCGCTCTTTAGTTTTGCGACCCTGCCAGTCATGTGCGGGATCAATGCCCGCCCGATCCAGAATGACATGACACTCTTGAACTTGCAGGTCTGCTGGTGTAGCGTTGTGCATTAGACTATCCTTTGGTCTACTCCCCCGGTTATCTGGCTACCAACCTTCTTTACCGGGGGTTTCAATCACGATTAGAATTCAATCTCCGACATAGCATCGGCGTCCATAATCTCGTCTTCCATCGCCATACGCGCGGTGTCTGCGATCATCTCGCGGATGAGCATTTCCATTGATGGCCCCAGGTCATGATGACCCAACAGGACATTAAGGAAGCGTACGAGATCACGGTTGAAGATCCCCATCATCGGTGCCATTTCACCAGCGAGCAATTCGACCATACGCGGTTGCTCGGCCTTCTCAAGCATGTGCAGTTCGCGTGACAGTTGTGCGATAATGTCATCCAGGTTCGCCTTGTCCTGCTCTAGCGCGGCGATGATTGAGGCAGCGCGTTGCATGGTGTCGGCATGAAATTCAACCATTTGCTTCAGATCTTGGAAGACACCACCCACCTGCTCTTGCATCGCATTAGGGAGTTTTTCCCCCAGGGCAGCACGGACACGCTCATCTGCGAGTGCGTCATGCAACCACTCAAGGCGCTGCATAATCGTGATTTCCGCTGGCTGCTCTTCGACTTCGGTGTGATCGTCGTGTCGCTGGATGTGATTAACCATTGGTCAGCACCCCTTCTTTCTCAAGTTGTTTCGCCACAGTAGAAAAACGCGCTGACATTTGAAGTAATTCGGTGGTAACACGGTGGTCGTTGTACATGGGCAAGCGGCGGGCTCTCATTGCGACCTTATTGAGCATGTCGCTAAACATCTGAGCATCAATCGCGCCAACCGGCTCATGCGAGATGATCATCTTCTCCTGGGTGTTGGCTGGCTCCCCTCCTTTCTCGTCGAGGTCATCACCTAGGAAGTCGGCGGCTTGACTGAAGATGTCATGCTCTGCCATCTTACGCTTGACAGCATCCGGCGTGATGTGGCGTGTCATCATGACTGTGACTGTTGCATCGCCAGTGATGCCAGATGGACGAAACCCCTGGCGGCGCAGTTCATCAATCTTATGCTCCGCACGGGCAACGTCACGGTTATCATATTGCTCGAAGCTAACGAAGCGGGTCTTGTGGCCGCGTTGCTCAAGTGGATCAGGTTCATGGTTAGCAATCTTGGCCTCATGCTCAGCGATCATGTCACCCACACGCCGCTCTGCCTTGCTAATCATCGCCATTACAGAGGCCCGGTTCTGCTGAATATCTGTGTCATTGCGCGGGTGAAACTGAACATTCTCTGCACAGGCAAATTCTTCACCGTCAGAAGCTGTATCAGCGTGAGACACGATCACCATAAAAGCATCTGTCCGATAATCATAAGTGGAGAGATCATGCTTGATACGAATGGTGAACTGCTTGCCGCCAATCTCAAACTCAACTTTGTCGCCGGACTCTACAGTCATAAACAGGCCCAGGCTACGCAACACTCGCTGAGTTTCGACACCTACCCAACGCTGATGACGTGCATACTCCGCATCGGCCTTGGCTTCTTCAAGCTCAGACTGATGCTTCTGCCAAGCATCGAAGGCAGTCTTGTACTGGCTCATGTTGGAAAGTGTGACCTTATCAACAACCTGTGAACGTTCAGCGTGGCCTTCTGAGCCGTCGATCATCTTGTAGTCAAATGACCAGTCATCGGTATACGTGGTGCTGCCGTAAACGATGTGTAGTGAGTCGCCGATCTGAATACATGGCGTCTTGTCAACCATATTCATCGCATCATGCTCAGCGATTGCCTGCCCCGTTGGTGTCAGGAGGTAGGGGGTACGCCCCATTGCATAGTTGTCACCCTTGCTCAGAATATGACCTGCTTCTTCCAGGACATCAATAGCACCTGAGTTCCGGCTTTCCTGCGATAGCCGATACCATTCATTACCATCCTCAACGATGTCTGGCTCGTTACGTTCATACAGCTCACGGATGACCGCAATCTGAGCATCCGGGAGTTCCTGCTTGTAGACAGGCTTCGTGTCTTCTGCCACTGGGTTCACCTCCATCAAAATGTCTTCGGGCCAGGCCACAATCATGCGCTGGCCGGATACGGTTGAAATATCGAACGTGTAGTACGTGCGGTTGAAATGCTTGATCTCGATCACTGGCTTATGCACGCTACCAGTGGGCACCACTGTGCCGTTGTTGCTGACTCGGAGCGGCAGGTAGAGCACCTGCCCCACTTCAAATACATTCATCGCTAACCTTCCATAATTTCGGCCAGTACACTACTGGCGTAATCAAGGCTTTCGTTCTCAGCAGGCATTGAGAGATAGGCGTGCTGAGCGGCATAGCTGATCTCATCTAACTCATTGCGCAGCAGGTTGATCTTGTGCTGCATCTTGTGAATTTGAGTGCGATAGCGGATCAATGCGACCCGGTAAGTGCGATTGGGCTTACCCGAATTTCGCGTCAGTGGATCATCAATGTTGCGATTGGCATATGACGCAGCAACCGCATTGAAGATACGCTCTGCATCCTGGCGATACTGATATGGCATCTCGATCAGCAACGGCATTGCGCCGGTGTTGGCAATGTCGCGGTACTCAGACCACATCGCTTGATACACGGCACGCACCGGAAAACGGCGCATGTTGCTGTACGCCGCTGAGCCAACCAGATCATCCGACTGGCCTTGGCTTTTCAGCATCGCGATAATCTCCTCTTCGGTCAACGTTGGACCAAACACAATTTCTTCGATGGATTGCTCAGGGTAATCACCATACTCCTGACAATCCCAAGCGGGGTAAATACCTTGCATGTTCTTCAGCCTTTCATATGTATGAATGTACATTGATAAGTATATCAAATTAACATTATCAAGTCAACAATATTAGATTAACGTTATCAAATTAAAACTAAGAACGTTCGTTCTCAGAACAATGATAGCTGCTGTGCGGCAACTTCGGTTAATGGCGAGCGGGTGGTTTCGCGTTTGAACGTGGCCTCGACCAGCGTCCGTCGCGGCGACACAGGCACGATGGCACTTTCTATCTGCACCGCGACAACACCACTAACAAACCACCAGAACCGCTTCCTACGACGATTGTCATTCACCAGTACCCTGTCACGACCATATGCATCACGTTCAAATCGAATGACGCTACCCTGATGGCTATTCGGTAACGTGCGCAAGCACACCAGATCCCCGACAGTGAATGGGTAATTACTCCGTGATTGACCGATATGGATCAGGTCGCGCACAGTCGGGCTTACATCATCCGGCAGCCGCAGGTCATCCAGGTTTGGTGTGGGCAGCTTGCACAGATCGCACT
>DAOTXA010000393.1:0-3269 GCA_034435595.1 Anaerolineae bacterium | reverse complement strand
CAACTGTTTTATCAACAGGCGATGGACGCGGATGTACTGGCGCAGAAAAAAGTGGAAACCCGCGCCGCACCCGGCGAATCTGCCGCTGGATACGTCGGGCTGGTATCCGAGGTTCCGGTAGAGAAATTCTATGACTCGTGGCTGACCGATCACGCCGAAGCCTTTATCGACAATCACGACGACTCGCAGCCGTTTATGCTGTTTTTGAGTATGCACCACCCGCACGCGCCGGGGATCATTCCGCCGGAGTATGACGGCCTCTATAACCCGGAGGACATGCCGCTGCCGCCGCCCATGCCAGAAGGCTACGAAGAAGAGGGGCCATTTCTCAGCCAGCACGATTTTATCGAACAGTACTACGCCATGAGCGACGATGACAAGCGCACTTCCATCGCCCGTTATCTGGCGCTGGTGACGATGATTGACCACAGCGTCGGGCGGATGCTGACCGCGCTCGAACGCAACGGCTATCTTGAGAATACGCTGGTGGTCTATATCTCTGATCATGGCGAACTGCTGGGCGAGCACAACGCCTGGACGAAATATTGCTCGTATGAAAGCGCAATTCGTGTGCCGTTTATCGCCCGCTGGCCCGGTCGTAAAGCAGAAACCAGTGACGCGCCTGTCGAACTGGTGGACATGGTTCCGCTGTGTTTGGACGCCGCCGGCATCGAACAACCGGCGTATCTGCCGGGGCGCTCGTTGGGCGACCTCATGGACGCTGACACTCCGGCGGATTGGCGACCGGGGACGTTTACCGAGTTCCGCAACGGCACCGACTGGACCATCCGTATAGGTAATCACAAGCTGATTGAGCGCAGCGACACGCACTCATCGCTATATGACCTGAAAAACGACCCCGGCGAATACAAGAACGTGATTGATGATCCAGCATATGCGACCATACTGGCGGAACTGCGTGCCGCCCTGCTGCAAAACGCCATCCGTGCCGCGTCGAAATACCCGCATCTGTGGGTTCACGAACACGCCATGCAAGACCAGAATATTGTAAAGACATATTAGGGCAAGGCGGAAAAGGCGAAAGGTCAACCAAGAGATACAAGGGCCGGGACGCAATGACACGGGCGGGTTTGTGCGCGTTTCACGCGTTGAGGCGCTCTCAGCCTGTAGTCTCGCCATCTCACCCTATTTTCTTCCTTTCCCCTTCTTTCATTCCGAGTCATACTGCGCGAGTGATTTGTTTATCAACTGGAGATATTGCCACATGACTGTACAAATGGACCCACGCGGACAGTTTGAAAATTTGATCGCCGACCTGTTCGCGGACGAGGATGAGGCATTACAGGCGGCGCGATCTGCCCCGGAAAAGAACGATATGCCACAGATCAGCATCCGCCCGCAGGAAGGCGCGTTACTACGCTGGCTCGTCCGCAGTGTCAACGCGTCAAAGGCGGTCGAAATCGGCGCACTGGCGGGATATAGTGGTATCTGGCTGGCACGCGGACTCGCGCCCGGTGGCAAGCTGATTACGGTCGAGGTCAGCGCCAAACATGCGGAAGTCGCACGTAGTAGTTTCGAGGCTGCCGGGTTGGGTGATACGATCGAGGTCCGGCAGGGTGATGCCAACGACCTATTGAACAAACTCAGCGCCGAGGGACCGTTCGACTTCGTGTTTATCGACGCGGATAAAGAGGGCTACCCGGCTTATCTCAACTGGGCGGCGGAAAATCTGCGTTCCGGTGGCATGGTCGCTGCGCACAACGCCTATCGCGGCGGGCGCGTGGTTGATCCGCCGGACGAAGACGCCCGCAACATGCGTGCCTTCCTCGAACAACTTGCCGCAGACACCCGCTTCGATGGTCTGATCCTGACAATGGGCGATGGGATGGCGGTCGGCGTCAAGAAGTAAGCAAGAAAACCATAACGCGAGGCGCGGGGCGGTTAGACCTTCGGTCCGCAGGTTTGCAAAGGAGTTTTGAGTCATTTACCCTGCGTACCAAGTTAAGCAAATTGGGTGCTTATTTCTTGCTCAATAATCGCGTTGGTACGACCGCAGAATAACGTGGTGGTTCGACGAGGATCATAACGGGCGTCAATAATGACGCCCCTTGTATCTTAGAGACGGGTAGCATTTGGTAGAGTAGATGTTACCGACAAGTCAGAGCAGAGTGAGACTGTGACGCCCCTGAGCCATCAAAGGCTGGTTTGTAGGGGTCGCATTCTTGCGTCCCGTTCACTTAGAAGCAACAATGCCACCAATATGAAATGCACACTGGCGAATCGTCCGTTGTCAGGGCGCTTCGTCGCAGATTTCGCAGCGCACCGGCTCTGCACCGTCACCGTCCAGCAGATCATCCAGCCAGCCGGCGACTGTTACGCCATCATAGGCGATTGCATAAAGTTCGTCGTCATACACAACTGTATGCGCCGTTCCGCCTATAATGTAGGATGAGAAGTTGTCGAGATTGGCCTCAAGTTCATCGATCAGCGCAAACATCCGATTGTCCCAATTGCTGAAAATCCCCATCAGCAGGCTAAAACCGACCTGTACCTCATCGGCGACGGCGGTGAACTCGGCAAAGGTCGCGCCGGGGTAGGCTTCGCCGTAAATGAGGTACAGATCATTGATAGTGAACGTCGCACGGTCGAAGCGATCTGCGAACTGTTCGGGGATCGTCTCAAACATCCCCCAGGATTCCAGCACAGACCAGCCTTCCGGCGTTACACCGACCCCGGAATCACCGAATATGACAGAGTACGCATCCGGGTAGGCGTCAAGGATGGTCGGCGCGTGATGGATGACGCCGTATGCGCCCGCGCTGCCGCCGCTGACGAGTACCGTAGACGGCTCGTTGACGTTGGCGAAGGTCCAGTCTAGCGCCGCCTGCGCGTTGATCGCCCCATAATGGGCGATGTCGATCTCAATAGTGCTGGCGGAATAGGTCACGTTGCGGTTGCCGGTATGCACGTCACCGGTGCAATACGATATCCACACATGATGATAGGATTCATCCAGCGGATTGTCGGGATTACTGAAGTTCCACAGGCCGCTGTTGATGTCAAGCGGTTCGAGAAATGCCTCGTCCATGAAGGAGCCGCCGCCTGTATCTCCACGACACATGCCCAGATTCCAGCACGCGCCGCCGCCCTGAAAGTGAATATGCAGCTTATCCGCGCCGGGATCGGTGGCGGGGCGCACCTGAAAGGCATAAGGAGTGCCACGAGCGCAGGTCGTTTCGCCGCCCGGTTCGATGACGTTGAACACACCCGGTTCGAGATCCGCCAGCGATGGCAACGCCTCCTGTGCG
>DAOTXA010000392.1:0-21889 GCA_034435595.1 Anaerolineae bacterium | reverse complement strand
ACATTGAGGCCGACCTCGGCGTCGATAGCATCAAGCGCGTGGAGATTTTGGGCGCTATGCGCGAGCGCTTCCCCGCACTGCCGCAGTTGAAGCCGGAAGAACTGGCGGAACTGCGCACCCTCGGCGAAATCGTCGATTATATGGGCACGACTGCCAGTGAGCTTAACGGAGACGCGGCGGGAAAAGCTGAAGCGGTGCCGGTCACGAATGGGGTTGCGCCCGTTGCACCGTCGCCGCTTACCAAAATCGAGCATGATATCCCGCGCAGCCCCGCCGAACTACATTTCTTGCCCATGCCTGATATGATGGCGATGACCCCGTCTGAAGGGTCCATCGCACTGGTCACAGATGACGGCACGCCACTGACGATCATGGTCAGCGGACAGTTGGCGTCACGCGGCTGGCAGGTGGTGGTGTTGAGCTTCCCGCAGACACTTGTGCGTGGCAAAGCGCCGTTCCCGCCGAATATGGATCGTGTGATGCTGCCGGATATGAGCGAAGAAGCACTGCAAAACGCACTGGCGGAAATCAGCGCGAAGGGGACGATCTCAACGGTCATCTACCTGAATCCGGCCCCAAATGGCGGCGGATTGTTCGCGGAAACCGACCGGGCGCTGCTGGAACACGCCTTTCTGCTGGCGAAGCACCTGAAAGTGCCGCTCAACACGGCGGCGCAAACCGGATTCGCCGGGTTCATGACGGTTGCGCGGCTGGACGGCGCATTCGGCACGACCGGGACCGTATCTACTGCGGTAAGCGGTGGGTTGTTCGGGCTGGCGAAATCGCTGAATCTGGAATGGCCGCGTGTGATGTGTCGTGCGCTTGATCTGGCAGCGAACATCGACCCGGCGCACGCCGCGCAACTGATTATCGCCGAATTACACGATCCCAACCGTCTGCTGGTCGAGGTCGCACATGGCCCACAAGGGCGACAGACGATCATCGCGGAAGATACAGCAGCGCGAGTGTAGCAATCCGGCAAAAATTAACTTTCGTAGGGGCACGGCATTGCCGTGCCCCTACCACGTAAACAGAGGTTTTTACGATGACAACCATTACACCTGATTCCGTATTCGTCGTCAGTGGCGGCGCAAAGGGCATCACCGCCCGCTGCGTTGAGGTACTGGCGACGCGCTATCACTGTAAATTCCTGCTGCTAGGACGCTCGAACCTGCCGGACGCCGACCCCGCGTGGGCTGCCGGTGTCGATGACGAGGCCGCGCTCAAAAAGGCGGCAATGAGCGATATGATGGCGCGTGGCGAAAAGCCGACTCCGCCCGTTGTCAACCGCATGGCGCGGGGTGTGCTTTCGCGCCGGGAAATCGCGGGGACGCTCGACACGGTCCGCGCAAATGGCGGGCAGGCCGAATACGCCAGTGTCGATATTACCGATGCGGCATCGGTCAAGGGCGCGGTGGATGCGGCGGCGAGTCGCCTCGGCCCTGTTACGGGGATCATTCACGGGGCGGGGGTACTGGCAGATAAACTCATTGAAGCCAAGACCCGCGACGACTTCGCCAGTGTGTATACGACGAAGGTCACCGGGCTGGACAATCTGCTGGCAGCGGTGGACCCGGCGCAGATCACGCATCTGGTGCTGTTCTCGTCGGTGGCGGGATTTTACGGCAACATCGGGCAGGCGGATTATGCATTAGCCAACGAAGTGTTGAACAAAGCCGCCCACACCTACAAAGCGACGAATCCGCATACGCGAGTGGTCAGCATCAACTGGGGACCGTGGGACGCGGGTATGGTCACACCGCAACTCAAAGCCTACTTTGCCGAACATGGCGTCAAGACGATTCCGATTGAAGTGGGCGCACAAATCTTGATCGAAGAACTGGAAGCGGAACATGGGGACGCGGTGCAGGTTGTCGCCGGGAATGGCATCGCTTCTGTAACGCTGCCCATCGAGGCGGGCGAGGAACTGCAAACCTACACCCTGCGTCGCCATATGGAAGTGCGTGCGAACCCGTTTTTGCAGGATCATGTGGTGGACGGCAAGGCGGTACTGCCGATGGTGTGCGGCATGTCGTGGATGTCGAACGCGGGCGAGGGGTTGTATCCGGGCTATCTGGCCTATGGCTTCGAGGATTATCGCGTGCTGAAGGGCATCGTCTTTGACGAGAACGCCGCTACCGATTACTCGCTACAGGTCAAGGAAATTAGCAAGGACGCCGAGCAGGTCACCTACGATGCGGTGATTAGCAGCAAAACGAGCGAGGGCAAGCTGCGCTTTCACTATGGGGCGCGGATTTTTATGCGGGCCAAATTGCCGCAGCGTCCGGTGTACGCAGGGTTGGATTTAGCCGTCCGCGAGGACATCCCCGGCAAGCAATTCTACGACGACTATACGCTGTTTCATAATTTCGCGTTTCAGGGTGTAGAGCGCGTGCTGAACATCAGCCGTGAAAAAGTGACGCTGGAATGTCGCCTGCCGGTGGTGCCACCGTACTATCAGGGGCAATTTCCCGTACAGTCGTTCAACTACTATATGACCGACATCGGCTTTCAGAGCATGGGTATCTATGCCAAGTATTTCTATGGCGCGGGCAGTTTGCCACTCAAAGCAGGCGGCGGCGAGCATTACGCCGATGTGCCCTGGGGCGAGCAGTTCTATGTGACGCTGGAGATCAAGAAGGCGTCGGAAACCGGGCTGGTGACCAGGCTCAACATCCACGACGTAGACGGCAACATGTACATGATCGTGGATGACGGTGAAATCACCATCAGCGACCGCCTGAACGATCTGTTCACGCGCAATCAGTTGCCAGAAAAACTCGGCTAGCCAGCGAATCTCATAGGGGCAGCGATGACCAACAACACCGGGCGATCCAGGACGCCACTTGCGCAAAGTGTGGAGGGCGTCAGTCGTGCATTTCAGCGCTTGATCTCATTCATTGTCGGTGTAGCAGCCTCGCTCACCGCCGGGGGATTCGTCGTCGTCAACAGCCATCTGGCTCGATATACCGATATTCATGGCTACACGCTGCGACCCGCGCAATACCTTGCCGCCGGGGTCGGATTGCTGGTTCCGCCCTTTCTGGCGATTGGGATCGTGGCGGCAGCGTACTATTTCGGGCGTTTTCTGGGCGCGGTGATGCGTCGCCGCAAACCGGCATCGCCTAATGATGCATCTGAAGATGGCGACGATACCGGCGTACTGACCCCGGTCGTGCGCACGCTGGATACGTGGCTACTGCCAGAAAGCACCCGCCGCCTGATCTTCATCAGCGGGATGATTTTGTATACGCTGTTGTTCGGTCTGGTTTATGGCGCGACGATTTACGGTTCGGTGCCGCGCTATCTGGGGGGCGGTCAGCCGCAGGATATTGTGCTGGTATTCGAAGATGTGTCGATGCCGCAATTACTCAATCTGACGCAGGATACAACCGTCCCACAACGCACCGGTGTCGTGCTGCTGCTCGCAGAACTCAATGACGGTCTGCTGGTGGTGGATACGGTGAATGGGCAGGTCGCCACCGTCAAAAACGAGTCGCTGCTGGCGGTGCTGGATGATGTGCCCTCGCCGCAGATTGACAGGCAGGCCCCGGTAGAATCGGTCCCGGCGCAGGCGGTCGAAACGGCGACGCCGACGCCAGCAGCGATGGATACGCCGATGCCGACAGCGATTCCGTTCCCATAATCGGGCGGTGGCCTATACTCGCGGAATCGGCGTCATGACCGGGGGTGGCGGCGCGGTATTGGTCGAAATCTGGATAAAGGGCAGCAGTTCATAGCCGATGAACGACAGCACGATCAAGATGGCAATTGCCAGCAGCGTGATGCGCCACAGCGTCCATGTCGGCTCGTCCTCGTCCTCTTCTTCCTGCCAGCGCGGATAGTAGTAATCGGCGGTGAGATAGTCGTCGGCGTCGTAGTCATCCTGCGCGTATGGGTCGTACACGTCATCGTAATCGTACATCAGGGGTTTCGCTGTCTCTCATTCTCTGTAGGATTGGATGGTTTTAGCGTGCAAAATCTTACTGTATGCTACGATTGGTCGGCACGCATTTCCTGGCGACGCATGGGCATGGCATCAATCAGGCTGAATAGCTCGAAAGTCGATACCGGATGGTCGAAGCGACGTTTGACTGTGCCATCTTTGCCGATGACCAGCGCCGTAAACCCGCCCGGTTGCACACGAAACTGCTGGCGTATATCCGCCGCAAATGCCGGGGATGCCACCTGCTTCCCCGCGAACCCGGCTTCATCTTCGAACAACATGAACACAAACAGGTCGCGCTCTGCAATACCTGTTTCGGCGTCAGCCAGCATCTCCCACTGGCGCTGGTAGTCGGGATGTTCGCTATGCGGGGCAAATAACAGCAGCAAACGGCTGTGCCAGCGATATGCATTCAAATCAAGTCGTTCCATGAGATGTCCTTCGAGATGTCCTTCATTTTTGTACATGCTTCTTGTTTAGGTACAGCCACAAAATGGCGTGGTCGATATTTTGAGCAGGCGGGTCGCAAGAATGTGCAAACCTCCGGTTTGAGACCCCTACACAACTTTCATGAACTTGTAGGGGCGGCATTTTTGCCGCTCGCAATGATCATCGTCGAACCACCACGTTTTTCTGCGGTCGTACCCTTGTTTACCATACGCGCCTAAAAATTCCGTTAGTGCGGGCGCTGTAACACAATTGTTAGACATCACCCAACGGTAGGGGTGTGATCGTGTTCGGTTCGCTGTACAATCTTTGTATGGACGAAACAACACCGCTCGAAGAAATCACAGAACTCAATGACATCATCTTCGGACTCAAGCACCAGATCAGAAGCTACGAGTCCAAGAATGCGGCGCTGCGCGGCGAAATCGAGGCGTTCGCCAAACGCTACCGGCGCTCGGTCCACCACATTTACGCCAAAGTGGAGGACACCCGCGCCAAAATAAAGCGTTTTCACGATCAACGCCGCAGCCGTTTTCTACACGGCACAGATGAAGAACCGCGCTATTCGTGGGAGCGCAAGCAGCGCTTTGCCCCGCCGGATAAAGGCAAGCAGAAAACCGGTATCCTTGATGAGGACCTGCTTGAAAAGTCCGAAAATCACCTGCAAGAAATTGACCTCAAGCAGTTGTATCGCAAGCTGGCCCGTCGCTTTCACCCCGATCTGGTCACCGACCCGGCAGAGCGCGACCGGCGCACGCGGCTGATGATCATCATCAACGAGGCGTATAGCAAGCAAGATGTCGCTACACTGGTCAAGATCGACCGCGACGACGAACCGAGCGATGCTGACGCGCCGCCCCCCCTGACGCTGGAAGAACGCAAACTGCGCGAACTGCGCAACTTGCGCCGCGAACTTGAACTCCAGCTAGAGGACCTCAAGATCGAACACACCGATTTGATGCTTGATCCGCTGCTGGACCTCAAAATCGAGGAGAAGCTGGCCCGCGCACAGGGGCGCAATCTGCTTAAGGAGGTCGCCGACGAACTGGCGAACGAATACCGGACGCTGAACAAACAATTAGACAATCTGCGACGTGGCGGCTGAAAACTTGACGAGCGTGCGTAAACGCGCCATCATTTGCGTCCAATCCCGTTCGTAAACGGAACACCGTCCCATGCACAGCCGAAACCTCCGCTATCTACTGCACAAATTTCGCGTTGGCTTCAATCTGCGCTGCCCGGCCTGCGAACTGGGGCGATTGTTTGAAGGCGGCAGGCATCCCTACAAACTCAAGCCCACCTGCGATTACTGCGGTTCCCGTTTCGCCCGTGGATCAGGTGACGCCATTGGCGGCGTGTACATCAACGTAGCCATTGCAGAGTTCACCGCGCTCGGCGGGTTCTTCGCCGTCCATGCGCTGTTTTCACCGCCGATTATGTGGCAACTCTTCATCTGGATACCGTATGTGATTTTATTCAGCCTGTGGTTTTTCCGTCATGCTCGCGGATTGTGGATCACGCTGACATACCTGATGGGTGGCATCTACCCGGACCCCGACTACACCCGCGAATACGTCCGTCCGGCGGACCCGGTGACGGTCGAGCGAGAACGGCCCTGACCGGACGAAACCGCGCTCATCGCCCGATGTGTAGCTAGGCTGTGTCACATTTGGTTGTATCGACGGACGCGATGTTGACGATTGAATAAATAGACGAACAACGTCATTTGTGTTTGGGGTTGCGGACGCGCTGTAGCGCATCCCTACATGGTTTGGTCGTAGAGGGCGTCCACCGTAGATCAATCTCACAGCGTACCGTTACCCAATTATATCTTCAAAGGGTAATATCGCGTCCCTACTGGAAAATTGCAAAACCACCTAATCCTTAAGCAGCTTTTGCAGCGTCTCTTTGACAATCGCCGGATTGCCCTTGCCCTTGAGTGCGCCCATCGACTGACCCATCAACGCGCCGAACAGCTTTTGCTCCCCGGCTTTGTAGCGCTCGACCATATCCGCGTTGCGGTCGAGCACAGCCTGCACTGCCGCCTCAATCGCGCTGGTATCGCTGACCTGTGCCAGCCCCTCGCGCTCTACAATGGTGGCGGGATCATCGCCTGTTTCCCACATGATCGCCAGTGCTTTTTCTGCCCCGGCCTTGTTGAGCGTGTCGCCGCTTGCCAGCTTGACGAGCGCGGCTAACTGTCCGGGTTTGACTGGAATTTCGGCAAGGCTCTCACGGTCTACACCATGTTTATTCAGCAGCGCCGCCACGCCACCCAGCATCCAGTTGGCGGCGGATTTGGGGTCGGCCCCGGCGGAAATCACCGCTTCGTAGTAGTCGGCGACGGCCTTCTCGCTCACCAGCACCGACGCGTCGTATTCGCTCAAACCGAGTTCGTCCATGAAGCGCGTTTGCTTGGCGTCCGGCAGTTCCGGCAGATTGGTGCGCACGCTGTCCACATATTCAGCCGTCATCTCTACCCAGGGCAAATCGGGTTCGGGGAAATAGCGATATTCGTCGGCGCGTTCCTTGTAGCGCTGGATGGTGATTTTGCCGCTGTTTTCGTTCCAGCCGAGGGTGGCGGGTTTGATCGTATCGCCCTTTTCGTACAGCTTGATCTGGCGTTTGACCTCTACGTCAATGGCGCGGACCATGCTGCGGATGCTGTTCAGGTTCTTGATTTCGGTGCGCTGCCGATATTCGGTGTCGTCTTTGTGCATCACACTGACATTGGCCTCAAAGCGCAGCACGCCCTTTGACATATCACCGTGATTGACACCCAGATAGCGCAGAATCGCCCGCAGCTTACGGGCGTAGGCTTCGGCTTCTGCGCTGCTGCGAAGGTCGGGTTCGCTGACGATTTCCAGCAGTGGCACGCCTGCCCGGTTCAGGTCAATCAGACTCGCGCCGCCCCCGGTATGCGTGGATTTACCGGTGTCCTCTTCCATGTGGGCGCGGGTGACGCCGATGCGCTTTTCCCGCGTCTCGCCGTTCGCGTCCTCAAAGACGATATCGACGTAGCCGTTAATCGCCAGCGGATATTCGTACTGGCTGATCTGATAGCCTTTGGGGAGATCGGGGTAAAAGTAGCTCTTACGGGCAAACTGGTTATAACGCGGAATCTGGCAGTTGAGCGCCAGCCCGACTTTGAGGCCCCATTCCATCGCCTTCTCGTTGATGACGGGCAGCGTCCCCGGCATCCCCAGCGACAGCGGGTCAACGGCAGTATTCGGCGCGGCCTGCACGCTATCCACGACGGGAGCGCTGCTAAACATCTTGCTTTCGGTCAGCATCTCGGCGTGTACTTCGAGGCCGATAACGGGCGTCCAATCGCTCATGGTCACTTCCTGTGTGGGTCGGTCAAATCACGGGCGGGAGTATACCATCAAATGGAACCACGAAGAAAGAAGATCAAGGAGATTCTTTGAGTGCTTCGTTTTTCGTGGCTGTTTTTCGTGGTTGTACTGATTTTGCTATGATCGGGTGAAATCCGGTTCCAGGCTGACGGCGTTGTCGAAAGCGTGGCGGCGGTCGTCGTGGGTGAAGTAGGTCAACTGCACCGATGCGCCTGAATCGGCACGCATCCGCATTCCGGTGATGACGAAACCGGCACGCAATTTGGCAATTAACACGGCGCGATTGTTCGGCGCGTGATAGCTGACCACACGCTCGTAGCCGAGGTCGCGCAGATAGACGAGGTAGCGGCTCAAAAATGCGCTGTAGATGCCACGCCCGCGATAAGCAGGCAGGATGCCGGTTTCGTCCATCAGGTAATCGCTGGCGCTGGTCATGCGCCCGGCAGACCAGCCGACTGGCTCGCTGGTTTCGGGATTATCCCCGGTGCAGAAGGCAATCGCCTCCTGATGCGTGAGGCGTTGTAATCCGCCCAGATACGCGCCATTTGCACGACGATCCGCCGGGGTGCTGAACCAATTCGGGTGCCCGCCGTTGGTAAAAATGTCGTCAAATAGGCGATCTTGAATATCGAAAAATGTGTCTAAAGTTACCGGCTTCGCCACGATGCCATCGGGCAGCATCATCGGGAAGTGCTGGCGGCGTACCGTGTCGAGGTGCGTTGAATCAGACATGGGTCCATCCTTTGCATCATTTTAGATTGGTCTGGTGGGGTTGAGTCCGACAGATGTGCAGTCGCATTATCGGGAGGGCCGAAGATGCGCGTGCGGTGCGAGGGCGTTACGGTGAACACAGGCGCAGAAGGTAGCATAATAACCCGCGCTTAAGGACCATGATAGCTCAGAATAGGCCATTATGCAAATTTATCGCAGAATTGGGTAATTGTGCGGAGTGATGAAACTCAGATGAAACTCAAAGGAGGGGCACATGTATGTGTAGTGCCCCTTCGCGGTTGATCCTTGACCTGTATTCGTTGGTCTGCGTTGTTAGCTCTGCCCACCCAGTAGACGCTGGCGGCGTTCTTCCAACTGGCGGTCGATTTCGCTGCCGCGCACGGCTTCTTCGATCTGGTCGCCGAGGTTAGCCGCAGCGACTTCCATGCGTGCATCCTCGGTGTCGATCTTCTGGCGAATCTTCTCTGCGATGCCGCTGATCTCTGCATCGCCGACCTTGGCGATATCGTCCAGGCTCCTGATGGTCTTGGTGGTGACCTTCTTGGCCTCTGCCAGCTTCAGCAGGTCTTTGAGGTGTTCGCGCTCCTGGCGGATGGTGGTCAGACGCGCTTCGAGCTTGAGGCGCATCGCCAGCATATTTTCATACTGAGCCTGCTGTTCCTGCCACTGCTCGTAGTATTCCTGAGACAGTTCCTGCTTGGTGTTGAGTTCGGCCTGGGCTGCACCGGCAAGATCGTCTTTGCCCTTGACGATGAGGGTGTCGATGTCGCGGTCCAGCTTTTCGGCGGCGGCGGCGAATTCCTCGTATTTGCGTTTGAGCGTCTTGACGGTCCCGCCGACGGTGGCAGCGGAGTCTTCGAGGGCGTCGAGGTTCTTCTCGGCCTGCCGGATATATTCGTCCATCACTTTGAGCGAGTTTGACTCCAGCGCACGGTCTACGATGCTGTGCAGATTGGCGCTGATGAGTGTGTTGACCTTTTCTAATAGCGAAGGCATAAGGCTTATTCCCCTCAATACTCGTTGATTTTCACGATTAGTCGATTTGAAGTATAGCACAATCACCGGTGTGCTGACTGCTTAACCATTAGGGGATTCTATGGAGCCAGAACCCCGCTAACTGGCGCTTCCCAGTCTAATTGTGCATCTTCGGCGACACGTTCGCGCAGTTTCGCCGCGATTTCTGGCGGAAAGGGTGCGGTGCGACGTGTATCCAGATTAGCATACGAGCCAACGACCTCCATCGTTGCAGCCAATTTGCCCGTTGTCTCGTTGAGCATGAAATGAATGAAGTGAATACGCTTTTTGCTGAGGCCAAGTACGCGACTGCGAACGGCGACCGTCTCCCCGGCGTGAACTTCTGCCAGATAGCTGATGTGCTGTTTAAGCGCGAACATCCCGCCGCGCCGGGTGTCGATATGCGTCTGGTTGAGGCCGAGGCTGCCGAACAGCCCCCACGCCCCCCGGTCGAAGACGTGAATATAGTACATGATGTTCATGTGGCCCATGATGTCCATATAGTCGGCGGGGATGGTGACGCGGTGCATCACGGGTAGTGCGCTAATGGTTGCTACGGGGATCATGTGGGGAGTCCTTCTGACGAACGTGTGGCGCAAATGAAGCGAGTGCCTCTATGTTGGTATGTTGCGGGTTGGACATCAGCCCTGACCGTTTTACCGAGTAGATCAGGAATAGTCCAACCCACTATATCGCTTCTGCTTACGTGCAAAGTCGAGCTTAGTCTGTGGCGAATATCTTATTCGGGTGGACTTTGATCTGCTGCCCCCAGCGACCATCGACGTTTTCGTCGTTGCCGATGCGGACCTCGAAATGCAGGTGCGGCCCCGACGAGCAGCCGGTGTGCCCGGTTTCGCCGAGTTTTTGCCCCGCGATAAACTCCTCGCCGTTGGATACCGCAAAGCTATCCAGATGAGCCAGCAGCAAGTACGCGAAGCCACCCTCCAGCCTATGGGCATCCATTTCATCGCGCAGGGGCGTGGGCATATCGACATAATCAAAGCGCAGGATCATAAAGTTACCGTAGCCGAATCCCCAATCAACGCGTCGATCCAACTGCGGGCAGCGACCGACACCGGGCGTCGGGAACACGTTGGTCGCACCTTCCTTGCAGGCCGTACACGGAATCTGGCGGATGACCACGCCATCTGCCGGGGCAGATAGCACCGTTCCCGTCTCAGACGCCATATCAAAGCCGGGATGATTCCTATGGAAGCCCTGCGAGATCGCTGCGCCGGTCGGCAGCGCGAAACGTTCTTCACGGGTTGGCTCTTGCTCTATAGCTTCGACTTCGCTCTCGTCGATAAATGTGAACTGCGCACACGGGTTCGACAGGGTGACCAGATCGGCGCGTACCCATGCGCTACCTTGATCAAGGCGGATAGCGTACCAGCGCTTTTTATCCGGGTCCGGCTCTGAACCACCGATCAGTTCAAAGATTGCGCCGCCCGTAGTCTCTGCTACCGGGGGCATGAAGTGAGTGCCCGGTCCGCTGCGCAGGTTGACCGTATTCAGGTTCGAGCGGATGGTCAGCACACATGGATTGTCGTTGCCGCCACCCGTTGAGGCTGCCGCCAGCGCGTCGAAGCTCATGGCGATACCGCCCGCTTTTGGGATATCTTCCAGCGGTGTTTCCGGCGGAATCTCAAAATCAGGGGGCAGCGTGCAAACCCCTTCATCAGCATTGACAACGGGTGCTTCTACTACCGGGCTATCGGGGATGTCGTCGCGCTGTGGTTGCGAGGTCGTCGTGCCGCTGGACGCGGGTGTGGATGCTTCCGGTTCGTTCGACTGACCGCCGAACAGGTTTCTAAGGCCGTTCAGGAAGGATTGGAATGGCGCACTCATATAGGGGGTCCCTCTCTCTCCAATGGCGATTAATACGTGGAAAACCACGTTCACCCAAAGGATATGTCGAATTTCCCGGAAGCGCCAACAATGCGCGGCTAGTCGCGCCGCCGTTTGACGATAATTGAGCCGTCTTTGAGTCCGCGCCGCAGTTCGGTTGTATCCAGGTCAACCAACCCGTCGGGACTCGCAATCGTGATGGTCCTTGTGTCTACGGTGATGACCAGCCCTTCAGCCAGCAAGCGCTGGTGCTGGAAGATTTCGACCGTTTCGCCCGGACGGGGCATCATCCCCCACTCAATGCGTCGTAACAGACTCATGTCGCGCCGCCGCCTCCCAACTGTGATCTAATTCTACAATGAGTTTCATTGTATATCATTTCGCGGCGTCTGTAACGAAATTCATTTGCAGCGCAATGCAAAAATAAAACCGGGCGCACCCATAAGGCCGCCCGGTCGTCTTTGCGGTTCTATACGTGTGACTAGCCCAGCACAGCCGGGTTGACCACGTTGTTATAGGCTTTCTTCGTCAGGGCGGCGATGACGCCCTGCGCGGCGTCGATGCCGACGTTGATTTGCGCATCGCTGGTGCTGGCGGCGAGATGCGGCGTATGCACCACGTTCGGCAGATGCACCAGCGGATTTTCTGGCGGTGGCGGTTCCTGCGCATAGACATCCAGCGCGGCCCCGGCGACCTGCCCGCTTTGCAGCGCGGCGGCGAGGGCATCGTCGTCAATAAGCGCACCGCGTGCCGCGTTGATGATGCGCACGCCCGCTTTCATGCTGGCGATGGTTTCGGCGTTAATCATATGGCGTGTTTCATCGTTGGCGACGGTGTGCAGCGTGATGAAATCGGCCTGTTTGAACAGGTCCGGCAGTTCCAGCATGGTCACGCCCATATCAGCGGCGACATCTGCCGGAATATAGGGGTCGCTTGTAATCACGTTCATCTCAAAGGCGAGGGCACGCTTGGCTACTGCACGACCGATGCGCCCAAAACCGACGATACCGAGTGTTTTGCCGCGCAGTTCTACACCGGTATAGACTTTGCGATCCCAGCGGCCTTCGTTCATAGAGCCGTGCGACACCGGGATGTGACGTGCCAGCGACAGCATCAGGCCAAAAGTGTGCTCGGCGGTAGAAATCGTATTGCCGTCCGGCGTGTTCATGACGATGACACCGCACTTCGTCGCCTCGTCCAGATCAACGTTATCGACGCCGACCCCGGCGCGGGCAATCACCTTGAGCTTTGCCGCTTTCTCGAACACTTCGGCGTCTACTGTCGTGCCACTGCGAATAATCATCGCGTCTGCTTCAGCGGCAGCGGCGAGCATCTCGTCACGCGCCATCTTGCCCGGTGCGGTGACGGTGAACTCCGAGTGATCCTGTATCAGCTTAAGCGCTTTATCGTTCAGGTTATCGCTGACCAGTACATGAAACGTCATGCATTCGCCTCCAGAAATTCGTCCAGATCACCGAGGACTTCTTCGAGTGTGCTGACCGTCAGGTCGCCCATATGGGCAATGCGGAACGTCTTGCCCTTAATCGGCCCGTAGCCTTTGTCCATTGCAAAGCCGCGCTTATCCATAAACTCTGACATCGCGTTCACGTTCATGCCCTTTTCGCGGTTGTCGATGGAGGTGACCGTCGAGGAGCGATAGCCTTCCTGCGCGAACAGGCTAAAGCCACGGCTTTTTACCCACTGGTGCGTCATGTCGCGCATCCGGCTATGGCGGGCGATGCGATTCTCGACGCCTTCTTCAAGGATGAAATCAAGTTGTTTATCCGCCGCGTACATCAGCGAAATGGGCGGTGTGTTGGGGGTATTGTTCTTTTGCAGGCGCTTTTCTAACTCGATGAAGTCGAAGAAGTAGCCACGATTCTCGATCTCTTTGGCACGATTCAGCACGCGGTCACTGACCGAGGTAAACGCCAGACCGGGCGGCAGCGCAAACGCTTTTTGCGATGAAGTCAACACCACGTCGATGCCCCATTCGTCCGGGCGCAGTTCTGCACCCAGAATGCCGCTGACACTATCGACCAGCACAAGGGTTTCAGCATCTTTGCGTTCATTGTAGTCGCGGACGACGCCAGCGATCTCTTTGATCGGGTTTAACAAACCGGTGCTGGTTTCGTTGTGGACGACGGCGATGGCGTCATAGGGGCGGTCGGCGTCGTTGAGCGCCTCTTCGACCATTTCTGGCGTGTGGGCCTTACCCCATTCGACCTCGATCACATCAATCTGTTTGCCGTTGACGGTGCTGACCTTGGCCCAGCGCTCGCTGAATGCACCACCGACCAGATGCAACGCTTTGCGGTCATCGCGGATACAACTGCGAGATGCGCCTTCCCAGATACCCGTACCTGATGCGCCAACGAGAAAGACGCGGTTTTCGGTCATGAAGACCTGCCGCAGCTTGCCTTGAATACGCGCAAACAAATCCGAGAACTCTTGCGAGCGATGACCGATAATTGGTGTCAACATCGCCTGCATGACCTCCGGGCGCACGTCCACCGGACCGGGGATCATGAGCCGTTTGTGCCCGTTGCTGCTCATAGTGCTACTTCTCCTGGGGTAAGGCGTCCTTAAAAGCGAGACGCGCTCTGCATTTGTGAATTGTGAACAATGGCGCGATTGTACAACAGGGACCACTACTTCGGTAGATGGACGGTTTAACCGAAATTCCCTGATGTACTTTGTATGAGAGCATGGATATTGTGGGCGTCACAAACGCAAATAGGCGTAGGTTGGCCGCGATTCGTCGAGTTCAACCGGGGCGCGGACGGCGGTCGCCATCGTCGATTTCGGCGACCAGCGCGACACACCCGGCAGATTATCCAGCGAGGTGCGGGGGTCAACATGCACGCGCAGCAGCGTGGCGGTTTTGCCGTATTGGTAGCGCAAATGGGTGAACAGGTCGCGGGCGAAGTCCTCGCGCCCCGGTGCGTGCCACATGTGTACGGCGACTGTTTCGCGGGCGATGTTATCTGCGGGGATCACACGTAAGAACAGATTGGCGATGCGGATGGGCAGGGGTACGAAACCGAAATGCAGTTCGGCGAGAGCGCTCTTATCGTGCACACCTATCCCGGCGACGACCTGGCCTTGATACTCTGCCAGCCACCAGCGATTGACCTGCGAACCAAGCGGCGTGTTGTTTGCCCATCCGGTCATGGCATCGACCGAGAGTGGCGGATAGAGGTTCGTATTGGCGTAGTAGGCGTTCGCGCCGTTGGCGAAGGCGGCGTAGTCCTGCGGAGAAGCGGGGCGGAACAAAGCGGGAGTTTTCGGTTTCGGGGCGCGTTTGAGCGTACTCGTCGGATAGACATCGGTCGCGCCGAGGATGTGCGTGGCCCACTTGCGGGCGTTGGCGGTTGATCCCTCGTTGCCGCGCTGGATGTTGGCGAAAACGACCACATCTTCCCCGGCGGCGGATTCTGCATGGTCGATGCGCCACTGCGTAATGCGTGTCGCCAGTCCACGGCGGCGGGCGGCGGGATGCACCGACAGTGTAGAAAGATAGGCGGCGCGGTAGACTTGCCCTTGCAAGCGAACATCCAGCATGGTCACCAGCCCACAACCGGCGATTCCGTTATGGTCGGGATGTGTGGCGACGACGCCCACTGTCTCCGGTTCAAGGGTGAGGAATTGCACCGGGTCAATCAGGATTTTTTGTGCCACCTGCACCGCCCCGGAATCCGGCGATTCACCGAATAGGCGGTTGAGGGCGGGGCCATCTTCGGCGGTCATTTCGCGCAGGGAAAAAGTCATGCGGCGTGTCCTCGATGCAATGCGTTATAGTCGTGTTTACTGTACCGTGAATGCCGCATTCCTGCCGCCAACATCTGCGCGAATCTTAATTTCCCTTTATTGCGACATTTCACAAACCTGCGTATCCTTTAAACAAAATACTCCGTAACATTCATTGAGTTTGATGGGGTACTTCTCATGTCTACTCTGCATAGCAATACACACGACCCTCTCAAAAACGAGAGATTTATCATGACCGAACCGGGCGCGTATGGCAAGACGACCGAGTTCGCCTTCTGGTTTACGACTTCTGAACTGCGGTTGATCGACTTTGTAGAGTCGCTGCCGTGTGTCGTCCATATCGAGCGCACCGAGCGTGACGACGCGCCCATGTTGATCGACATCGGCGACGCCTACGACCCCGATGAAGCATGGCACTGGATTCGCACCGACATGGAAGACGAAGCCAATTCTGTGCAGTTGGATAGCATCTGGCACGAAGCCGTCAAGTGGATTTTGTAACCAGCTAATTCGCTTGATCTTCAGACAGACGCATACGCCAGCGCCAGATTATGCGGCGGGGGCAAGTTTACCCCCGGCTCGCTTCTACCCGAACATAAAGCGCAGCGCCACGAACAGCAAAAACAGCCCGTACAGCCGCTTGATCGTCTTGGACGGTAGGCCGATGGCGATTCTCGCGCCGAAAATTGCGCCGATGAGCAGGCCCACTGCTACAATTGCCGCCACGGGAAAGTCGAGCACACCCTCGCCGGAATACGCGATCACCCCCGGCAGACCAACCGGCAGCAGCAGCGCCCCCAATGACGTACCGACCGCCAGCTTTTGCGGATAGTGCAGGAATACGACCAGTGCGGGTACGATCACCGCGCCGCCGCCAATGCCAAACATGCCCGACGCCACACCTGCTACCAATCCCACACCGAGGACGATAGACCAGTGTACGTCCGGCAATTCGAGTTCTTCATCGGCAGCGGATGCGGACGCGTTTGTAGTGCCGCCGCCGACCACCGCCGCGACTGCACGCTTCGCCATCTGCTCCGCATAGAGTTTGCGCGGTTCCATCATGCGCCAACTGACATATAACAGAAAGACACCGTAAATCCGTTTGAGGGTATCCGAGGGCAGGCTAATCGCCAGTTCCGCGCCCAGCCATGAGGTCGTCAACAGACCGACCGCGACCAGACCCGCCGAGCGAAAATTTAACAATCCCGCTTTGCGATACTGAATTACCGCGAAAATGCCGACGGGTAGCAGCAGCGCCGCCAGCGAGGTGCTGGTCGCCTCAATGATCTCGAAGCCGAGAAAGATGGTCAGCGCCGGGACGATAATCACGCCGCCACCAATACCGAACATTCCCGACAGCACCCCGGCGAACAGTCCTACAGCAGATAGTAAAATCCATTGATCTGGCATAAAAACTCCTGAGTCATTTGTTTTTAATGATTCGTTGGCTGGTGAAATCAGATACCCACCAGCAGATCGTAATATGCGAGTGACCCATCACTAAAACCTAACCACTAACGACTCACCGCGCAACTGACCATAGCAATCCGTTTCATATGACCTTGCGCCCGACTGTGCAACCTGGGCCAAAATCGCCGCCTAAGCCGTAGAAGTATCGCCAATAATGTTTAAGCGTCTGTGTCTCATATAGCTCGTAGCCGTTCGCTTTTAGAGGGTGTTTGTAAACATGTAAATCACCTGTTTTGCCGCCATCGGCTAAAGCCGACGGCGAACTGCCTATTGCTGAGTCACCATTTTATGCGGAAGATGAATTTAACGGACAAAAACTACGAGATTAAAAGTCATGGCAAAACAAAACCCGGATACCGCGTATGTCGAAGAACTCTACCGGCGGCTGGATGTGTATCGCAAGACACGGCGGCATCTGGCGCAGGGCTGGCTGCTGTGGGTGCTGTCGCTGTTGCTGGTGCTGATTCTCGCCGCGACATTGACGGAAAGCGCCCCGATTTTTGCGATTATGCTGGTGGGCGGCGTGATCGCCTTCGCGGGTGTGTTGGTGTGGCGCACCATGCAAACCGGGCGCGTTGGCGAGATGCTGGAACGCGAAGTCGAAGTGCTTAAACGCCACGAAGTCGTCGCGGCATGGGAGGACGAATCTACGCCAGAAACGCAGTCCCCGGCAGCCATGCCCGGTGTTTACACCGTCGGCGATGATGGCGAACTGGTCGAGATTGAACCATTTGAAGAGGACGATCAGGCCCGCCATGCACGCTTTTGAACACCGCCCGCCCCCCCGTGACCAATGAGTCCAATCCTTAACGCTCCTTATATACGATAGGTGTACACTGAAACCGTTAAAGCAAACCGCGACGGCATATATCGCGGTTTGCTTTGTGATAAGTGGAATGAATGGAGCAGTATGGCAACGAGAGCAGCAGTACAACAGCGTTCACAGGGCAAGCCCTTCTATGGTTGGGCGATCTGGCTGGTGGCGACGGTGGGACTGCTTTCTACCTCGCCAGCGATGGATTTTTCGCTGGCGCTGTTTAACGACCATCTGATTAACGACCTGAACATCACTCGCTCTACGCTATCAGGCATGTTCGGTGCGGCGACCTTTATCGCCGCCATCAGCCTGACCCGTGTCGGGCGCTGGATTGACCGATTGGGCAGCCGCAAGGTCGGCAGCGGGATTTTGCTGATGTTCGCGCTGGTGATGGCGGCTTTCAGCATTGTGACCGGCCCGATGATGCTGTTTGCGATTTTTGTGGCGCTGAGACTGAGCGGTCAGGGTGGGCTGATGCTCGTCAGCAACGCCGCCATGAACAAGTGGTGGGTACGGCGACGTGGCAGCGTCATGGCGCTGATGCTGGTTGCCTCCGCCATCATACAGGGATATTATCTGCAATTTTTGCAGTGGATGATCGATACGTTTACGTGGCGGACGACCTGGATTATGCTGGGTGCGATGATCGGGTTGCTGGTGCTGCCGCTGTGGTGGTTCCTGATGCGCGATACGCCCGAAAGCATGGGGATGGCCCCGGATGGCGATCTGGTCAAATCTGACGCAGAAACGCTGGAAGCCGAACGCATTGACGCCGAAAATAGCTGGACACTGGCAGAAGTACGACGCACACCCATCTTCTGGGTGTTCTTGTCTGGACGCATGATCGCAGCCGGGGTCGGTAGTGGCCTGATGTTTCATCAGGTATCGGTGTTTGAAGCGGGCGGCTACACGGCGACCACTGTCGCCGAGGTGTTTACCGTGATGATGTTCGTCCGCGCCGTCTCGACGCTGGTCGTGGGGCGGTATATTCAGCAGATGCGACCCGGTATCGTCATGGCGCTGCAAAACGCGCTGCAATTGGTGGTGCTGTTTCTGGCGATGATCCTCAGTGATAGCTGGATGCTGACGGCCTATGCGATGTCATTCGGGGTGGTGATCTCGCTGGGTTCGATGTTCGACAGTACCGTTTGGGGCGACCTGTTCGGGCGCTTGCATCACGGCGCAATTCGCGGCTTCGTCATGACGACACTGGTACTGGGCACGTCTATCGGACCGTTCCTCTATGGCCTCAGCTATGACCTCACCGGCAGCTATGACGCCATGTTCATCTTCGGCATGACGCTGCTGGCGATACAATTCTTCCTGACGTTCACGGTCAACCGTCCGCGTACACGCCCCGTGGCGGGATAACGAACGCTACAGACAACAAGCCACCTTTTGCAAAAGTAGGTAGGTGTTAGACAGTGGTTTGTCGTTTCGTGTCGCCAGCCTAAGAAGCCGTTTGAGAAGCGCGTGGTGGCTTTCCCCGGTAGCTTTTCAAATGGCTTCTAAAGGTAGGGGCAGGCCGTCTTGCCACGCAGAAGTCATCTATCATATAGGCATTAAATCGAGTATACTTTGGGATAATTTGGGATAAATAAGCATCTTAGCCGGAGCAGCCAACCGATGAAAGTCACCGTACTACAGGAAAACCTCGCCCGTGGGGTTAGCATCGTCAGTCGAGCGGTCGAAAGCCGGCCTACGACGCCCGTTCTAGGCAATATTTTGCTGGAAACGGAAGAGGCGCGGTTGAAACTAGCCACACTGAATATGAGTCTCGGCCTCGGCATTACCTGCTGGATCGGTGCGAATGTCAACGAGGCCGGGTCCATCACGCTGCCCGCCAAGACCTTCGCCGACCTGGTCAACAATCTGTCGCCGGAACGGGTCGATCTTTCGCTGGATACCAGCACGCAGACGATACATCTGCGCTGTGGCGGCACCAAGTCGAACATCAAGGGCATTGACGCCGACGAGTTCCCACCTGTACCAGAAGACGACGGTGGCGACGTGTCGGTTCCTTCAAAGGGCCTCAAGGAGATGATTAACCACGTCGTATTCGCGGCAGCGACCGAGGACGACCGCCCCATTCTGACGGGCATCTTCACCCGTTTCGAGGGCAATACACTGACAATGGCCGCCGCTGATGGCTATCGTCTGGCTGTGCGCACGCTGGAATTGGAGCAGGATTTTGCCGAAGCCGTCGAGATGGTGATCCCGGCGAAGGCACTGGCAGAAGTCGCCCGTGTCATTACCGAGGACGACAGCGAAGTCTTGATCGCCCTGCCCGGCACACGCGATATCGTCATGTTCCGCCTGAAGGATGTCAACATTTCTTCACAGTTGCTTGAGGGACGCTTCCCCGACTTTACGGCGATTATCCCCAAGCAGTACAACACCCTGACACGCATGTATACGTCTGATCTGCTGCGGGCCTGCCAGCGTGCAGAGATTTTCGCCCGTGACAGCGCCTACAGCGGACGCCTGTACGTCAAACCGCCCACCGCTCCCGGCGAACCGGGTGAGGTGCTGGTGGCGGGGAAGAGCGCCGAACGCGGCGACAACGAGGGGCTGGTCGATGCCTCGGTCGAAGGCGAACCGCTGGACATCTCGTTTAACATCCGCTATTTGATTGAGGTACTGCGGGCCATCAGCGAGGAAAGTGTGGTGCTGGAAAGCAACGGACCGCAGAATCCGGGAGTGCTGCGACCGGAAGGACGCGAGGACTTTGTCCACGTCATCATGCCGATGAGCCTCAACCGCTAAACGGTGTTCTACAGGGCGACGCGATGGTGTCGCCCTGATTTTTCTAAACGTTTGTGCAATTCATACGGAATTAAACGCATAATGCAAATACGCAATCATAGGTTCCACGGCCTGTCGTAAGCAAAAGCTACACGGCGAAACAGTGGTCAAACATATGGAAAGGTGGCACCCTATGGCAGAACAACGCCCCCTGATTTTGTTCACCAATGACGACGGTATCGAATCGCCCGGATTGTGGGCGGCGGTCGCTGCCTTCGCAGATATGGCAGATTTGCTTGTCGTCGCCCCTCGCGAGCAGCAATCGGGCATGGGACGCAGTATGCCGGTATTCAGCGAGGGACGCATCTACCCCTACGAAAACAGTAACAGTATCGAAGATGTGAAGGCATTCGCGGTGGATGGCACACCCGCGCAGGCCGTCCAGCATGGCGTGCTGGAACTCTCTGACAGGTTGCCGTCGCTGGTCGTCAGCGGCATCAACTATGGCGAAAACACCGGTAACGGCGTCACCATCAGTGGAACCGTTGGCGCGGCTATCGAAGCCGCCAGCCTCAGCATCCCCGCGATTGCCGTCAGCCAGCAGACGCCCAAAGACCTGCACCTGAGTTACTCAGAAGAAGTAGATTTTTCGGCAGCGGCGCATTTCACACGCAGATTCGGTGCGTGGCTGTGCGATAAGCAAGATCGCCCCGATGACGTGGACCTGTTCAAGCTGGATGTCCCCTGGGGCGCAACTACTGAAACCGACTGGAAAATGACGCGCCTTTCGCGCCGTCGCGTGTTCTGGCCTACCCGCCCGGAACGTGTCTCGCTCGGCAGCGTAGGGCGGCTCGGCTATGAGTACAACATGGACCCCGAAAAGGCCGAACCCGACAGCGATGTCTATGTGTTGCTGCACGCAAAGCAGGTATCGCTGACGCCCATCAGCCTTGATATGACCTCGCGCACCGATTTGTATCGCCTGCGCCAGATCGTCGCGGGCGAAAAGAAATACGGCGGCGGCCCCGGCGAGGATTAATCGCGCCATACTCTACAAACCTGTGAAGGGCGATGCCGCGACGGTATCGCCTTTTTGCTTTTCCGCTTTTGCGATGCCTGCGGTACACTTGAGCGCATTGATTTGACCATATACAAGGAGAAACAGCGCTATGGCAGAAAACGTAGCCATGTTCGAGATCAAGACCTATACCGTCATCTGGCGGCAGGCGGAAAAACGCACGTTCGGGGATGCCGAGGTGACGGTGCGCGGCCTGGTCCGCTGTGCAGGCGATGAATTCAAGCTGGATGTGTTCTTCGTCGCGCCAGAAAGCCCGATGCCCGACCCCGGATTCGACGTAGAAAAGAAAAGCGGGCATATGTTTATGCCCATCTCGGATATTGCCGCCTTCATCGACGTGCTGCGCAACGAAAAGCCGATTTTCGGTCATCTGCGCGGGGATCGCCCGGAATGGACAAGCGTCACCACCACGCCGGAGCCCGTCGGCGAGGGTGAAGGCGACTCATAGCCACCGGTAAACCGGGCGCGGTATTATCCACAGTACGCCCGGTTTGCGCCTCAATATACATTGATCATATCGCCCAGCATACAGGTGGAAAGCAACGCGGCAAGCTGTTGGGTCGCATTTTGCGCCTGCGCGATCTCCTGCCCTTCGACTTCTTTGAATAGACGCAGCGCACTATATGTATACAACACCAGCCCGACGAAATAATCCTCATAGT
>DAOTXA010000391.1:0-4135 GCA_034435595.1 Anaerolineae bacterium | reverse complement strand
GTGAGCATCGTGGTCAGAGCACACGTGCAGTACATGGTGGTGTCAACCGTGATAAGCCGCACCACTCATTGACAACGCCAATTGTCCAAACGGCGACATATACATTTGAAAATACGCAGGCCTTGATCGATTTCATGGAAAGCAAGACCTGGGGCGATGGTGATGCGCGTGAAGAATATGGACGTTATGGCAATCCAACTGTTGCGGCAGTAGAGGCCAAGCTGGCGGCTTTAGATGGCGCAGAAGATGCTGTTTTATACGCTTCCGGTATGTCTGCTATGACATCCTTATTGCTGGCGGTTCTTCCGGCAGGGGCACACATTGTGATGACGAGTGATTGCTATCGTCGCACGCGCCAGTTCTGTCAGACATTCCTTGGACGCCTGGGCATTACAACGACAGTTGTGCCCAATGGTGACTACGATGCGCTGGAAGCCGCGATTATTCCCAAGAAGACGCGTTTTCTCATTTCTGAAAGCCCGACAAATCCATATTTGCGTGTTGCTGATCTTGAGCGTATTGCAGAGTTGGGACGCAAGTATCGTGTGCGAACCATTATCGACAGCACATTCGCTACACCCGTAAACCAGCGTCCCTATGAATGGGGTATCGACTTTGTCGTTCACAGCGCGACAAAGTATCTTGCTGGTCATAATGATTTGTTAGCGGGTGTTGTTGTTGGACGTGCAGATCGGATTAAGGCGTTGCGTGATGCTCGCGGTGTTCTAGGTGGTGTGGTTGACCCTCAGAATGCATTTCTTTTGGATCGCGGACTCAAGACGCTTGGAGTTCGTGTTCGCCAGCAAAACGCGACGGCCCAAGCGGTTGCTGAACTACTTGAAGGGCATCCGGCAATCGAGCGTGTTTGGTATCCTGGTTTGAAGTCACATCCTGACCACGAAGTTGCTGCTGCTCAGATGAAGGGGTTTGGGGGTGTGATTAGCTTCGAAGTAAAGGGTGATCTGATGACAACCGCTAAATTTATCGATGCTATGCGAATTCCATATATCGCGCCTAGTCTGGGCGGTGTCGAAAGCCTAATCGAACAACCTGCGCTGATGAGCTACTATGAAAAGACGACAGAAGAACGCCTGACGCTTGGGATCAAAGATAACCTTGTTCGTTTCGCTGTTGGTATCGAGGATACGTATGACATTCTTGAAGACCTTGATCAAGCATTGGCAATAATTACTCCGCGTCGGAAAATCACGACATTGAGTGATATTTGGGAACTGCGCTTCCGTCAGTAAAGTCAGCAAGTCAGGTGCATTTTTACAGCCTCGAGATGAACTTCTGGTGGCTGTTTTATTTTTGTTGCAAGATGGCTATGATTTCTTCCGTGTTACCATCAGCTTGATGTAGCTGGTTAGGGTAGTTTGCGTGCAAGTTTTTGAGTTGGTCGCTATGATAACCGATTGTGGCGTCAGGGTCCTTTAACAGATGACCTGTCAGTATGCCGACGACACTTTCACCGCGTTGAATAACGCCGCTTTCGACAAGTTTCTTCGTTCCAGCAAGTGAACAGGCTGAAGCGGGTTCACAACCAATGCCTACCGCGTCAATCATTGCTTTTGCGTCCATGATTTCCTGATCGGTTACACTTTCAACAACGCCGTTTGTGAGTCTAAGAGCACGCACTGCTTTCGGGAAATTGACCGGATTTCCGATCTTGATTGCGCTAGCGATGGTTTCTGCCTTTGTTGGGTTGAGTTCGTCGCGTCCACGTTCGTAGTTAGTGCTGTCTGGTCGTGGCTCATAACTACTGACCAATGGACTCGCACCTTCGGCCTGAATGATGGCTATTCGCGGAATTCGGTCAATCAAGCCGAGACAGTGCATCTCTGAAAGGGCTTTGCCGAATGCAGAGGAGTTGCCCAGATTGCCACCGGGTACGACGATCCAGTCAGGTGCTTGCCAGCGTAATTGCTGCATAGCTTCAATCATAATCGTCTTTTGCCCCTCCAGACGGAAGGGATTCAGTGAATTGAGAACGTAAATGCCGAGCTTTTCTGATACTTCACGGACGAGTTCAAGGTTGCGGTCAAAGTCGGCGTTGATTTGGATGCATGTTGCACCGTAAGCGATTGCTTGCGATAGTTTGCCAAGCGCTATATCTTTGTTTTGAAAGAATACGATCCCTTCAATGCCCGCTTGCGCCGCATATGCGGCGAGTGACGCCGATGTATTGCCTGTGCTGGCACAGGCGACACGTGTCATACCCAGCGCACGCGCTTGCGTAACTCCACCGGTCATGCCACGATCTTTGAACGATCCAGTTGGGTTTTCGCCTTCGTGTTTTAGAAATAGGTCGTCAATGCCTACCCATTCTGCAAGTCGTGGCGCAGTGTACAGGTTTGTGTTGCCTTCTGGCTTGCTAACGATAATATCGGTGCTGACATCGGGGTAGACGAGTTCTTTGAAACGCCAGATTCCACTGCGATAAGGGCCTTCAAGCGTGCCCAATCGTGCGTCGAATAACTCGCGGTTGATCGTGTGTTGGAGCATTTCAAGATCATGGTGTACATCCAGCAATCCGCCGCAGTTTGTACACGTATAGATGACAGTGTCTAGAGGGAATGTTTCGCCGCAATCCATACATTGCAGGATGCTTCTCATTGGTGTAACCTCAATCGGCGATGGTCTCTCATATGGCACTAAAAGGATAGCACCTTTGAACACAAAAGCCAGTGTAGAAGCGTTTGCACCTGCTAGCATGGGCAACGTTGGTGTTGGCTTCGATATTCTGGGACTGGCCTTTAAGGAACCCGGAGATATTGTTCGGGTGACCCCGCACGAGGATCAAGGTGCAATCATGCTATCCATTGACGGGGATGGCGGTGCGCTGCCGCTTGATGCCGATAAGAATACAGCTTCAGTGGCAGTAAATGCCTACTTACAGCAAATTGAAGCACCACATGGAGTTCGTATTGAATTGCATAAACATTTACCATTGGCTAGCGGGTTGGGCAGCAGTGCAGCGAGTGCGGTAGCGGCAGTTGTTGCGACAAATGCGCTGTTTAACGAGCCGCTTTCGCGCACTGAATTGCTGGCTGCGTGTCTTGAAGGAGAGGCGTTAGTTAGTGGCTACCATGCCGATAATGTCGCTCCGTCATTACTTGGTGGGTTTGTATTGGTAAATGGAATCACCGCAGAGACGATCCAGGCATTGCCTGTTCCTGCTGACCTTCATCTTGCGCTGGTCACACCTCATGTTGAGGTCCCGACTAAAGAGGCGAGGGCTGTATTGCCTGAGTCTGTTTCACTCAAAACAATGGTTGCGCAGACAGGTATGTTAGCCGCAATGATTGATGCTGTTCATCGTGGTGATGTTCAGGCGATGGGTGTTGCAATGGAAGGGGATTGTGTCATTGAACCTGCACGCACACATCTTATCCCACGTCTAAAGCAGGTGCGGTCCGCGGCGAAATCTGCTGGAGCTGCAGGTGTTGTGATTAGCGGGGCTGGCCCAACGCTATGTGCTGTTTGTAATGAGGAACGAAAAGCTCAGGCTGTTGCAAATGCGATGTCACAGGTCTATTTTGGTGCGGAAATCGGGGTGGTTTCACGCTATACTCAGGTTGATCTTCAAGGTGCACGTGTTATCCGAATTGAGGATTAGCATATATCGATTTCGTGCTTTGTGAAATTCTTGACAATATGTTTCTTGATCCCTATACTTAACCAAACTTTAGAGAAAGAAAGCGTTATTTTATGGCTGATCTGGTGAGAAACTTTATTGGGGGTGAATGGCTTGAAGGTAAAGACAACGAGTCGTTCAAGACCTATGATCCTGCAACAGAAGAAGTGATTGCTGAAGTCGCCGTTGGTAGCCCGGAGGATGTGGATAAGGCGGTTAAGTCTGCCGCCGAGGCGTACAAAGACTGGCGCTTGATGCCTGCTCCTCGGCGCGGCGAAATTCTTTATGCAGTTGCACGCCTTCTTGAGGAGCGTAAAGAAGAACTCTCCCGGTTGATGACCCAGGAAATGGGCAAGATTCTGGACGAGACACGTGGTGATGTGCAGGAAGCCATCGATATGGCTTACTACATGGGGGGGGAAGGTCGTCGTTTGATGGGTTACACCGCCCCGGTAGAAATGTACAATAAATTCGGTATGGCGCTACGTGACTCAGTTG
>DAOTXA010000390.1:0-12800 GCA_034435595.1 Anaerolineae bacterium | reverse complement strand
CTACTGGTGAATAAGGTTGATCGGGGGAGGGGATATTATGCCTATTGTTGAACATTTGCTGGATGCGAAACCCGCCACATCGGGAAAGCATCACTTTTTTGGATATTATGACAAGTTTCCCTGGAGTGGGGACGGTCGCTATCTGCTGGCGCTGGAAGTGGATTTCATCGACCGCCAGCCCACGCCAGAAGATTCGGCTGTGATCGGCTTGATCGACACACAGAATGACAATCAGTGGACGCCGCTAGATGAAACCTATGCCTGGTGCTGGCAGCAGGCGTGTATGCTGCAATGGTTCCCCGGCGAGCCAGACCGCAAGATCATCTATAACCAGCGCGAGGGCGACCGTTACGTCAGCGTGGTGCGTGACATTCACACGGGGGAAACGCGCACACTCCCGCGCCCGATTTATGCGGTTCGCGGCAACTTCGGGCTTGGTCTAAACTTCTCTCGCTTGCATCGCACGCGACCGGGGTATGGCTATGTCGGCGTGCCAGATGCGGGGGCAGACGACCCGCATCCGGCGGATGACGGTATCTTCTGGATGGACCTCACTACCGGGGAAAATCGCCTTGTAGTCAGCTATGACGATGCCCGCAACTTTCACCCCAACGAGATGATGGACGGCGGTCAGCACTGGTTCAATCACATTCACATTTCGCCGGATGGCAGCAGCTTCATCTGGTTGCATCGCTGGCAGTACGATTTGCATCAGCGGCGCAAATGGGTAGATCGTCTGGTCACGGCAGACGTTGACGGCAGTAACAAGGCCATTGTCGCCGATGACTACTTCGTGTCGCATCTTGATTACTATTCGCCAGAAAAGGTTGTGGCGTGGGCGCGTAAAGCAGATGTCGGCGACCGCTACTTTCTGTATACGCGACATAGCGACGAGATCGAGATCATCGGCGACGATTTGTTTAGCACCGACGGTCACTGCACGTTTTCGCCGGATCGCCAGTGGATGCTAACCGATACCTATCCCGGTAATGACCAGTACCGGACGCTAATTCTATATCATATGGCGAGCAATACCCGTTTTGATATTGGACGCTTTTACGCGCCGCCGGAACTTACCGGGCCGATTCGCTGCGATCTGCATCCACGCTGGAGCCGGGACGGTCGGCAGGTGTGCATTGATTCCGCGCATGAAGGCGAACGTCAGGTATATGTGATTGATGTATCAAGCGTGATCGAGAAATTGGCTTAACCACTTTATGCAAACAACAGGCAGGAGAAAGTCTTATGTCTACGCAACATCCGAAAGTCGTTGTGATTGGTTCTGGAAGTTTGTTCTTCGGTCGTCAGGCTATCTGGCAGATGGCCCACTCTCCGCATTTGAACACAGGTACGCTGGCGCTGGTCGATAAAAACCCCTCACGCATGGAGAGAATGGGCAAACTGGCAGAGATGGTCGTCGCCGAAACCGGCGTTGATCTCAATATCGAAGTGGCGACCGACTGGAAAGACGCGCTTCCCGGCGCGGATTTCGTCGTGCTGAGTTTTGCCGAAGATACCGTTCGCTATCGCGGGCTGGATTGCCAGATCAGCGAGAAGTACGGCATCCGCATGTGTTCTGGCGATACGATTGGCCCCGGTGGAATCTTCCGGGCAATGCGCGAACTACCCGTCATCATGGAATGTGCGCGGGATGTCGCCGAGCTATGCCCCGATGCGTGGGTGATCAATTACATCAATCCAAGTACAGTCAACGGCATGGCGTTGGCCCGCTTCGCGCCGGAAGTCAAAAGTTTCGCGCTATGTGATTCGCTGCATATGCCGAAAGCCAAGATATTTGCCGCCATCCGTGCTGGCATTATTGACGATCGCGCCGAGTGGACACCAGAGATTGATGCCGCGTTCGATATGCAAATCGCCGGGGTGAATCACTTCACGTTTATGCTCAAAGGCAAGTACGAAGGCCGTGACGTGCGCCCACAAATCGCTGAAACGCTGAAAGTGGCGGCGGCGAAAGAGGACACCGGCGGCGATATCGGCGCGAAGGCCCTGCATAACAGCGCCATCGGTTATGAGCTATATGGCATATTCGGGGCGGTTCCGGTTTGTATCGCGCATACAAAAGAATATGTCCGCTACTATCAGGGTCACGGACTGCTGAAAGGGGAAATTCCGCCGCTTTCGATCTGGGAAACGGACATGCGTTATACGCGTCATGACGAGATGTGGAAACAGGTCGATGACTTCATCAGCGGTGAAATTCCGATTGGCGACTACATGAACACTTTTGGCCCCGACCATGCGACCGACATCATCGAGAATATGGTCGGCGGATTGGGCAAGCCCTTCTACATCAACACCTATAACAACGGTGCGGTGTCAAACATGGCAGATGATGCCTTTCTCGAATTGCTGTGCGATGTTGATATGAACGGCCCGGTTCCGCGCAAGCTGGATGTCAATATGCCGCGTGGGTTGCGCGGGATGCAGGAACTCGTCCTCGATACGCACGAACTGACCGCCGAGGCCATCGTTAAAGGTGATTACACGCTGCTGCGGCGCGCCCTGCTGACCGATCCATTGACCAACAGCATCCCCGACGCCGACGCCGTCCTCAAAGAATTACTGGATGCTGAACGCGACATCCTGCCCGATCACTGGTACGGCGCAGACCGCGAAAAGATGCCTGTATAGCACGAACCGCTGTCACGTCTATCAGCGTGAAATAGGTCCATCCAAGCAGGGGAGTATACGTTAGGGTATGCTCCCCTGCTTGGATTGCATTTTTTGCCCACAAGACTTGATATTGACCTTACATATGACCGAATTCGTTAGCTTAGGTCACTACGATGATTTCGGCTTTGGCTGGCTAGATTGTGGGATTCTAGCAGATAGAGCCTGCGAATTTCGTATGATATGGTGAGGCAGTCTACATTTCGATGCGTTACAATCAACCTTTGTCTATGGAGAAATAACTCATGACAATCGATTACGATGCCCTTGCCCAACAACATGGATTTAGCCGTAGTGCTATCGAAGCGCTGGCTGCTGCCATTGCCAACGGCAACGGAACCCAGGCGCAGTTCAATCATCCGGAACTGGGCGGTATGGGGCAGTGGATGGCGGGCGGCATGGTGATGATCGGCGATGCGTTCAATACGTCGCTCAAAGCGCGTGTGGATGCGGCGGCAACTTCACTGGCTGGTGTATACCGCGAAATCCCGACCGCGTTCCCGGTATCTGGTTTTGCCATGTCAAGCTGGTGGCCGAAGTCGCTGGGCGAACCTGCAATGACCGGCGGTCAGAATGAAGCTGCCTATGCGTACTTTCCCCGGAAGAATCGCCTTGCGATCAAGCATCATGACACTGTGATACTTCATGACACCACAGGTCATACCATCACCGGAGTCGCACAACAGCAGGACGATAACAAGCGTGTGATCGCTTTCCGAACCGAAACCGGCACGGTCACCACGTCGGATTTGCCCACCGTACAACATTAATCTCAGCCAACGGATGTTTTATGCCCACTCAATCAACCGCCGACCTATTGGCCCAATACGAAATCCATCAGACTGCATTCGATGAAGCGTTCGAGTTCACCCGCGAACCACGGCCTCATTATGCAGGGCTGTTCAAAGGGTTGTTGGGGTTTTCTGCGGAACAATATACCTATCGACAGAAAGCCGCCGACCTTGCTTTTCTCAATCAGGGCATTACGTTTACCGTGTATGGAAACGATCAAGGCACCGAGCGCCCCTTTCCATTTGACCTGATTCCACGCATTATCACCGGCAAAGAATGGGCCACGATTGAAGCGGGGCTGACGCAGCGCATCACCGCGTTAAACCGCTTTCTACATGATGTATATCATGAGGGGCGTATCTTCAAAGACCGCGTAGTTCCATATGATCTGGTAGCCAGTGCACGCCATTACCGGCACGAAATGCGCAATGTGCAGGTTCCACACAATGCATACGTTTCAATTTGTGGAACAGACCTCGTGCGCCTGCCAGACGGTGCGTTCGCGGTATTAGAGGACAACCTGCGTGTGCCAAGCGGTGTTTCCTATATGCTGGCGAACCGGCAAGTTGCCAAACACGTATTCCCGCGCCTGTTTAGCAATTACGGCGTGCGCCCGGTCGATCAATACGGTCAGGCACTTCTGAGTACGCTGGAATCTCTGGCCCCACACATCGAAGACCCGACGATTGTTCTACTCACTCCCGGTCTTTACAATTCTGCCTACTACGAACACACCTTCCTCGCCAGACAGATGGGTATTCAACTGGTCGAAGGCCGAGATTTGATCGTCCACAACAATATTGTCTATATGCGCACAACGGGTGGTCTGGAGCGGGTTGATGTCATCTACCGCCGCATCGACGACGACTTCCTTGATGCGCTCACGTTTCGCCCGGATTCGACGCTCGGCGTAAACGGCCTGTTCAACGCCTACCGTGCGGGCAACGTCGTACTCGCAAATGCTGTTGGCACAGGTATCGCTGACGACAAGGCCGTCTATGCCTATGTGCCACGCATCATCAAATACTATCTCGATGAAGACCCGATTTTGCCGAATGTCGAGACGTACCTGCTGGAAGACGACAAAACGCTTGATTACGTATGCCAGCATATTGACCAGTTGGTCGTTAAAGCCGTTGGCGAATCCGGCGGCTATGGGATGATCATCGGCCCATATAGCACGCAGAAGCAACAGCGGGAATTCGTCGATGCGATCCGGGCGAATCCGCGCAATTACATCGCACAACCGACTCTGGCGCTTTCTGCCGCACCATGTTTTTTCGAAGATCACATTGAAGCACGGCATATTGACCTGCGCCCCTTTGTGCTGGCAGGCAAAGATATCACGATTATGCCCGGTGGCCTGACACGTGTCGCGCTGCCGAAAGGGTCACTAGTGGTCAATTCATCTCAAGGCGGAGGTAGTAAAGACACATGGGTGCTGCATGACTGATAACACAGCGACACTTTCCAGAGTGGCAGACAGTCTATACTGGATGAGCCGCTATCTCGAACGTGCGGAGAACACAGCCCGTGCGCTGGATGTGTATCTCAACCTGATGCTAGACATCGCCCCCGGTACAGCAGAGCAGCATCGACTGCAACGATTGCAACAAAGCCTGGCTGTTGCCTCGTCAGGCATAGACGGCGAAGATAACGCAGACGATCTCCTGTACCATCTGACATTTGACGAGGACGCGCCAATTGCGATTCGGTCAGCGATCCGGCAGGCGCGGGAGAATGCACGCTGGGTGCGCGAGCAGATCAGTTCCGAAATGTGGACGCAAATGAATACACTGTATTTGCATGTGCGCCGCAAAGATGCCGTCAACGAATGGCGCGACTCTCCACACGAATTCTATATGCAGGTGCGAGAAGGCTCCTATTTGTTTCAGGGCATCACCGACGCGACGATGAATCACAATCAGGGCTGGCATTTTATTCAACTGGGTCGCTATCTGGAACGTGGGTTCAATTTACTACGGCTGCTGGATGCCCACTTTCGTGATTCAAAGCTGGATAGCAGCAAGCGAGAAGCCGTTTCGACAAGTGGATATTTTGATCTTGTCGCCACACTCAAATCTGTTAGTAGTTTTGAGGCATATTGCAGAGTCTACAATCCCAATTTGAATACTTCGTGGATCGTCGAATTCCTGTTATTCAATCAGGGTCTTCCACATTCGCTACGCTTCTGTGTAGAGATGATCCAGCAATCATTAAACGCACTGGGTGATATGACTCGACGCGGCACCAATAACCGGTTGAGCAAGCTGGCTGGACGCCTGCAAGCCAACCTCAGCTATGATGAGATCGATGAAATTGACGATCTTCACGAGTATCTCATGAATGTCGAACGTCAGTTCGTTGAAATTCATGATACGCTGTATAAAACATTTATTAGCTACCCGATTGAGTCGGCGCTTTGAGGAATACACATGTATTATGCGGTCACACATTTGACCCTGTATGAGTACAGCAGCGCCATCATCAACAGCGTGATGGAACTTCGTATGCAGCCGCGCAGCGATCAGAATCAGCGCTGTGTGCGCACCAGCATCGAAGTCAGCCCGGATGCGAAAGTGTTTTCCCATCGCGATTATCTGGGGAATATCGTCCATCATTTTGATATCCCCAATTCGCACAATCAACTGGCAATCAAGTCAGAATCGGTTGTGGAGATGAAGCCGCCTGCTGTGTTACCTGACTCACTACCATCCGATAGCTGGCTGGCGCTGGAACCAGATGTCATCGACCGCGACCACTATGACATGTTGCTGCCGGGTCAATTTGCGCGGGAAACGGGTCTCTTGAACGTGTTCGCCGATGAGGTGAACTGGCAGCACGACACCGTGCGGCAACGGGGCGATCCGCTTTCGGCATTGCGGGCCTTGAACACGCAAATCTACGAGTCGTTCGAATATCGGCAGCATGTTACCCGCGTTGATTCGCCGATTGATGAAGCGTTGACGGTGCGTAGCGGCGTGTGTCAGGACTTCACGCATATCATGCTGACTCTCGTGCGCCGTGTGGGAATCCCGGCGCGTTATGTGAGCGGATATTTGTATCATCACGAAGGCAACGCGGATCGTTCCGATGTTGATGCCAGCCATGCGTGGGTTGAAGCATGGCTCCCGACACTCGGCTGGGTGGGTTTTGACCCTACCAACAATCTAACAGTCACCGACCGACATGTGCGCGTATCATATGCCATTGATTATGCGGGCGCGACCCCATCGCGAGGCGTATTCACGGGCGATGCAGAGACTGAACTTAAGGTACAGGTGCAGGTCGAAACCCTCGACGAAGTGCCTATCGAAGACCGGCCCATTTCACCTGAGATCGTTCTGCCACGCTATCATTATCTATCCGCTGAACAACAGCAACAACAACAGTGATCGTGGTAGCAGGTATAGAGAAATCAACGCAGAATCGCTTTTAACGCGGCTATCGGATATTGCCGATACCAGTCGGTTATGGCATCTACCATCATTGACCCAGAATCAGGTAGTGTTATGAGATGCACTTGATCTACTCTCATTGCACCCTGACTGACTAAACTACAAGCGGAACATATGCTAAATACAGATGTATTTAGCAAGACAACCTGACACACCTTCGGCGTGGACGGCAGCTTGACGAGGCTTTCTTACGCCAGGTTATTTGTGACGAATGATCCCTTACGGTAGTGCGAACTGGCAGGCATTCGGTAGTTGACCACCCGCCCACTCACAATATGCAGCGGCTTCTGCCTGATTCACGTTTCGCATGGGCAAGCGTGAAACCGGGTTGGCGTGTGCGTTGAGGCGAATCATCGCATCTGACCCGAAACTTGCCTGACTCAGGAAGGTGTGAAAATCCTCAGACGCGACCTCCATGCGGTCGATCACAAAAGCATCGATCCGAATTCTGCCATTCGGCAAATCGTATGTGCCCGCAGATATGCTCACCTGATCTGCCGCCATGGGAGATGGCGTATCGGTCGCTGTGGGCCTTGTTGTCGCGGTTGGCATGACCGGTGATCCTGTTGTGGTTTGGTCGACAATCGCAGCTAATGTTGCCCCGGTCGCGGTCGGCGTCTCAGTCGGGGTAGATGATGCCGCTGGTTCAGTCGCCGATGATGAGTCATCGTCTGGTGACAGTAAAATTGGCAACAAGCCAAAAACACCGGTAATGACGGCGGCTGCTACAGTGGCAACAACGAGAAGGTATTGCGGGTCTTGCCACCAGGGTGATTTTCTGCTGCTTGGCGATGCCGCTGTTGGGGTCGGTGGCACTGGTGACTCGGTTGACGGTCCCGAAGGTTTCTGCGGTCGCGTGGTTGATATTGTCCGGCGCGGACCTTTGGCAAGCTGAAGCTGTATCGCGCCACCAATCGAAGCCATCGCTTCCGCCTCGTCTGTATCTGGCGTCATGTCTACGCGCTGTATCGCCGCGATCTCATCAGGAACATTAGTGCGGTCCCGGATCATCACGGTGATGATTGGTTTTCCCAGTTGCTGTGCAAACTCAAATTCAGTCCGGCAATAGCGTGATTGCACCGAATCATTCGACAGTAGATAGAAAAATATGTCGCATTTTTCGATATTATCAAGAATTTCATCCCACCAATCTTGACCGCCATAAAGAGACACGCTATCCAGGAAGACGCTGCTACCGGGTGTTTGACGAAGTAGCAAATTCCGAAATCGTTCAGCGAATTTGCGATCAACACGACTGTAGGAAATGAAGAAATCTGGCATATGGTTGTCTATCTGTCGATAATCTCCTTACATGCTATATTATGTTGCCTAAAGTTAAAACTAACAAACTATATCCCGTTACAATTTTGATACTATTACTTAAGTACAAAAATATATAAAGTGATTTCGCAGTCTTTCTGTCAGTTTGGTCAATATCATGGCATTATGTATTGAACCAACACTCAATATGATTGGTTTCATCGACTCCTTTCATAACTATCTGATGTTGCTGAGTATCGAAGATTGTAATTTGATAGTTCACTACTGGATCATGTCTTAATCTCCCCAGCGCGGTGAATAATAATCTGCTGCGCTTTTGATCTACGCCCATTTTGTGTTATGTAATGAAGGCTCACAGATTTGAGCTACAGGCGTAGGTGTATATGAAGATTTCTCCCAACGAAATGTGTCCGTGTGGCAGCGAAAAGAAGTATAAGAAATGCTGTAGAAGCTATCATCAATCGCTCGCCGCACCTAACCCACTGCTGTTGATGCGTTCACGGTACAGTGCCTATGCGCTCGGTAAAGCAGATTACATCATCAAAACCACCCACCCTGAAAATCCCGAAGCGAAGAAAGACCCGGAAGCGCGACTCAAGGAAATCACCCAATACTGCGCGATGACTACATTTGAGGGCCTGCGCATACTCAACCACCAATTCGACGCGGAATCTGACGAGGGGATCGTAGAATTCATCGCGCAACTCGTGCAATCAGGTAAACCGATCAACCAGCATGAGAAAAGTCTCTTCAAGAAACATAACGGCGTGTGGTTATACGTTCGAGGACTGCCAACAGATCAGTGACTCCTCCTATCAAAACGCAGCGGATGCGCATTTGCCGCGCTTTTGAGTCCAGTCGGTCCATATCGGATTGCCGGGAAAGCGTATACTGGACAAAGACATAAACAGAGTTTTTGGGGCTTGTTTTGATTATTGATACTGACATTCATCCGGCTGTAAACCGCGAGCGATTGCTCGATTTTTTGCCCGAACCCTGGCGCACACGTGTGCAACGGGGCAATACCGGACCCGGCGGACTCGGTTACTGGAATCCGAATGGCGTTAATCGCCGGGATGCAATCACGCCGGACGGCAGGCGCATTGAATCTGCACCGGAATTACTGGCGCAGTTTCATCTAGACACCTATGGCATCGACTTCGCCGTGTTAAATCCGGGCGGGGCGCTGCATATTGGGCTGTCGCCGGAACCAGATTTTGCCGCTTCATATTGTCGCGCCATCAATGATGTGTACCTCAACGATTGGCTGCCAGTGGATCCGCGCCTGCGGTACTCGCTGGTCGTCTCGCCAGCGGATCCACTGCTGGCTGCTGAGGAAATTCACCGGCACGGGGACCATCCCGGTGTGGTACAGGTACTTATGGCGAGTGGTGCGACACATGGATACGGACATCGCTTCTACCATCCCATTTATGCGGCAGCGACGGCGCATAATCTCCCAGTTGCCATACACCCCGGTTCAGAGGGGCGTGGCGTTTCTGGTCCGCCGACCGCCGCCGGATATCCCGGCAGTTATTATGAGTGGCACACGGCACTCGCCACCAATTACATCGCGCATCTAATCAGCCTGGTGGCGGAAGGGACGTTCCAGAAATTCCCGACGCTGCGCTTTGTGATGATCGAAGGCGGCGTGGCGTGGTTGCCGCCGATGCTGTGGCGACTGGATAAAAACTGGAAGTCACTGCGCATGACGGTCCCCTGGCTGGACCGCCCGCCGAGTGAAATCGTCTATGAACATATTGTGGTCACGACGCAACCCATTGAAGAACCGCCTGTCGATGACTATCTGCACCGCATTTTGGAGATGTTCCCGGCAGAGAAGATGCTGATGTTCTCGACCGATTTCCCGCATTGGGACGGCGACACACCCGACTTTTCCATGCGGATGCTGCCGAATTCGCTGCGGGATGCGGTCATGTGGCGCACGGCTTCGGAACTCTATCAGCTTCCGGTGGTGGAACATGGCTAACGCACACATGGTCCCGGTTGGGACGGTCGATGAACTGCCAGTTGGGACGCGCAAAATCGTTGAGATCAACGGCAAATCCATCGGCGTGTTTAACGTCAACGGTCGCTTTGTCGCTGTGCTGAATCTGTGTCCGCACGAGTTCGCGCCTGTGTGCATGGGGCGCGTCAGCGGCACTACACAGGCAAGTGTTCCCGGTCAAATCGAATGGGTGCGCGAGGGGGAAATTCTGTATTGTCCCTGGCATGGCTGGGAATTCGACCTGTTTACCGGAGATTGTCTGACCGATCACCGCCGCCTGCGGATTTTTCCCGTCACGGTAGAGGACGGACAGGTCATCGTTGATTTGCGGCGCGGTCGGGTTTCGACATCAACGAGTAATGGATAACGGGGCTTTCTGCGTATTCAACACTTACAGACTCATTGGTTTATCGTAGAATCGTCGTAACTATAAGGATAATTCATCATATGAATGTACCAGAAGATATTGTCCGGCAGTTCAATGACGCGGGATTCGCCATCGTAAAGGGGCTATTTTCGGCAGAAGAAGCGGCTGCCTACCGCGATCACTATATGACGCTGCGCGAAACCGGGAAATCGTTCCCCGGTGACGGCGGCGAACAACGTTATGACGTGATGCAAAATGATCCGCTGCTTAAGTACGGGCGCATTATGCATCCGCATCGCTGGGATGACCTGTCGCGTGATTTTCTACTCGCGCCTCGTGTCGGTGAATGGTTGCAGCGCTTTCTCGGTCAACTCCCCTACGCTGTGCAGACGATGGCCTATTTCAAGCCGCCGACCGCACGCGGGCAGGCACTGCATCAGGACCAGTTCTATCTGCGGGCGCAACCGGGAACCTGCATCGCTGCGTGGATGGCGCTCGATTATTGTGACGAGGAAAACGGCTGTTTGCGCGTGGTGCCAAAAACACACACGCTGCCTACCCTTTGCACCCGCGATTCCGATCCCACGCAAAGTTTTTCGCCGGACGAAGTCGTCATGCCGGAAGACGAGGCGTTGGATGTCGTTCCGGTATATCTGGACCCCGGCGATGTGCTGTTCTTCAACGGACAGTTGATTCACGGTAGTTACCCCAACACCAGCAAGGACCGCTTCCGCCGTGCGTTGATTGCCCATTATGTGCAGGCCGAAGCGGAGAAGATCGGCAAATGGTATCACCCGGCGCTCAACTTCGACGGCAGCGAGATGACTCTTGAACAGGGCGAACACGGCGGACCCTGCGGTCTATGGGTGAAGCGTGACGGTTCCGAGTTGACGGTTGAAGTCACCGGTATGGAAACGCGCCAGTAGCCTGTGGACAACATAGCCCATACAGGTCAACCAGCGCGGCAGATACCAACCTGCCGCGCTGATGATTTTTCGTTGCCTGTGTATATCGGGTTCAATCCTGATCAGCCCGTGTGTAATCGTGTGTAATCCGATGAGTGCCACTACCGGAAGCGCTCCATTTCACTCAACAACAGCCTAAATGGAGCGGGTTCGTTGATCCCTGACACGGTTTCTGGAACCCCGATGATCGTCAACGCGACGAGAAACACGATCATGACAATGAGCGCGCTGCGCAAATATATCCACGCCTCGGATTGCCAGGAGAAGGAAAACAGGTTAAGGTCGTTGAATTCGACAGGCAACCAGCGACCGAGCATCCAGTCGAGAATCTGACGGTTGATGTAATAGCCAATCACGACCCCAATTGCGAATGCGACGATGTTCCCGAACAGCGTGCCGAAATTCAATGTCGCGCCACGCGGTAGCGGCTGCAACAGCGTTGAAACGAGTCCGACCATATACGATAACACGCCGAACCCGATGTTGATGTTCAAGATGGTTGTGACCGAAATCGCCTGCTGGATCACCCGCGTAATGATGACAATGCCGGTATAGATACTACCGACTCCGAGCGCGATATCGATGCCGATGGACCCGAACAGCGAACCTTCCAGTAACGTGATCGACAGCACGAAGGCGTTCAAGATCAGAAACAAGACCTGCGCCAGCAAATAGACCTGCACGGTCCACGGGAGGACCAGCTTTTCGAAGCTTTGCGGGGTCGTGCGCGTGCTAAAACTATGCGACACGACATCGAACTGCCCGATTTGGAGTTCTTCGACCATCACCTGCAACTGCTGCGGATTCTGTTTGCGGTAATCAACCCACTGAAAGTCCTGCAAATCGCTAAACCTGGCAGCGTCCTTTGCCGAAAGATTCCCGACCAGCAGGATAATCCAGTGACCGGGCAGGTCCAGATATGGCGCATAGGCTATCGGCGAAAGGCGCGAGCTTACGATCACAATATAATAGTCTGCTGGTTGGTCGGCTTTGAAATTGCGTTCATGCCCTGCCCCGCCCATGTGCTGCGCGATTAGATTTGCCACATTGGAGTCAGAAAAATCGTGGATGACACGGAAGCTCTTGCGCAGGCTCCACGGCAGATCAACGCTTGTGGCGTTGCCGTCTCTTCTACGAAACAGGCCTTTGCCGAAGCGTTCGATAATCGACAGGAAGAATAGACCGCCAGATGGCACCGCCGCGATCGGCGATACATCTTCAATCGGGGCATTGGTCAG
>DAOTXA010000389.1:0-2365 GCA_034435595.1 Anaerolineae bacterium | reverse complement strand
GTTAACCCGATAATATGATCCGTAGGCAGCGACCGTCAGTCCGGCCTTTTCCGTCATCTGGCGAACGTCATTGGCGGCGGCGATGTCTCCGTGTGGTACGTGGATGTCGCCACCCCACTCAATGGCTTTCAGTCCGGCCTTGACGACTAACCCGACGATTTCGCGCGGGGATACCTGTCGAAAGGTGATGGACACTAAACCGGGGCGAATCATGGGACACTCTCCTTTGCGACTATATACTTAGGCCATCGTCTTGAGCATTGATTGGTGAATTTGCCATTGTAGCGTGTCTCCGGCGATGAAGCGTTTCAGTTCTTCGATCATCTCACGGCCCATGCGCCGCCCTTCCAATGGGCTAATGACCCCGGCAATGTGCGGCATGAGGACGACGTTCTTCAGCGTGTAAAGCAACGAGTCGTCGGCAGGGGGTTCGGGATAAGTGACATCGAGGATCGCGTACAGGTCCGGGCGCTTTTTGAGGACTTCGATCATCGCTGCTTCGTCAATGACCGCGCCACGAGCCGTGTTGATGAGTGCGCCGTATTCTGGCATCAGGGCGATCAAATCGCCGGTAATCATATTGACCGTTTCTGGCAGCCACGGCGTATGCAGCGAGACGACGTGTGAAGACTTAAACAGCGTTTCCAGATCGACCAGTTCTACGCCGAGGTCGCTGGCGGTTTGCTGGTCTGCGAAGGGATCGTAGGCGATGACTTTCATCTCAAAGTGGCGCAGTAGTTCGCACACGCGGCGACCGATCATGCCCAGTGAGACGATACCGACGACGGTTTCATAAGTGCCGGGGAAGTTGCGCCTTTGATTGTGCCAGTACTTGTCCTCGCGCAGACTGCGTGCATAATGCCAGCCGCCCTTAAGCGCCATGAGGATCGCGCCGACCGTATAATCGGCGACTGCGTTGCCGTTGCCATTCGCCGCATTGGTGATTGGAATGCCAGACGCCCAGAACGCATCTGTGACGACTTTTTTGACCGACCCTGCGCCATAGAGGACGAGTTTGAGGTTGGGTGCAGCGGCGAGGAATTCGGCATCGAGCAGGGGCGCTCCCCAACCGGTGATCAGAACTTCGACTTCGCACAGTTCGTCAGGATAGTTTGAGAGGTCGTTGGATGTGAATGGTGGCGCTATAATGTCGACGAGTTGGTCGATTTCCGGGTGAACGAGGTCATAGACGCGACTATAAGCGTCCTCGTTCAAAATGAACAGGCTTTTTAGCACTGCTGCCCCCTTCTGATTGATTGTTGCTCATCCGCGAATATGATGCAATCATAACCCAATCTGTAGGGAATGTGTAGCTTTTCACGAGGGCAGTCTATGCGTTTATTCGGTCGAGCAGTAATGATGTGGCTGTTGGCGCTCAGTTTGACAATTTCGGGTGTCTCTGCGCAGTCTGCCGAGAAGCCGTTTATCCTCCCGGTTGGTGGCGTACCGGGTCCAAACTCCTGGTTATTCGGTCAGGCATACGGCAACACGACCGGGGCGTATAACTTTGGCGAGTTCTGGTACAGCGCGGGGCAGGGCTTGCATTTTGGCGTTGATCTCGCCATGCCGTGTGGGACACCACTGCTGGCGGTCGCGGATGGCGAAGTCATGTTCGTAGATAATCTGAGCTTTGGTGCGGGACCGCATAACCTGTTGATCCGGCATGATAACGGCGTCGTTTCGCTGTACGGGCATTTGCTGATGCCGGCGGCGCTGGTCCCCGGTCAGCGGGTGATGCAGGGGCAGGTGATTGGGCAATCTGGCGACCCGGATGTAACGTGTGAGTCGCGCCCACATTTGCACTATGAGGCACGATCCACTGACTATGGCACGACTTTTAACCCGGTGCGGTATATGGACGCCAACTGGCATATGATCGCCAGCGCGGGTGCGTTCGGGTATCCGCTGTTTCAACAAGATATGTTCAACGCTGGGCGCTGGATGTCGCTGGAAGATCAGCCAGATGTGAGTTTTGGCGGGCGCTTGCTCAATGGCTATGATTTCACGTGGCCGCTTGATCTGGATAATCGCCCGCCGAACAATCCACAGATTGACCGTGAACTCGGTCCGCTGCCGGAAGGCGCGACATGGTCGATGCGGCGAATCAACACCAATGGCTGTTGCGTTAATGCGTGGTGGCATCCCACGGATCCTGACCAGATTCAGGTCATCAACGGTGGACCGGGCGCACGCGCTCAGGTTGAGGCGTGGTCGGCGGAAAGCGGCCTTCCGACCGGTGTCATCGAATCCGCACCCCCGGCGACAATATCGCCGGACGGCACATTGCGCATGTTTAAAGCGCCCAGTTACGTGACGATCAATCGCCCCGGTGACGGTGCGGAATGGATCGTCTATACCGGGGCCG
>DAOTXA010000388.1:0-1509 GCA_034435595.1 Anaerolineae bacterium | reverse complement strand
CACGCGAGCTATTGCGCCGCCATAGGACCGCCGCCATGACGAAGAACATCACCGCGTGCAGCACTTCCGCGATCAATGCGCCAACGACCACACCGGGTACGCCCATCCCTGCCAGCGCCGGACCGCTCATACAGACAAGGCGGATGATCGCATACAGCACCGATTTTGCCGACAGCCAATCGAAGCGCCCGTACAGGCGCAATAGCGTGTTTGGCACACCGCGAGCGATCAGGCGAAATGGCAGGGCGAAGGCGAACAGTTGCAGCAGCACAGCCAGCGATTCATCGTGCAGGGCTTCCGTGGCAATCCACCCGGCAAAAGGCAGCAACACCAGCGCACCCAGCATCCCCGCCAGCACATCGACCAGCAGCAGCAGCGTCACGATACGCGCCGATTCGGGGATGTCGCCCGCGTCGAAGGTCTGCGCGAGCAGCTTGGTCGCCGCCTCCCACGTGCGAAAATCTGCCAGCAGCATGACCAGCGTCGTGATGCCGAAAATCGCCGCGAACTGCCCGTAGCCCTCAACGCCGATGCCACTGGCGGTCGTCACCTGCTGCACGAAGGTCAGCCCGATGGACAGCACGCCACCCGCATACATCCAACCGGAACTGGACAGCAATTCCCGCAGAATACGATCACGAAAGATACGTCTCAGCATCGTGTCGCCAGCATTTATTCGGGCTTGCGACCATGATAGAAGATGGCGTTGTAAATGGCGCTCTTGTGGATGGCGAACAGCCCGCACGCCAGTTCTTCAAAGTCGTGCATCCACACGCGCATCCCTTCCGGGGTTACGCGCCAGTAATCGTTAGGGGATGGGTGGTACGGCTGGTTCATGGGCACTTCGATCCAGATTTCGCCGCCCGGTTTGAGGACGCGGTGCATCTCTGAGATGGCTGTAACCGGGTCGTGAACGTGTTCGAGCACCGCCTTGCACGCGATGAAGTCGAACCCGTTATCCTCAAATTGCAGGTCGTGGATGTCGTAGTTGTAGTCAATCAGCGGGGATGTGTCGTATAGATCGACGCTTTTCCAGTGTGGCGCGTATTTCTGCCCGCGCACGCCGACCTGCATCGCCGCTTGCCCGGTGCTGCGTGCTACCAACTCGTCAAAGCGTGATTCGCGCTCCGCAGATTGGTCGCCCATGTTACGTGTCGCCGCATGATAGCGTCGCCAGTACAGCAGCGCGTAGTATTCGCGCTCAAACGTAGATTTGACAAAGTCTTTTAGCGGTTTGGGGATACGTGATGCGATTGACATAGTGTACTTATTCCATCCAAGTTTATGTGCTGTGCAACGCCGATTCGAACACATCCAGATAGCGACGGGCTACTACGTCAATGCTGAACGCCTTGACCATGCGTGCGCGTCCAGCCTTGCCCATTGCCGCCTGTTGCGCCGGATGCGCCAGCAGTTCGTTAACGGCCTCTGCGAAGGTGCGGGCGTCCCCCGGTTCGACCAGCAAACCTGTTTCTCCATGGGCGACGACATCGGGCGTACCGCCAGATC
>DAOTXA010000387.1:0-15835 GCA_034435595.1 Anaerolineae bacterium | reverse complement strand
CTATAACAGCGGCGATTTGTCCATATCCGCATAATCGCACGCGAGATCGCGCCATGCCCGCCCCAACCGCCGGAAGCCCTCTTCGATCATCTCTGATGAGTGAATGCCATAGTTCAGGCGCAGCTTGTACGCGCCGCCGCCGTTGGTGAAGAACACGTTGCCAATGGCATACGCGACCCCGGCGTTAATGGCACTGACGTAAAGTTCGGCGGCGGTCGGCCCGGTATTGGGTAGCTTCGCCCACATGCATAAACCGCCTTCCGGCGCGTTCCAGCGTGTACCGGGCGGGAAGTAACGCCGCGCCGACTCTAACGCTACATCCCGGCGATGCAGCAGTTCGCGGTTGTTGCGTTCCAGTTGACCGGAGAGCAAGCCGCTTTCCAGCATCAGATGAATTGCACGCTGGTTCAGACCAGGTGTGGAAATATCCGCCGCCTGTTTGACACGCACGAGGCGGTTATAGTGGCGATTGTCGGTGATGATGTAGCCGATGCGCATCCCCGGCAGCAGCATCTTGGTAAATCCGCTGGCATGGATGACAACGCCGTACTCGTCCAGCGCCTTTAGTGGCGGAATCTGCTCGCCTTCAAAGCGGAACTCGTGATACACAGCGTCCTCTAAAATGGGGATGTTGTACTCGTTAGCCAGGTTGAGCAACTGTCTGCGGCGGTGCAGCGGCATCACATGCCCGCTCGGATTCTGAAAAGTCGGCATGACATAAATCAGCTTGGGCTGGTGGTCGATGACGTAATTTTCCAGCTTATCCAGGCGGATGCCTTCTTCGTCGGTATGGATGCCGCGCACCTGCACGCGCCGTGTGCGTGCGATGTCGATCATGCCGATATAAGTCGGGTTTTCGGTGACGAGCACGTCGCCCTCACCCATCAACGCCTGAATCACCAGATCAAGCGCCTGCTGTGTGCCGCCTGTAATCAGCACTTCGGAAGACGCGCAGCGAATGCCCAATGCACTGACGTAATCGCGTACCGCGCCCCGCAGGGGGCCATAGCCTTCTGGCATTTCGTAGTTGAGGGCGGCGGCTCCGTCACGCTCCAGCACAGCGTTGATCGCGTCTTTGACGGCGGCAATCGGGAAGAACTCGGTCGGTGGCGATCCGCTGCTAAAGCTGATGACCCCCGGTTTGCGTGCCAGCCGCATCATATCGCGCAGCGAACGGTGAGAATCAGGGCTGTCACCGCCATTGGACGACGGCTGCGTGCCGTTTTCGGTCGCAGAGGCCCCGCCACTATCCCGCGCAACAAAGGTCCCACGTCCGGCATGGGCGCTTAGATAGCCCTCGGCGCGTAGTTCTGCATAGGCGTTGACCACACTAATGCGGCTAATGCTCAACTGTCGGGCAAGGTCGCGGCTGGCTGGCAGACGCGCTCCCGCTGTCAGGCTGCCGCTCTCGATCTGCATCCGAATGCTGCGAATCAACTGCCGGTAAATCGGTTCTTCGCCATCTCGATCTAAGCTAATGGAAATACTGGGGGCATCCAAAACAAAATCTCCGGGAAAAATTTGGGAGCGGTCAACGGAATCATGAAGCAGCGCAGGCATACTAATTTTGCCATGAAAAAAGGCCCTCGACTGCGTGAAACAGCCAGCGGACCACGCCTTCATTTCCAATAATACCAATATGGACTGAAGCGGTCAATGCGGTGTTCATGAGCGTGCATGATGGTTCACGACCGTGTTCTAGTGGGAAAACTTAGTGCGTCTGTAACGGATCAATGATTCCACACCTATCACATAAGCGCGGGCGTCTAACTCATTGCCCGCTCATCCGGCCCCAATTGACAACGCATCCGGTTGTGCTATCTTTCACGTTTAAAACAGTCTGAACGTTTACCGGGGAAAACCGTAATGCCCGTACCCGTCTTGTTCCGTCTGGCGGCCCGACACATCAACCGCCGCTTTACACAGAGCCTATTGTTTGTGATCGGCGTCGCGCTCGGCGTGGCGATGGTCATCGCCATTGACATCGCCAACGAGTCATCGAGCCGTGCCTTTGCTCTCAGTTCCGAAAGCGTCAGTGGTCGTGCCACACACCGCATTATAGGCGGACCCGGCGGCTTGCCAACTGACCTGTTCCGGCAGGTGCGTGCCGACCTCGGCATCCGTGAAAGTGCGCCCGTCGTCGAGGAATTTGTGCGCGGCGCAGAACTGGGCGATCAACCGCTCAGATTGCTCGGTGTCGATCCCTTCTCAGAAGCACCCTTCCGCGATTACCTGACTGCTGTGCGCGTGGACAGCGAGAACACCGACGACAACGCATTCGCCACGCTGCAAGCCTTCACCACGATTCCCGGCGCGATCCTGGTAAGTGAAACACTCGCCGACCGCTACAGCGTCGAAATCGGGGATTCGGTCACGCTGCGTGCCGGGGCGCAGGAAGTCGTCGCGCAAGTCGTCGGCCTGCTGCAACCGGACGACCGCGCCAGCGAACAGGCACTTGACGACCTGATTCTGGGCGACATCGCCACCGCGCAGGAGATCGTCGGGCAGCCGGGGGCGATCACGCGCATTGATTTGATTCTGCCGGCAGGTGACGCTGGCGCAGCCACCGTAGATGAGATTCGCGCCATGCTGCCGGACGGTGCGCGGGTCGGCGCAGTCAGTGCCAGCGGCAATGCCCTCGAACAGATGACCGCTGCCTTTGAGTTGAATCTACAGGCGCTCAGTCTTCTGGCGCTGGTCGTTGGTGTGTTCTTGATCTACAACACCGTGACCTTCAGCGTGGTCCAGCGCCGCCCCGTCATCGGCACATTGCGCTCGCTCGGCGCGACCAAAGACCAGATTTTCTGGCTTGTGATCGGTGAAGCGCTCTTGCTCGGTGTCATCGGCACCATTCTCGGCCTCGGACTCGGCATCATCTTCGGTCGCGGCGCGGTGATTCTCGTCTCACAAACTATCAGCGACCTCTACTTCACCGTCAATGTGCAGACGATTACCGTCCCTACGTTTTCACTGGTCAAGGGCGCGGCAATTGGCGTATTCGCCAGCGCCGCCGCCGCTGCCCTGCCCGCGATTTCTGCCACGCGGACCGTTCCCGCCGGGGTGATGCGCCGCAGCACGCAGGAAGAATCGACACAGCGGGCGCTGCCACTGGTCACAGGCGCGGCAATCGCACTGAACGTCATCGGCTTGATTCTGCTGCAACTGCCGACAGAAAGCCTCATCATCAGCTTTACGGCGCTGTTCTGTATCATCGTGGGTGGAGCGTTGTTTACGCCGCTGGCGCTTGTCGTCGCCATGCGGATCGCTACCCCAATCACCGACCGCATTTTCGGCGTAATCGGGCGCATGGCCCCGCGCAATGTGACGCGCTCTCTCAGCCGGACCGCCGTCGCCGTCGCCGCGCTGACCGTCGCTGTAAGCGTGATCGTCGGCGTCAGTGTGATGATCGCCAGTTTCCGCAGTACCGTCGGCGACTGGCTGGAAACGACCCTCGGCGGTGATATCTTCGTCTCCCCGCCGCTGCTGACCTCGAATCGCAATACGGTCGATGTCGATCCGGCGGTGCGTGAGTTGATGTTGCGCGTGGACGGTGTGGAATCGGTGTCGGCGTCGCGGCAGATCGCCGTCATCGCGCCCGATTACCCCGATTTGCCCGATGTCAATATCAACGCAGTGGATTTTGATATTGCCGTTGAACGTGGCTTCGTCTGGCAGGCAGTGGATGATTATCATGCGGCGCTGCGCGGCGAAACCGACATCGAGAACCCGGTGCTGGTCACCGAACCCTTCGCCTTCCGCCGCGATATTACCCGTGAGAACAATACGATTCGCCTGCAAACCGACGACGGCGTACAGACATTTACCGTGATTGGCGTGTACTTTGACTATTCGACCGATCAGGGTTTGGTGTACATGTATCGTAGCCTGTACGATCAGCACTTTGACGATCCGTTTATTACGTCCGTTGCCGCTTATCTCGAACCGGGCGCGGACCTTGATACAGTGCTGAACGACATACGCGGCGAAGCATTAAGCGGGTACGATTTAATCGTGCAGGCCAACCGCGAACTGCGCACAGGCGTGTTCGAGATTTTCGACAACACGTTTGCGATCACAATTGCGCTGCGCCTCTTGGCGACGGTCGTGGCCTTTATCGGCATTTTGTCGGCGCTGCTGTCGCTACAATTGGAGAACACACGCCAGTATGGGGTCATGCGTGCAACCGGGATGACGCCGGGGCAGTTGACCAGTTTCACGCTGATTCAAACCGGGCTGATGGGCATCGTTGCCGGGTTGCTGGCCCTGCCCATTGGACTCGCTTTGGCGCTGGTGTTGATCTATGTGATTAACGTTCGCAGCTTCGGGTGGACGATGCAGTTCTATCCGCTGCCAGAGGAATTCGCGCTGGCGTTTGTGGTGGCAGTCGTCGCGGCGCTGCTGGCAGGGGTGTATCCGGCCTTCCGCTTGACCCGACTGCAACCGGCAATGGCGATCAGGAGTGAGTAAGGTTGAACCACGAAGAAGGTTGAACCACGAAGAAAGAAGGGTGCGCAGAAAAACGTGGTGTTCGATAGAGATCATCACGGTGGCAAAAATGTCGCTCTTACCCGTCGATTTCCGCTAAACGCTCCTGAATGCGGTCCATGCGGCGGCGACCACGCCCGACAACACGATCCAGAATCAGGGTCAGTACCCAGTGTGCGGCGACGATCCCCGCCCACACCGGTAAGCCGATTCGCCCTTCATTGGTCGCCAGCGGATCAGGGTATAACTCGGCTAATCGACTGTACCCGGCAATCACCACCGCGAACGCCAGCGAATGCAGTACCATCACAATCCATAGCGTGATGCGACGGTCATAATGAGAGATTTTGCGCTGTTCGGGGTGGTGGATCATATGCTGCTTATCCCTGTGCGTGTAAATCGTCTTCCGCGTCCAATTCGCTTAAGGGGATGAGTTCGCCGTCGCTGCCAATGGTAAAATAGCCATCTGCATTTGATGCCGCGTCATCCTCGGCGTCTGCGTCGTCGTGCTTGGCCTTCTCAACTGGATCGTCGGCGTCGTCCGTTTGTGCGGCCTGTGTTTGCGCGACGTGTCGCTCGAAATCCCGGCGGATGCCGCCCTCACGGGTTTCTACCAGCGCCAGAAAAAGCGTATGCGCCAGGAAAAAGATGGCCCACAGTTCAAGAATATAGGGAAAACGTAGAATCCGCCCCCGTGACAATACTATCGCCGCGATAATCACAATGATGTGCAGCACGTAGACCGTCCACACGCGGAACAGTCTCTCGCGCCGTGCCCGCATCTGTGCAAACTTGTCGTTTTCCGGCATGAATTGGCGTCCTCATCTACTTGTTTCAAACCCGTTCAAACGGGGAAAGCTACGCAAAATAACAGAATTAGTCGGTTTCTTCATCGCGGTGGATGATGCGCAGGTCCTTGCCATCCGGTGCGCGGAGATACTGTTCCTCGCTCGCGTCGTCATAGGGCATGGTCGGCGGTACGTTTGGGCGCTTGTGCGGGATTTCGCCCTCATCGTAGAACGGATCGTCATCGAAGACAGATTGCGGCGGCGCATCTCGATTCGGCACGCGCACATGGCGATACCGTCCGCGCTGTACGTTGCGACGGTTGCCCCGTGGCGGACTCATGAACCGCCACATCATGAACATCATGAAAAATACGATAAGGCCACCCGATTGTAGCTCGCCGATCGTACCCATCATCAGCCAGATAAAGAACCCGAAAAACAGCAACCGTCCCATAATGCCTCTGAAAATTAAACAACGCCTATTTATAGTGTACGCGGGATTGGTGAATCAAACGGTCGAAAAGGCGAATGTTTAGGGGTTTTCATATGATTGCGTTTACGTCCGTGGCCCGCGCAGCATGGACACGCCGAAACCGACCAGCACGCCGACCACACCCGCGATGATCGCAACCAACACCGGGGGGATGCTGTTCGAGTCGTCTGACTCTGGTACTGGGGCGGCTTCCGGCAGCAGATCCGCATCCGGTGGTGCAGCCGCTACCACGACGCCTGTACCCGTTGGCGGCGGCGTGACGGTGGCGGCGGTCCAACGGGAACCGCGCTCCACTGTCGGCGGATTGACGACCGTCTCTGCAACCGGGGGCGCAGAGACCTGCGCGGACTGCGTCCCCCCGGCGCGGCTGGCGTCCTCGGCGACGGTTGTCTGCACCACCCACTCCGGGACGACTGCCGAGGTCGATACGCCCGCCGGGGGCAGCGTCGGCGGCGGGGTTGCTGTGGGCGGCGGTGTCGTTGTCGCTACCGGAGCCGCTTCGGTCACAGATGCCAGAGTAGAATCGACAGCTTCGTTTTCGGCGGATGTCGCTGCTTCGCGTGTGGGTTCGGGGCCGCCGGGGGTGGGCGTATACGTGCCTTCCCAGGGTGGAATCAGCAGGATCGCGCCGACTTCGAGGTTGTTGCGTGCCTCTTCTTCGGTCAGGTCGTTGATTTCTCGGATGTCCGGCAAATCATCCCACGTATAGCCGTAAATCAAGGCAATTTCGCCCATGGTGTGACCGGGCTGAATTTCATGCATAATGTAGCCGCTATTATCCACACCGACCACGTAAGGCGGCAATCCGGGCGCAGCATTCGCCGAACCGCTGTTCCCGCCGGATGCTGCCCGTCGCGGGGCCGTGTACCCGGTCGGATTGCCGAAGACCAGCACAAAGGCGGTACTGCCGTTAAAGGCGGGGCCACTCGCCCAGCCGATGCCGATCTCTCTATAGTTGGCGTTCGTCATCCCGCGATAATGAATGGGGGAGTTCGACCACCATGTAAAGGCGGTGGCGGCGGTGGCGTTGGTGCCCATATAGATGTTTTCGCTGACCCAACTCGACGCATATCCGGCGGCCTGTGCGCGTGTTCGTGGCGTAGAGCCGTTATCCTGTGTATGGCTGATCTGACCGGTTTGCGCCATCCACCGCGCCTGATTTAATGCCGCTGCCGACAACGAACTATTGAGCGTATATGGCGTTAATCCCAATGACAAACGCAAGTTGTTGATGCGCGTCAACAGATCGGTAGTCGTGTCCTGCGCACCTGCCGGAGCCGCGACCATCGCGCCCATGAACAACAAAATAATGAGTAGGATGCATCGTTTCATTTGCATAAGCCGAGTCTATATCCGTGTTGTATCCATGCCAAGTGGTGGATTTCGGCGATTACCCCACGTTTATGACGTAAATCGTAGGTCAGCCTCTAAGATAAAGATGAGCGTTTGGCGCATCTTCCACAAATCCTGAACATTTAGTAACACCTTGAAAGGTTTTACGTGTTATATCTGTATACATGGCATGTCAAAAATGTTGGATATAAACTAAAATTACAAGATTCTCCGCTGGCGTCAAGCACTGTGAGGTAAACGCACTACATATGGACATCTTCTACTTGAATGTACTGGTTATCGTTGTCTTCAGTTATCTGCTGGGTTCAATCCCGACGGCTTATATTGTCGGCAAGCTTAACAGGGTTGATATCTTCGATGTGGGCAGCGGCAACATGGGCGCGACAAATACGGTCCGCGCACTGGGGATGCGCTGGGGCCTGTTTGTGATGTTCTTCGATATGTTCAAGGGGATACTTGCGATCTTGATTGCCACGCAGGTCATGCCAGAACACGCGGCTGCGGCATCCACAGGCGCGGCTATTCTGGTGATTATCGGGCACAACTGGTCGCTGTTTGCGACGCTGTTGACCGGGACGCTGCGTGGCGGCAAAGGCGCGGCGACGGCGTTTGGTACACTGCTGGTAATCGCCCCGATCTATGTCGTCGCTGTGACTGCGACCATCGGTGTGATGATCGTCGCCCGCACGCGCTATGTGTCGCTGGCTGTGTTGACCACGTTCTTGCTGGCGCTGGTATGGCTGGCGGTGCAGGTCGCCCTAAAAGAACAACCACATGAGGTACTGACCTATGCGGTATTCCTCGGTACATTGCTGGTGATCCGCTTTCTCGGCAACATTCGCCGCTTGCTTTCCGGCACAGAACGGCGTTTAGGCGACCGTGCGTAGGTTCCATATCATGCAGATTCCAGCCATCGTACACCTCGGTGCGGTGGTTTTTGTTTGTCTGCTGATTGCCGGATGCGGCACGACTCCGCCGCCGACCGCCGCGCCGACCTCGCAGTTCCCCACACTGTCTGGCCCGGTAGTGCGACGCACCCTGCCGCCGACATGGACGCCGACGCCATCGCCGCGACCATCTGCGACGCCGACGTTGACACATACGCCCGAACCGACCGGTACAGTAAACGCAGCAGAAATCTGCGACGCACTGACTGCCGATGTCGGCATCGAACCGGGCGCGATCGTTCGCTACAGCGATCCCTTCGTGTTGAACGTCGCGCTGCCCCTGCCTGATACAAGCGTCGAACTACGTTTCACAGGTGAGGATGGCAGCACCAATACCTTTGGCGTCCCCGGTGGGCGCGGGGGATCGTTTTTGCTGATTTTCGAGAATTTGCTTCCGCAGCCCGGACCTTATACATGGGCGTTGGTCGTCATCAGCCCACAATATGGGGATATTTGCGCACAATCGGGAGCGTTCACCATCCGTCCACTCAGTCCGCTGCGTGGCGAGTTCGGTAGATTGGCGACCTGGGTGGCGACAGATTTTGTACCGTTTACGCCGACGCCGACGCCAGCACCGACACGCGAAACTGAAGACTAACCACTACCGACTCAATCCTCACGCCACATACGTCAGCATGACGGCGAAGCACAGCCCCACGAACAACAGCCAGAACACGCCCAGCGCCGTATCTCGCCAGATGCGCAGACGCGCCCGCCGCCGCTCCACCCGGATTTCCGTCTCGCGCAGGCGAAACAGGGCACTCGCCGCCTGCCGGTTGTGCGGGTTGACACGCAGCACATTATCCAGACACAGCGTACTCTGATCCAGCGAATCGACAGCGACGGACATCCACAACCATGCGTGTTCGAAGTCGTTGTAGTCGTGGATTAACCCTCTCAAGAGGGTTCTCGCCTCCTCACGGTGATCCAACTGCACCAGTTCGATTGCGTCTAGCAAACGATCAATGCGCGTACTGTCGTCCATCGCTTCGGCGTCGTGCATGTGTTCGGTATGCGGTATTTCGGTCATCAGGCTACCGTCATAGACTCAGCTTTCGGTTTGTCGATCTTCGCCCCGGCGAAGAGGTCTTCTTCGTCAATGCGGTCGTGCGCCGGGGCAGGGTGAATGCGCGTGAACTTCTGGCGGATCGGCATCACGCGGCGCAGCAGACCAAACAAACCGCGCCGGTTCTGCCCGCCGCCCTGACTGACGTGACAGGCGCTTGCCGCATCCCACGCTGCCATGAATGCGGTCACATCGACGCGGGTGTGCGCCGGTTCCACATGGTCGAGGATGGCGACGAGGTCAATATCGTTGTTGCGACCAAGCTTGCGCGGGTCCTTGCGGGCCAGTCGTGCCTGCCAGATGCCGATGCGCACAAAAAGGGTCGGGATGCTGCTGTAGTACAGCTTTTGCGGTGCATAAGGTTCCAGATCACCCGTGATGTAGTCGGGGTCGCCCGCCAGCCCAAACGCCCGTGTCGTCGCCTGCTGGATGGCGATATGATCCGGGTGTCCGTAGCCGCCATATTTGTTGAAGGTAACGATCACCTGCGGCTTTGACTGGCGAATCACTTCCACCACACGCCGGGTTAGGGAATCCGGGTTTTTTTGTTCGGTATACCACAGGCTGGCGGGATTCTCGTTGTCCTCGTTGCCCATCATGCCGCTGTCACGGTAGCCGAGCTTGTACACGTTTGCGAAGCCGAGAATACGTGTTGCGCAATCGAGTTCGGCAAGACGGCGGTCTTTGATCGAATCGTAGCCGTTCAGGTGTTCCGGGTCGATGGTTCCGGCGTCGCCGTTGGTCGCGCACAGATAATCTACCTGAATCCCCTGTGCGACATATTTTGCAATTAAGCCGCCATACCCGAAGCTCTCGTCATCCGGGTGAGCCAGCGAAAGAAGCAGGCGTTTTGCTGCCATATAGTCAACCTCGTTGTTGTTGTAGTTACGATGATAGCACAAGGCTACCATAGGGCAATGAGGGCGGGATGATGGGTGTATTCGGGTTTAAGGCAAACTCTGAAAAACAATGACAAAACCACGAAGAAGGAAGTATACGAAGGTCTAACACCCGGAGATTCCAGGGCGATTGCATCAAAATCTACTCTGGCTGAGATTCGACAGTTTAGACCCCCTCTGTATCTCCCCCGTAGACGGGGGAGACTTAACTGCCATGTGACTCTACGGTTTTATGCTCCCTCCCCGTCTACGGGGAGGGTTGGGGAGGGGTCAGGAAAGCGCAAAATTGCTACATAAATTTGATGCGATTGCCCTACCGGAGATTCTTGTAAAATAGCGCTTCCGCCCTGTGTTATAGTACGAAGCGTGTGATTTACAGGGGCACGGCTGTTGGCGTGCCCGACGCTTGCCCGCCGCTGCTGACCTTGCCCTTTGCATAGCGCAAGATGCCCGATATACTCGCCTGCTGTTTGCGAGTACACCAGCACGAGGGAATCATGCGCCGTACCTTTGGAATTGCTCTGTTCGCCATCGCCGCGATTATCGCGCTTGCGGTCGTCCCTCCGGCGGCACGCGGGCAGTTTGACACGACAAATACCCCTCGTCCACCTACCGAAGCACCGATCAACTTTTTCACCAACACGCCGCCTGGACCGTCTGCCACGCCGACGCTGACCCTGACGCCATCAGTCACGCCGTCGCTGGCCCTGACGCATACATCGACGCCAACACCGTCCAGCACACCGACAAATACGCCGACCCCCACGCCGACGCTCACGCCGTCCAACACACCGACGCCGACCAGCACCCCCACGCCGACCCCCACGCCGAACGGTCCGTTCATCTATCCTGAAGGCGTCAACCCGCTCACCGGGCAGCCATACCCCGATGCAGAAGCCATCGCACGGCGTAACCTGATTATCAAAGTCAGCAATTTCCCGCCGATTGTGCGCCCGCAAAGCGGACTTAACAGCGCAGATGTGGTATTTGAGGTCGAGGCCGAGGGTGGGGTGACCCGCTTTGCCGCGATCTTCCGTAGTCAGGTGCCAGAACGCGTCGGTTCGGTGCGCAGTGCGCGTCTGTTTGACCTGCAACTCATCGAGATGTACAGTGCGCTGTTCGCCTATTCGGGGACGAGCGAGCCGATTCAAAACTTGATCCTGAGCGCGGATTGGGTGTTCCGCACCTTCTCACCGCTGAAAGGCGACAACGAGAACGCCGGGTTCGTGCGTGATACTGATTTGCGCGAGGCCGGGGTTCCATTTGAGCATACGCTGTTTATGGAGCCGGAAACGCTTTACGATCTGGCGACACGCCGTGAGGTCAACACCGGCTTTCAGGCCCGTGGGTTCGCCTTTGCCGACCGTCCAGACGAAGGCGGGCGACCCATCAATGAAGCCTATATCGAGTGGTACGGGCAGGCCGATGCACGCTGGCAGTACGACACCGAGAGCGGTCACTACGTCCGCTTTACGGATGGTATGCCGCACCTGGACGCCGCCGACGATAGCCAGTTGTGGGCGGATAACGTCGTGATTATTGAGGCGGCGCACAACGAACGACCTGATCTGTTCCCGCCCGGAGCGAACTACGCCTCGCTCGATATTGTCATGCGCCCGTCCATCGCCGAGGACGGCAGCGAAGGGGTATGGCCCGCACAGGGGCGTGCCTATGTGCTGCGCGATGGTGTCTACTACGAGGGTTTCTGGCGGCGGCGCGACGGCAACGACGGCTCTGCACTGCAATTGATCTACGGCAACAACACGCCGATTATGATGAAACCGGGGCGCACCTGGGTGACCGTCGTGCGTGGATTGGGTGCGCAGGTTGATCTGTCCGAAGAGGTGGCGGATATGTCTGCAACCGCGACTGCCATCGCGCTGACGCCAACCGCGACCGTTGATCCGGCGGGGTTGGAAGGGGACTGAGTTCGCCAGTGAATTTGCGAAGATTGCGTAAATTTTGCCGGCTTTTTCGCCGATGATCAGATACGAAATTTATCGGGCAATTTGCAAAAATTGCCCGATTCCCAATGGTGAAATCTAGAACAATCATGTATAATGCACAATCAATCAAGCTTCCGGCTTGTACAATTCCTCTTAACTGGAAGCTCATCTTCTCTCACATCACGGTGTCTCTCGAACTCCGATTACGATATCGTAATCCATATGTAACCCCTGTGTAATCGCAGAAGGCCAAATTTCAGTCATTCACGAAATTAATGTCGTGTTGCCTGCCGTTTATGGTTTCTTTTTGAAATCAGGCACACATTTGTAAGAAATAACGTTTGGGGACACCCTATGATAGACTCCAGCCTGTGGAATCTCGCAACTGAAACCATGCAAGCCTTTTGCCCGCATTACCAGATGGCAATGCGTGCCGTTGTCAAAGACGTAGGCTTACAACATACGTGGTTTCCACTCTATGTTGCTCGCGGGCTGCACCCCCGACCAATTACGCCCCAGGATTTGATGAACATTCGACCGCATTATACCGTCCAGCAGCAGCTAGACGGCCTGAATGCGCTGGTCGCGTGCGGTTACCTGATCGCCACGGACGAGGGCTTCGCGTTGACGCCGAAAGGGTCGAAGGCAATTGAGCGTGTGTTTCGCATCATCCACCGCGAACTGGGGAAGGTGCAGGCATTGCCTTACCAGCAGATGAAGCGTCTGGCAGAATTGCTGCGCCATGCGGTCTATCACGCGCTTCACGCGGCAGAACCGGTCGAAAAGCACGCGTTGAAATGCAGCCGTTGGACAGATATGGGCGACTATAGCCCTGCGGCAATCGCAATCGAACAGTATCTAACCGATCTCTCGCGCTTTCGGCTTGACTGTGCGCGTAGCGTCTGGCAACAGACCGGGGTCAGCGGTGTGGCGTGGGAAGTGTTCACGCATATCGCAGACGGTCCGGCGCGTGATCTCAAGTCGCTGCGCAAGCAATTGGGCCATCGCCAGCACAGCGGGGAAATTCTCACACAGGCGTTGCAGGAGTTGATTCGCCTGGGGTGGATCGCCGAGGATGGCAAGGCGATGACCTACAAAATCACGGTGATGGGCGATGCCCTGCGGCAGGAGTCGAAGGCCGCCATTGACGCGCTGTTCCTGCCAGTATGGGCGCGAGTCGGCGAATTTGAACTGGTCGAAACTTTTGACTTGCTGAACCAACTCAAGGACGTTCTCGCCGCAAACACGCGTGTAGTACGTCGCGCATAATCGCGCTGTGATTGGATTTGACGACGCCGGGTGACACATGATCCCCGGCGTTTTTTATTGCCCTTTTTCAGGAGACACAATTATGGAAAAGAACGCCGCCCTTTACGATGTAACGCAAAACCTCGCCAGCGCCATTTTTCGGGGCGCATTTGCCCGCTTCCAGCAGAAGCCGCAGGAAGAACAGGCGTCTTTGCCACAGGTTTCGCCCTTGCTTACGATTCGCGGCGGCTATGCAGAAAGCCCTGCTTGGATGATGGTGCAGGTGCAGGAATTTCATCCCGAACCGCTGACCGTCGAAAAGTTCCGCGTGCGGGCCGTATATGCCGCGCCGGGACTCTCTTATGCGATGCTGGAATTGCTCGCCAGTGAAAAGTGGCTGGATCGTCGTGGCGAGAACTATCATCTGACGGATGCGGGGCAGGCCACTCTCGATTTGCTGGCGGAGCGGCGGACGCGCATCCTCGGTGACTATTTGCCGCTGGAAGAAGATCGTGTCACCCGGCTGGAATCGCTGTTGCGGCGCGTGATTGATGCCAGCCTACACGCTGATGATCCGCCGGGGACATGGTGTATCGACCATTCGCGCAACCGCGCCGATGACTCTGCCTCGAACGTGCAGAAGATCATCCAGTACGTCAGTGACTTCAACAGTTTCCGCGATGACGCGCATATGGCGGCATATGGCGGGCATGGTGTCGCCGGACACATATGGGAGGCGTTTACCTATGTCGCCGGTGGCAAGGCGGCGGATGTCGAAGCACTGTTTGACGCCATCGCCTATCGCGGATTTTCCCGCGAGGATTGGCACGCCGCCTACGCTGATCTGGTGGCACGGGGATGGCTGACCGCAGACGGGGAAATGCACACGGTCACCGAAGCAGGGCAGGCGGTTTTTGACGAAGTCGAAGCGCAGACGGACGCGTACTTCTTCGCGCCCTGGTCGGTGCTGAGTAATGACGAATATGCCGAAGTGGTTGATTTGATGCAGGCGGTAATAAAGGGATAATCGAGTCGATCAAGACCTTACTTCTTTCATCTTTATCCCTTCGCCTTCGCCGTGATACAATCACCGCCGTTCTGTCTGCCTCAAATAATGGACAAAGAATATGGTTTCCAGTGATGATGTAAAACATGATTACCTGTTCCGGGGTGATCTCGATGAAATCGACCCCGATGTCGCCGAACTGATCCGCCATGAAACGGCGCGACAGGCCCAATATCTCATTATGATCCCCTCAGAAAGCACCGTCCCGCAGGCCGTCCGCCAGACGTTGAGTTCTCCCTTCCACAACATCTACGCAGAAGGCTATCCGCTTAACAGCACGCGCAAACTCTCTGAAGAGGACATTCTCGACTACAATGCACGCCTGCCGGAATATCGCCGGTACAGTGACGAGCGCTACTATAAAGGCACCGATTACGCCAACATCGTTGAGTCGCTGGCACGCCGCCGGGCGGCGGAAGTGTTCGCAGCCAACGGCTTTGATCCCGAAGACCTGTACGTTAACGTGCAGCCGCTTTCCGGCGCTCCCGCGAATAGTGCGGTGTATACGGCGCTGCTCAAGGTCGGTGATACGGTCATGGGTATGGATTTGATCGAAGGCGGGCATCTGACGCACGGCAGCCCGGTCAACCGCAGCGGCAAATTCTTCAACATCGTCAGCTATGGCATTGACCCGGAAACAGGCAAAATCGACTACGACCGCATGGCAGCACTCGCGCAGGAACACAAGCCGAAGATGATTATCGGCGGCTATAGCAGCTATCCCTGGCAGCCGGATTGGGAACGCTACCGCGAAATTGCCGATTCGGTCGGCGCGTATCTGCTGGCAGATGTCGCCCACGTCGCCGGATTGGTCGCCGCCGGGGTGTATCCGTCCCCGGTTGGCATCGCGGATGTGGTCACGTTCACCACGCACAAGACCCTGCAAGGGCCACGTGGCGCGGTCGTCATCACGCACAAACGACTGCTTGCCAGCAAAATCGACCGGGGCGTGTTCCCCGGCGAGCAGGGTGGACCTCACGTCAACCAGATCGCGGCGCTGGCTGTCGCGCTTAAACTGGCGAAAACCCGGCAATTCCAGGATTTGCAGGAGCGCACCGTCGCCAACGCCAAACGACTGGCCCACCGCCTTGAAGCACGCGGACTGACCATCGCCTACAACGGTACAGATACACATCTGCTCAACGTCGATACACGCAGCATCATCGGGGCGGATGGTACGTTCCTCAGTGGCGATATGGCGGCGCGTATCCTCGAGTTAGCGGGCATCGTGTGTAATCGCCAGACAGTCCCCGGCGATACCAGCGCCCTGCGTCCGAGTGGCGTTCGTCTGGGTACACCGTGGATCACGCAGCGTGGCTTTGGTGAAATCGAAATCGACGCCCTCGCCGATATCATCGCCGATGTGCTGCTGGCCTGCGAACCCTACAGCCTCGAAGGTCGCCGCCGCCCCAAACTGCGTGCTAAGATCGACCATGCGGCATTGCAAAATGCCCGTCTGCGCGTGCGTGATCTGGCGGCAAGCGTCGGCATCGACACCGAAGTTGCTGCCGATGGCTACCCGCATTTCCACTATCTGGACGACG
>DAOTXA010000386.1:0-11254 GCA_034435595.1 Anaerolineae bacterium | reverse complement strand
CGCCTTCCAAGTCGCATCAAGATTGCTATACGATTCGAAACGGCTCGGTCTGTCTTCGCCACCGAGAAAACTATCGTATACGTGGAACGCCCCCTGTGCATCATCGTAGCCAGAGACCGTCAAATAGTGCCCAATCCACTCGTAGGCTTCGAACAGATTCCCGCCTACTTCCACCACTACTGGAAACTCATTGGCGACGAGATCGCGCAGCAGATCGAGATCACCGCCGATCCGATGTAGCGCACGAACATCGGTTTGTTCGTTCACGAAGGTCGCCAACTCATGCGGGCTGACATTCTTATCTTCCGGGTTCGGGCGCAGGAAGCTTTCAGCATAATCTTGATCACGAGTCCAGCCATAATAACTCAAAGCAGTCGTAATCGTAGTGGGACCGCAATTGTTCCATCCCTGACGTTCCCAGACGAACCCGTAATTGACATGATTTTCGGGGCGAGCATCCACCAGCATCACTTCAGGGACCGAAGTCGCCGGAGGGGGTTCTGAGGTCGGTGCAGGTTGCACATCAGGCACCAGAGTAAATGTTGGCATAGGTGCGACCGCCAAACCACCTTCATCGGGCATATTCGCCGACTCTGTAGCAACCGGTTCTGGTGTGGGTGTTTGTTCCGGCGTAAATGTCGGCTGTGGCTCTGGTGTCGTCCCAGAATTCTCCAAAGGTGTCTCTGTTACATCATCCGAGTCGCCAAACAACAGCGAGTCAATCGCATTTTGATCTACTGCCTCTGCCGTCGGTAAAGTCTCACCAGCATCCGGCCCCGCAGGAAGCAATGCCTCCATAAACGGCAACCGTGTAATCACCGATTGCTGGTAACGTGGTTCTAGCACTTCACGGAAAATATAGACACCAGCAAGTGCGCCAATGATCCCCAACAGAAATAATCCGATAACGCCCCACAACAGAAAATGCGGCGGAGCAGGAATCGCATTCGTATCATTCAGCAAAGCCACATTGGGCTGCGTATCATCCAAATTAACCATACTGCTCGAACTCTTTCATCCATCAAGCGGGATAAGTATAACCGAAAGTCGCTCTGTCTTTTATGGCAAAGATCAATCTTTATATACCAAACTTACAAAATCCTTACCCAACGCACTTCCGACGTTGTACCACTGCTTGATGTGTTCCCTTGTTTGCAGCGCCATTCGGTTGATAGAATGCAAGGCTGTGTCATGCAAAAACATTGATCGATAAACCTATGCAAAAGTATCGCAATCAGATTGTTGGGGGGCTGGCAATCACGTTCGCAATTTACGTGATTTTACTGGTCGGCATTGACACTTCCGGTCATTTCGACGGCAGTATTGCTGGCACACTTCGAAACTTTCCAGTGTGGCTTATTCCCCTCCTTATGCTCACACAGGTCAGCGCCGGATTTTTCCGCTTCTTAGAGTGGCATTATTATCTCGGCGTCATTGAAGCACGCGACAAAATCAGTCTGTTAGACAGCGGCATCATTTTCGTTTCCGCGTTTACAATGGCGGTAAGCCCCGGCAAAGTCGCTGAAATGCTCAAGGCCGTATTCCTGAAAATTAAAACCGGTGTCCTGATCGCAACAAGCGCCCCGGTGATTGTAGCAGAACGCGTCGTTGATGGTCTGGCAGTCGTTGTCACGCTAACCATTACCTTGCTCATAGCTGAGAACATGCTGCACCTTGAAAACCTGCCTGCACCGCTCACGCTTGAAGTTATACAGGGGATTATATTTAGCTCGGCAGCGCTGCTTATCGGGGGATTAGTCGTTGTTCAAATCACCCCGCTTGCTTACCTGTTCCTGAACATCCTTGGCAGAATTCCACTGATTCGACGACTGCAAAACGCGCTGACAGAATTCTACGAGAGCAGTCAAACTGTGTTCAAGTTACGCCATGTCATTCCCACTACCATGATGGGTCTGGGCGTGTATGCTTCTAGTACCATAGGATTTATCCTGATTCTGTGGGGATTTGGACTGGAAATCACACCGACCCTTATCGCGCAACTAGCGTTGATCGTAGGTGTAGCGTCTGCGGTAGGTGCGCTAAGTTTCGTGCCCAACGGAGCGGGCGTGACTGAAGTATCGAATCTATTGCTGCTAAATGAACTCGTCGCCCCACTCCACCCAGAGCTTACACCGGCAGTTGCAGGGGCCGCCGCACTTATGCAGGGATTCTTCCATAAATGGTTTCGGGTTCTTGCAGGAATGGGTGTAGCCTTTATTTTCCGTAAACGCCTCTTTACGTCAGAGCTTGAGACAGAAATTGCCAATCTTGAAAATCGTTCGATCCACGATATACAGGTTAAGAATGCATAATGAGCAATAAGCTTCGCGTTGACCTACACAACCATACACTTTGGTCCAAAGATTGCATCATTCGTTTCGACACGATCATCGAACTGTGCGAAAAACAGAACATCGACCGTATCGCTATCACAGATCACAACACCGCCGATGGCGCACTTGAACTGCATCAAATCGCTCCAGAACTCGTCATTCCCGGTGAAGAGATCATGACCACGCAGGGCGAAATCCTTGCGTACTTTGTCAAGGAAACGGTTCCTGCTGGGTTATCGCCTAAAGAAACCATCAAACGCTTGCGCAATCAAGGCGCGGTGATCAGCGTATCTCATCCTTTCGATCGCTTCCGAAAAGGTGCATGGCAAGAAGACGAACTCGATCAAATTGTCGAACTCGTAGACGCTATCGAAGTCTACAATGCACGCTGTTTGTTTGAAGGCGACAACCGGAAAGCGAAACGTTATGCAGAAAAGCACAATAAATCAGGCACTGCCGGGTCTGACTCACACACAAGACCTGAATATGGAACTGCACTTACGTTGATGCGATCATTCAAGCATGACCCGGAAGACTTTCTGGATGCTTTAAGCACCGCATCTTTTGAGGGGAAACTCAGTTCGTGGTGGGTACATACCGGCAGCAAACGAGCGAAATGGATGAAGAAATTAGGATTACGCGAACGTCTTTGGGAAGGTGGTTAAATTGCGCCAGCCTCAGGGCTACCATATTCCGCCCGCAGTATTTCCAGCAAAACGAGGCGCACAGTCGCTTTCAAATGCACCGCATGACGGCGAGTTTCCTCGTCAACATCCGGCGCATGAATCAAATCATGCAAGTACTCAACAAAGACAATACAAGTATACAGCACTGCCGAGTCGGGAATGGAATCACGGTTGCCTTGATAAAAAGCGGTAACCTCTTCCCATGCTTCCAAGAATTCGGCAACTACAGACGATTCGTTGCTCATGGTCCATCTCATTCTGCTGCAGATAGGGACTGAACGGCAGCCTGAAGGATCTTACCCCCCATGTAGGCTACTTGCTCAGGATCGTTGGTATTTTCAAGCACGACTGCAATTGAAAATCCTTCGCGTCCTTCACCGACAATAAAGCCAGTGAACCAGGCCACTGTACGATTGTTGCCAACAATGGCAAGCGCACTCTGACCGCCTATGTCTAAATCAGGACGCCGAGCAGCAGTCGATCCACCTTCATTAACTGATGCTATCATTAAATTGCGTAGAATCGCAGCATTTTCTGCTGTTGTTACCGGAATTTCAGAAGAATTCCGATCAAAATCCACCCACGGAGCATCAGACATCTTTCGAGTGGCAAGCAATAAAAAAGGTTGTGGACCATTACCGTCATTGGCAATCGCCGCAGAGATTATAGCTACGGAAAGCGGTGAAAGTACAATTTTCCCCTGCCCCAGCAAATCTTCCAGCGAAAATTCATCAACATCAATACCCGCAACAACACTTGTTCCCGCATCTATAAGAGCGAAATAACCATCCGGTAAAACATCAAGCACCGAACTGTAAAAGCGATTGATACCTGTTGCGGCCCGTGAGAGCGACACATCGTCCACAAGTTGCACGAAATTAGATGGACAACCATATAGAAACGCTTCTTCGAGGGACAGTGTATCGTTAGTGGGCATATGCACACAACGAAGTGTCAAATCATCGAGTTCGATCGCATCAGCACCGCCCTGTAATTCTACATCGGTAGAAAACGCATTCGCATATGCTTGCAACATCAGCGGCATGTGGAAAAGCGATCCGGGTTGATAATCCCCCTGTAAAGCTCGATCAAAAAATGGTGTGCCGGGATCATCAACCAACTCATCCCATGTTTCATCTAATTGATTTGGATCATACGCCGGTCGGCTTACCATTGCCACAATTTCACCATCAGGAACAGATAATACGACGACAGCTCCCATCCTTCCATCCAATGATGAAGCGGCAACGTTCTGTACACGCATGTCAAACGTCAATTGCAGATCGTAGCCCTGTCGTGGGATATGCATAATCTCTTCACGCAAGTAAGTCGTCCAACCTTCTACAAGGTCTTCATTACGTAGCAAATCATCATAGGCAGCTTCGACACCCTCCACCCCATAGACCAAACTGTAATAACCAAGAGTGCCATCAAATTCAGGATAAAGATAATTGCGTGAAACTGTTCGATCAGGATTACGAATCGACTCAGCAAGAAGTATGTGGTTACGATCGAATAATTCCCCACGAATTACGCCCGCCTCAGCTTCAACCAGACGGCCATTGTCATCACGTTGTAAAATCGTGTCCGGCCCGAACACAGCTCTAAATGCTGCCATCGAAAAAATCGCAATAAACGAAAAGAGAAGTAGCGTCAACAGCCGCTGTGTTTCTCCTGCAAATAGCATATCAGATTCCGATCACCGTATCGTCAGATAGTCGAAGTAACAATCCAACCATCACAAAACTCATCAGCAATGAACTGCCCCCGTAACTTAAGAATGGCAGCGGAACACCCGTCAACGGTAATAGGCCAAGTACCCCTCCCATGATCAAAATACCCTGCACAGCAATCATCGAAGTGAAGCCAACAGCAAGAAGTGCATGAAACATTCTCTGTTGCTGCTGTAACGCGATCTGAAACCCGCGCATCACAATCAAGGCCATTACAACCAATATGGTAACAACGCCTAACAAGCCCCACTCTTCAGCTAACGCAGCAAAAACGAAATCAGAATGGGGCACCGGAACAAGGTATGGTGAACCTTGCCCAACACCTTGTCCAACAATGCCTCCAGCAGCAAATGCCTGCAAACTTTGTACAAGTTGAAAGGCATCCCCTTGCGCATCCGCCCAGGGATTTAACCAAATATCGATTCGTAACCGTACCAATGGAATCAATATGTATGCCAAAATTCCGGCAATCACGACTAGAGAAAGCCCACCAAAAACAATTACTCGATTCCCACTCGCTAGATAAAGCAAAATCATAAACACAAGGAAAAACAGGGTTGCTGCACCAAGATCACGCTGCCAGATCAGCATGACAATCGACAACCCCCACATGAGCATAACAGGACCCAGCACACGCGGAGAAAACGCCAGCAACTTGTCCCGCGAAACCACGCCCTCCGCACGGAGTGCAGGATACTGCTCTGCTAGATAGCTAGCCAGAAACGCAACCAGAATGATCTTCAACAGTTCTGAGGGTTGAAAGTTTACCTGACCAACACCAAGCCACAGTTGCGGTGCACTACTAATTCCCGAAGGATTACGCCCAAAAAGAATGGTTGAAGCTAATAAAATTAGACCGCCCATCAACCACAAATACCGGTAATTGCGCAGCCAGTACAATAGATTGGGCAAAACAGCACTGCCTAGCATCACAGGAACCGACAACGCCAACCAGACAGTTTGACGTTGAGCAAATCCGGGAAAAAGACGATCAATAATGACTAATCCCCATCCGACCGAAAACATAATGAGTGGAAATAGCCACTTATCGCGATCTGGCAACATACGATCAAGCACTGCCGTCCCACCAATTGCGGCAACTCCCCACACTATAAAAGCGACCCAATGCGTTGCAAGTTCATCTGGGATAATAATCGAAAGCGCGAAAAAGTTGACAAATAAAAATACGCCCGTAATTGCCAACAGGCTTCGATCAGGGTGCGAAAACGACTCGCGACGAACCGACACTTCTACTTTTCGCGTCAAGGATGCCCCTGCAATATTTTCATGACTAACTACTCTAGTTTCAAGCTACGCGCAATGATCGGGCGCAAACGTACTTTCGCATCGTCCATGATCGCATCACGCGACGTAGTAATAGCAGAGTCAAGCGCAGTATGCGCTTCCGTGACAACGCTTTCGTCCAAGGACCGGATTGCGTTCGCAACGGCTGCCTGAGCAACATGCACATTCTTTCTTATCGTGCTCATGACCATGTCAACCGTGACAGGTTCTTCTGTTTCATGCCACACATCATAATCGGTTACATGGGCCATCACTGCATAGGATATTTCAGCCTCACGCGCCAGATACGCTTCTGGGCTAGTTGTCATACCGATGATATCGCAGCCTAATTGACGGAAAATTCTGCTTTCACCTTTAGTGCTAAAGCGTGGACCTTCAATCGTGACAAAGGTCCCCCCACGATGAACAACCCCACCATCTACTTCATCAACGGCAGCATATAGGCAATCACTCAGGTGAGCGCAAAATGGATCTGCAACTGAAACATGTGCAACCAATCCATCTTCGAAAAATGTCCGATCACGCTGGGCACGGGTATTATCAAATAGTTGATCGGGGATCACAATGTGCTCAGGGGCGAGTTCCTCGCGCAATGAACCACAAGCGCTTACAGCAATAATGAAACGCACGCCTAGCGTTTTCAAAGCATAAATATTCGCACGGTATGGCACTTCTGTCGGGGAATAAACATGCCCGTTACCGTGCCGAGGTAAAAAAGCTACACGCTTTCCACTCAATGTTCCGATTACGATATTAGCACTCGGTTTGCCAAATGGGGTATCGACATCAACGGTGGTCTTTTCTGTGATCTCTGGCATATTATACAAACCAGAACCACCTATTACTGCAATTTTCACGTCTTCAGACATAGCAGATATGTTTCTCCTGAATTGTGTCACGCTCAGAGAATAACCCAAAGCCCTCATATGGAAAAGACTCAGTCTATCGTTGTCACTCTTGGTCGCTTGCGTAGTGTCGGACGATCCAGATCGACTCGAAACCGCCGTCGACCAATCCCAATTACATCGCCATCCGTCATGACTACTGGTTGAGAAATTAGCATCTCGTTTAGCATCGTACCATTTCGACTCTGCTGATCTTCGAGCCACCATTGCCCCTCGCGCAACGCGACAACCGCATGTTCTCCACTGGCATAGTTGTCTTCGATCACAATCATGTTTGTCGGCAATCGCCCAAGGCTCGTCAAAGGTATCAACGGATACGTTTCACCATCAGGAACGAGAGCACCATCAATATCATGAACTGAAACTAAATGCCCATAAACACGACGGTTCGCGTCTGCCTGTTGCACAGATCGTGCATAGTCTCGCCAGATTGTCACGAAAATAAAGGAAAGAAATCCAAGAAGTGCCAGTGCAGACAGCCCCCTCAAAATAAGAAGGATAAACTCAACCTGCATATTGAAGCCTCTCATTCATATGGATCAAGGGCTTGCGTTTGGTTGATCTCGTCTCCATTTTCAGATGGCTCTTCCAAGTACAGAATTTGGGTCTTGCCGATATAGATCACATCACCGGATTGTAAACGATGCTCGCGCACACGCACATTATTGACAAATGTCCCCGCATGGCTGTTTACATCAAACAACAGATAGCCTCCCTCACGCAAGCGAAGCTGCATATGATGTCGCGAAACATACGGGTCTTCCAATACGATATGATTCTCTCGATCACGTCCTACATTCACAACTTCAGCCTGCAAAGAAACAATTTTGCCATCACCAATGATTAATTGCGCCACAGATGTCTCTGGGGCACTTTCCGGTGAAGCATCGGCGATCTCCACACGCTCCATCGCCAGTGTACTATTTGGCGAACGTTCCGAGTGTGCCACGGTCACAACCACCTTGCCGACAACCAAATCATTTGCGACCACGAGTTTTACAGATGGAATCTTTGCCAACTGGAAGCCAAGAAAAGTCGCCATCTCGACCAGATGTCCACTTAGAATTGTTGCCAGACGCGGTTCTTTAGCAAGTAGTCTTTGATGAACTTCTGAATGTAAGTGAATAACGTACTGATCTGGCGCTAGAGAACGGGTGTCACCCGATGATGATGAAGTCACGCCAGATTCCATCGCTCGTGCCAACTCCAGAGCCAGATCACGCGCACGAATACGCTTGTTGAAGAGATTTGCGAATGCACTCTCCACAAGTTGTTCTAACTGCGATTCAAGTCGAAGAATATGTTTTTGTTTCATTGGAGGCATTATAAACGAAGCATCATTGATGAGACAACACGGGTATCCGCACTTTTAGGACCAGTGGTGGAACTTATCTGTCTACACAAGTCCCACCACTACACTCATCAATTAGCGAGGAATATAGAAAAAGGCCGGATCGTCGGGAACGTTATCTGCCCAGATTGAATTAGTCTCAATCTCGTTATCCTCAGCATCCCTAAACTCCTCCAACCAGGTTTGAAATACCTGAGATTGTGCCGCATTTATCTGCGCATCCGTCAAATCACGTTCTTCACGCGCACGAACTTGGATGATATGGAAACCAAAATCTGTTTCGACTGGTCCAACAATTTCACCGATCTGCGCAGCAATCACCGCATCCTTAAACGGGCCAACGTAGTTTTCAACATAAGCCCAACCAAGCTCACCACCACGGGCGGCAGAACCACCGCCTTGCCCGCCGCCATTATCCTGAGAAACGGCACGGGCCAAACTGGCAAACGACTCACCAGTATTCAATGCATCCAGCACATCCTGCGCCTCTTCCTCAGTATTAACCAGAATATGGCGAGAATCAGCATAAACGCCTGTTTCGCCGACTTCCGAAACAGCTTCCGACAATTTAGTGCGAAGCGCCTGCGTTCTAAAATAGCTGTCAATTGCGTCATTACTCAAGCCGGTTTCCTGACGGATAGCGCTGTAGAGTGCATCCTTTTGATCCGCCTGACTTTCTAACCGTTCGTCAGCACTAGGCGTAGCCGATGGCGCTACAGTCGGGAACGGTGTAGAGGTCATTGTCGGCTCGACCTCCGGCGTCGGCGTTACAGTCGGCTCTGGCGAGGGTGTCGGTGATACAAACGGTGTCGGCGTTATGGTCGGCGTTGGCTCCGGTTCCGGGGTTTCTTCAGACTGTAACGCCAATACCGCGTCACGATCAAACCCAAAGAGCGCATCTACTTCAGCAAGAATATCTTCTTCCGTTACTGTGATTCCACGTGCTTCAGCTTCTGCGCGAATCAAAACCTCATCGGTCATCTGATTCAACACACGTAAGCCAAGTTGATCAGGCACGTTAACTTCGTCCCACAAACGACTGAATGCCGGATCGAACTGGATCAACTGACCCAGCGCTTCATTCGGATCTGCGGTAAATCCTAGCGCGATGACATCATTGATGCCGTCATTAATCTGACGATTGGCAATCACACGCTCCAATCGCACGCGCTGCTCAAATTCACCTATGCTAATGCTCTCGTCATTGACCGTTGCGACGGTACGTGACGGATTTACCACCTGATCAAACACAACCGCAATTAGCAGGATAATCAGAATAAGTCCAACCGCACCACCAACACCCCAGACCACATATCGTTGAATCTCAGCTTCACGTTCTGCTCGCGAACGATGCTCGCGTTTAACATTACCTTCCGCAACAACGGATTTCTTTTTTGAGGTTTTTGGCAGACCTGTTGTCTGGCTTTTTTTTGACATTTTCGACGCCTTCTCCCGGTGACATAATCAGGGCATAGTTGTCACAACTATGCCCTTCAACAATGTTCAAGTAACGGCCCGACCGTTATTCCACGCCAGAGGCAAACGGCAGCAGCGCTAGATGACGCGCACGCTTTACCTCACGAGCCAATTCGCGCTGACAACGTGAACAATTGCCAGTTTGACGACGCGGCTTAATTTTGCCGGTTTCGCTTAGATGACGGCGAAGCCCCTCATAATCTTTATAGTCATAGCACTTACCCTGCGGGCAGTAGCTATTCTGGCGACGGCGGCGACCACGCCCACCACCCCCACGGCGCGGCGGACGCCCTGATGAAGAAGACTGAGAACGCTGTTCGCGACCCTCAGATTTGTTTTGTTTCTTTTCGTTCGAATCGTTGCTCACGATGCTCTCCAGATTCAGTCATTTGAGGCAGTTACAGACACAACGTAACCGCAACTTAAAACGCATAGTCATTGCTGTCATCATCATAATCAGATTCACCATATGATCCTTGACGGCGATCACCAAGGAGGATCATCTCATTGGCGACAAGCTCGGTCCGAAAATGGCGTTTACCACTGTCGTCTTCCCATCCCCGAGTCTGCAAACGCCCTTCAACATAGACTTGTTGTCCTTTGCTGAGGTGTGCCTTGCAAATTTCAGCCAGACTCCCCCAGGCAACAACATTGAACCATTCAGTTTCCTCGCGACGTTCGCCCTCGGCAGAGGTCCAACTACGGCTGGTTGCCACACTAAAACTCGTAACTGGCCTCCCACTCGGGGTGTACCGCATTTCCGGTTCTCGTCCGACATAGCCAATAATCATGACCTTGTTCAGCCCACGACCCATAATGACAACCCTCAGATTACGACAAAACGCTTAACAGATGTAGAAAAGATAGGTGATCCGTTATTCAGGCCGAACGATCAAGTATCGCAGATAACTGGACGACAACTTCAGATTTCGCTCGAGTTCAGGAAGTGCCTCTGTCTCAATCATCGCCTCCATAATGACATAGTAGCCTTCACGTTGGCGATCGATTTCATAGGCGAGGCGTTTACGTCCCCAACGATCGATTTTGGTTACCGTGCCACTGTCATCCACTTCGATCCAGTCTTTGACCTGATCTACTGCATCATTCATGACTTCTTCATTTGAGTCGACACGAACAACGAGTGCGAGTTCATACGGTCGCTTCATTCGGTATTATTCCCCTTTCCACGGGTTTGCCCCATTGCAGCATGAGCGCCTGCATGGAGCGGAAAGCTTAATGTGGTTGCTCATGTAGCGAAAATAGTCTAGACGATGTTGGTAGGTTTGACAACACTCGATTCATCTGTCGCCTGTCGAAGTAACACAAGTCTTGAACTGGCGAGCGAAAGCGTTACAGTCATCCAGAATAACGTGATCGACGCCTGAAACTCGAGGCGGAAAAAATACAGATCACCGACTGCATTTGCCATCGCTGCAACCAGCGCAGCATGATACCCAAGATGGAT
>DAOTXA010000385.1:0-9728 GCA_034435595.1 Anaerolineae bacterium | reverse complement strand
CCGACCCGCCGCAACCGCCGCTAATTCCGGCGCACGCACCAAACAAAATAATGACTTCACCGCCCTGACATCGGTCAGGGCGTTTTGATTCATAGCCGGTGTTGTTGGTAGAGAAAAATGAGAATCAATGTTTCTATACAGTTGGCGGTAAAATGCCATACCATGTACCAACTTATACGAAAAGAAGACAGGCCCACCGCAAGGGGCCGAACACGCTCAAGTGTTTCGCTACCGCAACCCGGCGGTCCATTCGCTGACGCTGACGATGACGCCGGGATGCACGAACAGCAGTGGTTGTGCGCCCGCGTCCGGCGCGACAAAGGGCAACGGCGCACCGACCAGACTGTTGTTATAGAACGCTGCCACTTCCCCACTGACCGGGTCGCGTTCCAACCGGATGCGAGCGTCAAAACTGTTGACGGAGAAACTGCGGAAGAATTCCAGCCCGGTCCCCGAACGCAGCCACAGCGAGACACTATTCTGCCCGGTGATTTGCACGTAAAGTCCGGCGGTGAGGCTGGCGTCGTCGGTGCTTTGTAGCAGAATGCCGTAGAAGGCGTCGTCGCCATCCAGCAGCGCCGGATTGTACGTCTCGACGTTCAGCACGACCTCACTGCGACGCACACGGGACGCAGCATCGTTGCCGTATAGCGTTTCCATCAGGTCCGCCGGGAAGGTGACTATCAGTTCGTTCCCTTCGATGGTATCCCCGACGCCAAAGCGCCAGAATTCACCGTTGATGTCGGGCGCGAAGAGTTCCGTTTCCCACGGGTAGGATTCTGCCCCTGCCAGACGCGATAACAAATCTGTCTCGCCCACATACCCGCCCGGTGGAATCGTCGGTGTCGGCGTGACGGTCGGCGTGGGCGTGCTGGTGACAGTTGATGTGGCAGTCGGCGGTTCCGGCGTGAACGTTTGCGTGGGCGTGCCGGTCAATGTGGATGTCGGCTGCGGCGTATTGGTGGATGTCGGCAGCACGATGGTCGGCGTATTGGTCGCCGCACCCGCAACTGCATTCGCACCCGGCGTAGAATCAACCGCGCCGCCTGCAATCGCCCCGGTCGCCGTTGGGGGCGGAGTGTCGTCCCCTTCGTTTAATCCGGGCAAAACCAACACAGCGGCAATCGCCGTTACGACCAGAATCAGCACCGCTATCGCCGCGAACAGCAGGCCCAGCGGCAGACGGCGCACCTCTGGTGGCGCTTCGTCATCGTAGCGCGTTCCGGCGAAGGGTGCGCTCGCCTCGTCTACGTCGGCTTCGGAGATGGTCGGCGTCGGTTGATCGGTCGGCGGTGCGGGGAACTCTGGCGAATTCTCGGTCACATCGTACCAGTGGCGGTACAGCGGATACGCCGGGTGGCGGTCGATGAACATGGCCTTAAACAGTTCGTTCAGGCGACCGAGTCGCCCGCTGCGGCGGATGTTCTGGTCGGTGTAAACGCCCAGGAAATCCTCATAGGTATCGCGCCAGTTGACCAGTGTCGCCGCAATCATCGAACCGAGCAGGCTCTCCGTCTCATCAGCGAGTTTATGGTGCGCGTCACGGACGGCGGGGTCCGGCTCTGATCCACGACGCTCGACAATCTGCCGCATGTTGCGGGCAGTTGTATGCAAGTCAGCGGCGCTCTGATTCAGCATTTCCAGCCATTCACGATAGACCTGTGCGTCAATCCCGGCGGATTGGTTGGCATCGTCAATCGCTTTAAGCGCGTTTTCCAGCTTGATCCCGGCAGTGCGGAACTCGCCATCTGCCCAGTCTCGCAGCCCTAATTCGACTTCGCGCAGGCTTTGAATCGCCGCGCCAAGCAGCCGCGCCTGCGGATTATCTTCCAACTGGCGACGGCTGTTTTCCAGCGATTCGACCGCGGCAGGGCCGTCAATACGGTTCAGCAAATCGGTCGCGGCGTTCAGGTCTTCGCGGCGCTGAATAAACTCGTCCAGTGCGCGTGTCGCCGGATGCCGTCCGCCAAGATCGTCGCCGTCGGTGGTGCCGGTCAGGGTGCGGGCGGCGACCTCACGCCAGAATCCCGCGTCAGACAGATTCCCGTCATGCGCTTCCAGCGTTCCGCGCATCAAGGCGTCAAGGAAGAACACGCGCAGCGCAGCGGTGGCAGTGCGGCTATAGCGTTCCACAATACCGCGCTGCATGGCCTTTAGATACGTCTCACGCGAGGGCATCTGCGCGGCGAAGTCGTGGCGAATGTGGTTCTCGTCAGCGGTATACAGCCCCTCAAGCGTATCCAGCAAAGCCTGTGTACGCTCTTCGCTGAGTGCGCCATTACGCTCTACCCATTCACGCGCCGCCGACGAAATGCGCAGCAGACGCCGCGCCGCATATTGTTCACCCTCGTTGCGGGCGATATCGAGCGCCTGCTGGCCCAATCTTTCGGCTTCCTGCAAGCGCCCGCGATCAAACGATGCCCAGCCATCGGCGAGGGCACGCCCTAAACCGCCGTGAATGGCGTGACGCTCTACATAGCTCGCACCTTCGACCACAGTGCGCAACTGACCCAGCCATGCCGCCAGCGTGGGACTGAGCGTATTGATCGCCGCAACCGACGCATCCAACGCACCGACTGCCAGCGCCCGCCCACCCTGAATCGAGACGGCGGCATATTCGCGCCAGCGGTCGCGGGCTATAGCCAACCCTTCGACCATCTCATCCAACAAATTATCGTTCAGCCGCTCGCGGAAAGGCGATAGATCTGCGTGGGCGGCGACAAGCCACTGGTCTACGTCAGAACCATCGGCAGATGGCACATAGGTCTGGTAGCTTTGCAATAGTTCGTAGAGGCCGTTCAACATGCGCCCGATATGATCCCACAGCGCGTTAGTCGGGTCGATGGCGCGGCTGCTATCCAGCGCGACCATCGCATCACGCGGACTGCGGGCAGCCTGCTTGCCGATGACGTGCATATTATCCGCCAGATTCATCGCCGCGATCAAAGCACGATCCAGCGAATTGAGCGGCAGCTTGCGGTTAGACAGCGCGTTCTGCGCGGCGACTGTCGCCAGCACCTTGACCATCGTGTTCAGCCGTTCGACCACCGTCCGGTAGCCATCCAGCAGTTGTGCGAGATCGGTCGTGCGCGTACCCGGCATATCGTCAAGCAGACTATTGACCTCATCCAGCATCGCCTGCGATTGCCGGAAGCCCTCGGCGTTCTGCATTTCGCGCAGGCTTTCTTCGCTGCCCAATGCAGACATCGCCATGCCCAGACGGTACAGATTGGGCCGCAGCAGGATCACTTCTGGCGCGGCGGACGAAATGCGCTCGGATAATAACCACTGCAAACGGCGGATTTTGCCATCCGGCGTTTCGGTTGTCAGCAGCACGCTTGCCGCCTGTGCAGGATGATCCTCGAAGATGAGGCTGACCGCATCCAGAATGGCGGGGGGCGGCGGTTGAATACTGGCTTCGTCTAATAATGTGCAAAATTCCAGTAAAAGACGGACGGTTCCGGTGGTCCCGGCCCCGGCTTTTTCGCGCAGTTCGCGCAGCAGATCGAGTGCCTTTGACCAGTTGCCACCCTCCATATAGATGCGCACCGCGTCCAGATCGGCGCTGACATCGAGGTCGCGCAGGCGGTCGGCGATCTCGTTACGCAGTTCGCGCAGTTCCGGGTGACCGGGGTCACGGGCCAGGACCGGCTCTAACGTTCCCATCAGGCCGCGCAATTCGTTTTTGCTCAGCGTGCGGCGCAAATTTTCACGCACGCGGGTGATGGTTCCGTCGCGCTCACGCTCGAAGGGCTGGCGATATTTGGCGAGTTCATCGCGCAGGGCGTTCAGGCTTGCATAGCGGAATTTCGTGTTCGGATGTACGGCGCGGCTGACAATTGACTGCAAGCGCGGCGCAACCCGTTCGGTATCATCGCCGAAGTTGAGCATGAAGTCGTCGCCCGCGTCACGGGGAACTTCAGCGCGTCCACCGCCGCTGAGGATGAAAAACAGCAGTTCACCCACCTGGTACACGTCGCTCTGGCGGCTGATGCCCTGCGGCGTGACCTCGTCGCCTTCTAAAAATACGGCGTTGCCCCAGTCAATGACCTTGAGGCGGTAGCGTTCGCGGTCCCAGAACAGATGCTTGGCGTCCACATCGTTGTAGACAATATCTCGCGCATGGGCAAAGATCAGCAGATCGAGCAGCGAGTCGACCACCATCAGCATTTCCAGATGTGGCAGACGCTCGCCTTCGCGGGTGAGTTCGCGCACCATATCGGCAACAATTCTGCCCTCGGCGCGTTCCATAACAATATATTGTTGCGTGGTTCCCCCGGTGACAAATTGCCCGTCGCCGAGGAGTTCGGTTAAAACCGGGTGTCCTGCGAGGCGGGTGAGGGCCTTGCGCTCATTGAGAATGCTGACTTCCTGCCCGGCGCGGATAGGCGGCGCGTCGTTGGGTGCAGGGCGCTTGATGACGACCGGGCGGTCGCCTGCCTCCGGGTCGGTAGCACGCAACGTCTCTCCGCTGCGTCCACGCGGGTAGATAAAGTCATACCGGTAACGATTGTCGAATAGGCCATCCGCCATGAAAAAATGTTCTCCCTGATGCCGTCCCGCCACGCCGGAACGTCGTCCGGCATCAGGTAGCGGGTTGTCCTATTTTACGCACCGAACGCGTCATCGCAAGGTACACAGCCAACATTGGTGAGATGAGTTTTATTCAAGCACCACACTTTAATAGATCAGTACGTGATGACAGTAGGGATGAACGAATAGACAATAGCCATCACGCTTACGAACGGATACGAAGAATCCGGTAGGTGTTCACAAAACATAGTGTAGCGATTTTAGCACTTGCAGGCGCGAAGAAGCACAACTCTCATTATTATGATGAAGGCACGGGTGAGCCGTATTCTTGCTGTCCGCTGTTATATAACAGAAGCTAATTTTCTAACCGTGTTAGAACCGTATCCAGCCGCGCATCAGACGCCAGTTCATCGCGCAAATGATCTGCCACCACCGTTGACGCCGCATCCAGCGCGGCGCGACATAGATTAACCGCCGCATCTGTGTCGCCGTTCAGCGCGGTGATGATCCCCTGATAAAACGGAATCGCGGGGTCATCTGGCAGCATGATAGCGGCCTGTGCATACTCATCCCCGGCGGCGGATAGATTGCCGGATTGCCGGTACATATGCGCCCGACTTAACACCAGACGCGCCACGCTCCCGGCGACGGTCAGGGCTGCGGCATCGCTCACCCCGGCGTCCAGCACCACAGAAGCTGTGCTCGTCGGCAGCGGGTATTTAGCGGCGATCAAATCAATGGCGGCGGTATAGGCTGTGATAGCGGCGGCATAGTTACGATTGTCGGCGGCGATGTCACCCGCCCACGCTCGCCAGCGCCAATCGTCATCCGGCAGCGTGGAAAGGACTGCGTTCGCCCGTGAGGTGTCGCCGGATACGCGCAGCAGACCGAGCAGGCGTTCGGTCAATCGCGGGTCAACCGGGTAGCGAGTGAGGGCATTTTCGACCGCCGCAATCGCCGCATTGAGGTCGCCGTTTTCCTGCGCCAAACGTGATTCAAGCAGGGCATCATCCGCGTCGGGAGCGCTTAACGCCCGCAGATCATCCAGCGCCCGCGCCCGGTGATCGTCCCCCGGCAAACGCGCCAGCACCCCCGCCCGCAGCCGGTGTGCCGACTCGTCTGTAGGATCGTTTTCCAGTGCGGTATCCAGTGCGTCAAGCGCGTCTTCCAGTTCCCCGGCTTTGATAAATGCATCAGCGAGTTGCATGGGATGATACGCCATCGGAGCCTCCCAGGTTCAATGATTAGTATACGTTCATTGTACGCGAGTCGGCGGGGTTGTGCAGATGATTGAGTCTTGACGTTATTCTCGTTGAACCTACGGTTCTCCGCTCGATCTCCCCTCCCTTCCCTGTAGCTTACCCGCAGCTTCCCCGTAGATAGAAACCGGGCTTTATCAGAAATCCCGCGCACGCGACATTGTGTTTACAGGATGTAAGCGCCTTCTTATAGACGGGTTGGGAGATCAAAAGATGGCTTCTTTTCGGGTTCTCATGCTTTGGCTGTACACTCCACGCAAAATGATGTAGCGGCACGGCATGGACGAATCTCTGGTTCGCGTGCCCCTACGAACAAACCAATACGCCGTGAAATCCATCATGGATGGTGCGGGCGTTTCTCCGGCGGACGTACAATCCGCCGCTGATCTGCCGAAAATCCCAGTAACGAGCAAGGACGCGCTCAACCAACTTCATGCTGATAACCCGCCATTCGGGGGATTTTTGACAGTCGATCCCGACGATCTGCCGCGCATTTATGTCTCGCCGGGGCCAATTTTCGACCCGCAGCCGCCCAATCCCGACGCGGGAGACGGTCTGCTCGCGCCGTTTAAATACGTCGGTTTCGGGCGTGGAGATCGTGTGTTGAACACGTTCATGTACCATCTCGTCCCCGCCGGATTGTTACTCGATGAAGCACTGGTCGCCGTCGGCGCGACGGTCATCCCCACCGGACCGGGCAACACCGATTATCAAATCGAGATCGCGATCAAACTCAACGCGACCGGGTTTGTCGGTCAGCCCTCGTACCTGATGACGATTCTCGACCGCATGGAAGCGATGGGCATCCCCAAAGACGATGTGCCGATCAAAAAGGCTCTGTTCAGTGCGGAACCGTATACGATGATGCAGCGCGGTCGCTTTGAGGGCGAATATGGCATGAAGACGACTTCGGCCTATGGTACGGCAGACCTCGGACTCGTCGGCTACACGATGGAAGGGTTAGAGGGCTTCGCGCTGCTGGATACGCTGTACGTCGAAATTGTGGACCCGGAAAGCGGTCAACCGCTGGAACCGGGAGGTACGGGCGAAGTCGTGGTGACGAGCTTCAACAAGGGCTATCCGCTGGTACGCTTTGGAACAGGCGACCTCGGCGCACTTGCCGCCGACCCCGACCCCATGACGAACGGGGCACAGCAATTATTGGGCCTTTACGGACGCAGTGGCGGCTCGATCAAAGTGCGCGGCATGTTCCTGCACCCCGATACGCTGCAACGCGCAAAGGCGTTTTTCCCGCAGATCAAGCACATTCAAGCGGTAATTACGCGCCCTGACAATAATGACGTGCTGACCGTCAACATTGAGATGCAACCGGGCGAGGACGGCGACGGGATCGGGGATCAAATCAAGTTCCTCGCGCAGCAAGCGGCACGTCTGCGCATTGACGAGGTCGTCATTGTAGATTCAGGGACGATCAATCCTGATGATCGCACTGTGGTCGATCAGCGCGAGTGGGATTAGGTCTGTGGATACAGGTCACCTATCAAAGGGTGGCTTGTATCCTTTGCATCGGCATTACAAGTAAATTCCACCTTTTTTAGCCGCACAGAGTTAGCAGCAGCCAGTCAAAAGGTCGCAGCGCGTTATCTATTCGTCGCCCGCGCCATCGTTGCTATCGCTGAAAAAGATGATGCCCAGTATTGCCGCAAACGCGAAAAGAATAAAGATACCTGCAATCGCAAGCAAAAGTGTGTTCCCCACGAAAAATTCCTTTTAAATGATCGGAATTACCGGATAATACGAGGATTTTGTCACATTTCTGTACAAATGACGATATGAAATATAATGATACCGGTCATAAGTATGTTGACGGCATCCTAAAAGCACATTAGTCTGATTGCAGCAAGGCTATTAGTTTATCTTGTAATCTATTCTGTTCATTCACCATAACGGCAAACCGGCATGAGCGTTCACATCGGGTGGCATAACCCGGAAAAAGACATCATCTACTGTGAGATTTCCACCCCCTGGAATTGGCAGATGATCTTCGCGGGCTGGCAGAACTTCAGACAGGAGATCGCCGCCCAAAACGAACGACTGGACGCTATCGTTCATCTGGCAGATGCCGATACTTCATACGGTGCATACACGGTTGACGCGCTGCGCAATCTGCTGGAACTGACGCCCGCACAATTCAAGATGATCGTCTATGTGGGGCCAAGCATCCCGCTGTGGACGGCAATCGGGATGCTACGGCGCTATTACCCGGAAATCTCAACCCGACATACACACGAATTCACAGAAACGATCGAAGCGGCAAACCGTCTGATTTGCCGCTCGCGTCAGGCCGATGACCCCAAAGAAGCGACCTGTTAACCCGCGTCGGCAAAGGCAGGCCAATCCACTGCGCCCGCATCCGGCGTATCTGACAGCGCCCATAGCAATTGCCACCTACCGCCACTCGCGGCCTGCCCGGTCCATAGCACCTCACGAGACGTGCCACTTCCGAACATCAGTGTAAAATCACGCTGCTGTCCCGGCGCATTCCCGGTGGTCAGCGATACCCATCCCCCGGTCGCCGGCAAAAACTCTGCGTAGGAAATCGTTTCCATCAGAATCTCCTCGTTACCGGCGCGATCCAGCGCGATCCAGCGTGTGACGGACGGCTCGGTCGAATTGAAGCTAAGCGCATCGCTGACCTGAACCGCCAGTCGCGCCCCACCTTCGATAAAGACTGTGTTGGAAATCTGTGAATCTGCGCCCACCGTGTAGATTGTGCGCGGGCCGGTTGCGTCTTCGATTATGACCGTGTTGAACACCGGGGCCGGACCCAATTGCTCGGCGGCGGGACGGGTGGCATCAAGGAATGGATAGGCAATTTCCCCTGTTGCTGCCAGCACATCCACGCCCAGATTACCCCAGTGATCGGCGGCGGGTACAATGCCTGCTTCACCCAGCCCCCACACGAACGCACCGAGGGCGAATCCATGACTGGCATAGGGTGCAGCCGTAAAAATCACCTGCTCGCCGTCAAATTGGCGGAGGATGGGCAGCAGTGGCGGCGCGAACTCAACGTCGTCACCCGGCATGATCTGCTGTGTGAGCGCGACATCTCCCGGCAGTGAGGCGACCAGTGCCCCGGTCAGCGCATCAACCACGCGCAGTTCCCATGTGGGGCCATCACCGGGCGCATCTGGCATCGGGAAGCGATGGACCAGTGCCAGCGCCACCAGCGACCCATCCGCGCTGAATCCGGCAATGCTGCAATTGATCGCCGCCTCAATGTCGGCAGTCCATAGCGTCGCATTAGCCGTAAAATCACGCACCCTCGCGCTGAATTGTGGCGGAGCATTCTGCCCCGCAGTGTTGGCGCACAGGGCAGCATGATCCCCATCTGGTGCAATGGCGACTACGTTCAACCCGGCGAACGCATCGGGAGACAGGCCGAGGTCAACAGGCGTAACCGTACCGTCCATATCCACACGGATTAGTTCACCCGCCATATTGTTTAATAGATACACAAAACTCTCTTGCGCATCGTCCTGCGCCAGACCGGGCAACGCCATCACAAACGAAAGAAGGGCAAAACTGAGCGCGGTCAACAGCCATTTCGGTCGTAACATAATGAGTTCCTCTCTATACAGAAGCAAGCTGTGCATGACAACACCCCGTATCATAGGGCAGTTCAGCGGCGTGTACCGGGTGTATGAATGTCGCCTACCCTACGCGATCCCGTCGCTGACTGGGCTGGTTGAGCACCCATGTGGATATGCGCGGTCGATGTTAGATCGCCTATACTGCGAGAGACGAATTTATTTAGTTGTGAGGGGACACGATGAACAAGATTTCTTTTATGACGGCGAATTTCGTAGCGCGGCAGCTTGGCTACAACATGACGGAAGGCTGGATGCAGGGCCATCACGCGACGCAGGATCACTTCCGACCGGTCGAAACGTTCAAAGATCGCTTTGACGAATG
>DAOTXA010000384.1:0-2713 GCA_034435595.1 Anaerolineae bacterium | reverse complement strand
ATGGCGAAGTCACCCATGAAGAGATCAACGCCTTGAAGGACTTGATGCTGGCAATGCCCGATATGACGATGCTTGACTGGGCAGAGTTGGAAATTTACCTGGAAACCCCAGTCAGCGGGGAGGAACGGACGCGGTTAGTGGACGAATTGCAGAAAGCCATACGCGGTGGCGCGGATCGTGCATTGGTGATGAAAGCGCTCAAGGAAGTCGTTAACGCTGATGGCGAGGTCAGCGACGACGAAAAAGCGGTGCTGGCCAAAATCAACGATGCGTTGGAATCGGGGCGCAGTCTGGCGGGAGGATTGGGGCGGTTGGTTGTTGGGGCGCTGGGTCGGCGCTCGTCGGCAGCACGCAACGCACCCAATCGAGAGGTGTGGTTTGACGATTACGTCAAGAACAAAGTGTTCTACGATGTGCGGCGACGACTTAATGTCGGCGAAACGGACCTCGAAATCCCCGATGAGAAACTGCGCAAGTTAAGTCTGGCGGGTGGCATGATGGCGCAAATTGCCCATCTTGAAGACGGCGTTAGCGAGGAAGAGTTCAACACGATTGTAGAGATTTTGCAGCGTGACTGGAAGTTGCCCAGGCCGGAAGCGATGTTCGTCACGCAGGTGGCGGTGTCTGAAAAAGTGGCGAATATGGACCCATTTCGGCTCCGGCGCTCGTTTCTGGAAACATATACCCCGCAGGAACACGAACGCTTTCTGCATGTGTTGTTCGACATCGCTGCTGCTGATGGGATGGCAACTGTAGAAGAAATTGAGGAAATCCGCCGGATTGCGAAGAGTCTGCTGCTGTCACACGAGCAATTCATCGCCGCAAAGCTAAAGATTCCGCAGAACAGCCGCGCATCATAGGTGTGATGATGTCCACGAGAATGCAATCACGCGCCCTGTGGCGCGTGTTCATTTATCCCTGGTATGTGTTGTGTTGGCAGTGACGCAGTTATGTGCCCTGATCACTACGTGCCTTTGAACCAGTTGACGAGACGTTTGATGACGCTGCGGCGTTCTTCAATACCGCGAGCATATTCTTGCTGTAACTGGTTTGTGAGGTATTCGAGTTCGGAAACACGCATCCGCGCACCGTTCACAATCACCCAATCATCGTTTAAGACCTCAAGGTCACGCGGGGTGCGATTATACAGTTTTTGGTACGCTTTCGCGTAATACGTCACAACTTCTTCCGCTGGAAGGGTCGCCATCGTGGGATCCTTGCGCCTAACTTCAATGTGGTTGGAATTTTGCATCTTGTTGTAGGATGATTATAACGTAAAAATAACAATTGCGCTGCGAACATCCTGTAAATTCTCCACTTTTTTACGAATTTTTCAAGTTAATAGGATGTGAGCCAGTTTTATTGATGTTGCACAGACCTATTCAATTCAATCGATTCGGAAGATGTCATTATGGCAGTTGCACAGAAAACAATTGACGCTGCGGTGGCGGTGATTCGTGAGCGAGCCGCTATTACGCCAGAAATCGGTATGGTGCTGGGATCGGGCCTCGGTGGTCTGGCAGATACGCTGGATGAGAAGACGGCGATCTCCTATGGTGACATCCCCGGTTGGCCGGTTTCGACCGTTCACGGTCACAGCGGACAGCTTGTGATGGGCAAGTTGGAAGGCAAACCGGTTGTCGCCCAGCAGGGACGCGCCCATTTTTACGAAGGATATACGATGGATCAGATCACGTTCCCGATTCGCGTTATGCACGCGCTGGGTGTCCACACGTTGATTTTGACCAATGCGGCAGGTGGGCTGAACCGGTCGTTCAATGCAGGCGAGATCATGCTGATTAATGATCATATCAACATACCAGGCATGGTAGGTAACAATCCACTGATAGGACCGAACGACGATTTTATCGGTCCGCGCTTTCTGGGTATGACGCATAGCTACGATGCCGAATTGCGCCGGATCGCCAGAGAGGTTGCCACGGAGAACGACATCACGCTGCACGAAGGCGTATACGTATGTTTGTCGGGTCCGACTTTTGAGACGCCCGCCGAGATTCGGATGCTGCGTGTTATCGGCGGGGATACGGTTGGCATGTCCACTGTGCATGAGGTGATCGTAGCACGTCACGCCGGGATGCGCGTTATGGCGTGTTCGGGCATCACCAACGTTGCTATTGACACGACTGAATCCGATGGCGACACTAATCATGAAGAGGTGCTGGAAGCAGGTAAGGTCATTGTGCCGCGTCTGACGACGGTGCTTCGAGGCGTGCTGAAAGCACTATAGGTGTGCCGAATTTCTTGACAATGTATGGAAGGGTGCAGGCAGACACATGGATGGCCTCGTCTTTCTCATTGAACAAACAGCAATTGGCTGGTACATCCTTATCGCCGTCAGCATTGTGTGGTACTGGCGGAAGTGGGTGACTGCGCGTTTTGCGTTGCGTGCGACTCAATTTGAGTTGGAGCGTGATCTGGCGCGGTCGCAGCGTGCGAACTCGATTACGGCAATTGTGTTGCTGGCAGAAGCCGCCATGATCGTTATAGGGATGCAACAGGTGGTTGCACCAACGTTGCGCGAGGATTTGAATGCACGTGGTGTAACGGTCGAGATTCAACGCGATGACGGCGACTTTGCGACGCCGACCCCGCCTGCTGTGATCGAAGGTGTGGTTATCGATGATAGTGAAGTGGACGACCTCGGTGCGCAGGACGAACAGGCGATTTTCATCACGCCGACGTTGACGCCGAC
>DAOTXA010000383.1:0-15030 GCA_034435595.1 Anaerolineae bacterium | reverse complement strand
CATCAGCGGCAAGAGATCTTCGATGACCATGCATGTACTGAGGATGATCTTACGGAAAATTGTAGGATCGTCTCGCACATCGCTGTGCATGATCTTCTTGCCGGTCGTGAGCGGACGATACCAGTCGCTTTCTTCTACACGCCAGCGCATCTCCCGCATTCCCCATAAGCCCTGATTTAGATCGGACTCTTTCAGAAGATCGTTCAACTTCTCGATATGGGTTTCTTTTAAGTGCCCGAATGTCTCGTACTGCATTCGTAAAGCCAGGGCGATATCTTTATCACGTTTGAGGTCGTCGGTTTCTAATAGACGGTCCAAACGGCGTGCGATTTCATCTGCAGAGACAATACGACCTTCATCAAGCGCATTCTTGCGGTGCGCCAGGGTGAATGCTTGCAACGCCCAAAGAGTGTCGAATTCGGGCCAGCCAGGTTGTACGTCATAGTAGTTGTTACCTTCCTGTCGCACCAGTCGTTCGAGACGTTTCTTGACGAATTCGTTTTCTGGCTGTAGATGCAGCATGATCATGAGGCGATTCATTTCGATAGGATCCACACGATCACGGGGTTCTTTAGGGAATTTATGATTAAACCAGTCCGTAGCCCGTTCAAGTTCAGCTTCCTTCGGGGAAAATCCATAATCAAGCAGTGCCATGACGTAATGCATGGTCGCTCTAACGGTTCGTTCGTTGTCAGGATTGCCATAGATTAAATCGGCATAGCGATACTCTTTATCGAGCATCAGCATTTCGACCATAACATCGGAGATAATGCGTTGAAGATCTGCTAATTCGTGGAAGCTAGGCATGGACGACTCCTTGTGTCCCCGGCGGCAGATGATGACGTACACCTGAATGCGAGTTGACGAGAGGATACAACAGGTACTATATCACGCTTCTGTAATTCTATGGGCAAGGGCAGTTGAATACCCCAGGCGCTTCGGGGGGAGTAATGTGATGGAAATAAAACGAGTGGCATAAATGCCACCCGTTGTTTATGGTTCGATGCTTGTTAACTTATGTTACCGGTGACGGCGCGTTCTGAGGCGGCATATCGCTGGTGTCTACATCCGGTTTATGGCCTGAAGGTACGACTGGCTTGGTTCCCGGTAGTGGTGGTGCTTCCGGGTATAGATTCAGGAAGCGTGCTGCCAGACTCCATGCCAGCAACCAATAGCTGATGACACCTAACCCGACCCCCCACTCAATGAGATTGGGCGTATACTCGTTGACTGGGAATACATCGGCGACACCGGGTGACCAATCTAGCGGAACGACGAACCCCGAAAGGGTCATGTTCCAACGATAGACCACGAGTCCGGTGACAGATAGGATACCCGCCAGCATCAGCATATAGCGGTTACGTCGCGTGCGCGGCCACAGGAAGATGACCGCAGGAACAAGTGCGCCAAGTAAAATTTCAAACCACCAGAATGTGAAGCCATAGGGCGTTGATTCTACGAGAATTTCAAGATCATGCTCTACAGCAGGCGAATGGCTATAGTAGTTTGTGGCGGCCCAACTCCATAGTTTTAGGTAGAGATAAGCCAGACTCATCATGCCTGCGAAGATCGCCAGATTGTTGAGGATTCGCGGAGGAATCAGAGGTCGTCCTTGCAAACTGCTGGTAATGAGTGTGATTGTCAACGTCAATGCGACCCCACTGGCGATCGCTGACAGGATGAACAACACAGGAGCACTTGGCGAGAACCAAACCGGGCGTGCGGTAAGAACGCCGTATGTCGCACCAAGTGACGACTGATGTAGTAGCGAGAGTCCCATACCGAGCAGTGCGGCAAATGGCATCAGGCGATGTAGGAAATGCGCAAAGTTCATCAGCGCCTTGTTGTCACGCAGCGGCGTGCTTTCGATCACGATGGGAATGATTTCCATGATGAGTACGGTGCTATAGAGCAACACACACATGGTAATTTCCCAAAGAACTGAGTGGATGTTCCAGAACAGGACCGGATGATAGAAGCGGTCCGGCCGTCCAATATCCACGAAAAGTGCAATCATCGCAGAGGAATAGCCAAGCAACCCTACCAATACCGCAGCACGAGCAACAGATTCGTACTGTTTCATGCCGAAGATGTACACCGCTGCTGATAGCGTAAACGCACCAGCACCTAACGCAATGGCAGAAAGGTCAATGGTAATCCAAAGGCCCCAGGGCAGCGCATTCGACAGATTGGTGATTCCCAACCCCTGAACGAGAATGGTTAAGATCGAAATCACACCAATCGTGAATGTCAGGAGTAGAAATCCAATCCATGCACTGTAACCGGGTGAGTTGCGGACGAATCTTGAAAGTGTGCCGATCATATCGCCAGACCCTCCGGTGGAATATAGTATACGCTGGCTTCAGTGCCCAGATCATCGCGCAGGCGGAATGTTGGCGATGATGCGATGATGCGCGAGGCGGGGCTATTCGGATCGTTGAGATCGCCGAAGTAACGCGCCTCAACCGGGCAAATGTTTACGCAGGCCGGGGTGACATCGGCATCAATACCGGGTGTAAGTCCACGTTCGTATGATGCGTCAATGCGGTGGATGCAGAAAGTGCATTTCTCCACCACACCACGCGCTCGGCGGGGCACCTCTGGCGATCCCCATTCGGGTGCATATGGATTTGGATCATCGCCGCGATTGTCCCAATTAAAGGTGCGGGCGCTGTATGGGCAGGCGGCCTGACAATAGCGACAGCCCATGCATTTGTCATAGTCCATTACAATGAGACCGTCGCTGCGGCGGAATGTAGCGCTGACCGGACAAACATGCACACAGGGCGCATTCTGGCAGTGCAAACACGGACGTGTGACATGGAAAATGTCTCCTGTAGGTGTTTCATCCACCAGATGAACGTTCCAGCGCATATCATCTGTGACATCATTGGTCGCCTGACACGCGTACACGCAGTATTCGCAGCCGATGCACTTGTTCAAGTCAATCACCATACCCCAGTGATGTACACCAGGCTCTTCTTCGTTGGTGCCGCCGGTCGAAATAGAGCGTCCGATCTCCTCGACAACAGGCGTGAGTGGGCCGGATAGCGCGAGCGCACCGACTATCGACACGCCTGCGCCCAGCAAAATTTGCAAGAGTTCACGGCGTGTGATGAGTGTAGTATCCGCACCGTATTCGATCTGGTCTGATGGCGGCGGGTTATTCTGACTTACATCATGTTCATGGTTTGACATAAACTATTCCTCGCTACTAGCAGGTTCCACACCGTTACCGTTGTTGCGCCGCATGAGAACCCAGATTACCGAAATGCCGAGGCCGAGACCGATGATTAACCCTTGGGTAAGCAGGACGAAATCGACTTCTTCATTACCGTCGTCAGATTCAAGGGCGACAATTTCAGCCTCCAACTCACCTACGCGTGCCTCAAGTTCGTCACGTTCCTGAAGAATCGCGGTTTCTACGTCCGCGACACCTTCAAATGAACTGGTATCGGCGAGTGTAGTGTGGCAGGTAGTACACGGTGCGGTGGTCACGGTCATAGAGTGGTTGGCGATGTTGTGTAGTTCGTCGGTGTTGTCTTCAAATAGATGGCAACTCGCGCAATTGACCTCAATGTCTTCGTAGATGGCACTCTGGTGTGTCTGGTGGGCAAAACTCTCTTCGAAAACGGGCAGGTTTTCTGCCTCGTTGTTGTGGCAGTTCAAGCACATCAGATCAACCGTTTCGAAGCGGATGGTTTGTCCATGTGGGTTGTGGCAGGTCGCGCAACCGACTGCGCCCATATCCTCGGTGAAGGCGTGAAGGCTGCTTTCCCACTGGTCGAATGTTTCGACATGGCAGTCACCGCAGGCTTCGGCGCTGGTATCGACAATGAATGGCTCTGGTGGGTGATCTGGTGGGTTGATGCCGTGACAAGCCTCACATTCTACATTTTCCCGCAGGAATGACTCGGTGGCAGGTTCATATTCTGTCGTATGGCAGTTCAAGCAGGCGGGATCGTTCTCATTCGATTCCCATGCGGACTGGAATGTCTCGTTGGAGAATGCAATTGCGTGTTGCCCTTCAGACCATACTGCATGGTAGTCGAGATGGCAATCACCGCAACTTTGACCGCTGTGATCCTCGTTTGCGGGGGCAGCAGGCGCGTCAACGCCTTCTGTGGTGTCTTCAGGGACTTCTGTTGTTTCTGGCGCGGGGGCTTCAGCCTCTTCTTCTCCGGCTTCACCTTCCTGCATTGCCGGTGCAGCAGCGACCGGCGTTTGTGTCGCGATCAGGCTGAAACCGCTGGCGATGAGAAGCGCCGCCACTAGCAGGGTAAGGGGGCCTCCACGAATACGATGCCAAATCTGTGTCATTTCTCCAATCCTTCTGTAATGGGTTGAACCGTTTGTTGCCCGGGAACAGTTGTCAAAAGATTTCGATTGCCCGGAGAGTAAACAAAGTCCCAGAACGCGGTCGGGGCGCTTGGGCTGGTACTGGTGTCACGACGAACCATGTAAAGTTGCTGGCACATTCTCAAGTTTTCGATTTCGACTGCGGCGACGTTTCCGAGTTGGAGTCCTTCATAAGCGGCTCGACATGAAATGAACGCAACGCCAATTCCCTCTCGAACGGCAATATGAATCGCTTCTGAATTGCCCAAAGTCATTACAACAGGCAGATCACGGATGTTGAAGTTGCATTCTGCCAGCGTCTGAATCAAGGTTTGCGTAGTGCCGGAATTGCGTTCTCGCAGGATAAAACGACCCTCGAATAGTTCGCCGAGGCTGATAGCCCCGCGCTTGGCCCAGGGGTGATCGGGCGCGACAATAAGGGTGATCGGGTCCTCAATAAATGGCCTGTATTCTAGTTCTTTGGAGACTTCGCGTAAGCTGGTGATGGCAACATGCGCTTCGCCCGCGAGAAGCATTTTAATGGCACTGCCCCGGCTACCAACGTTACAGGTTACCTGCACCGATGGATATTGTTCCATGAACTTGACAATGATTTTGGGGAGAATATATTTGCCGGCAGTAGTGCTGCAAGCGAGTTTGAGATGCCCAACGACATCTCCATCTAATGCGGATAGCATTTCCTCTACCTGGATAGATTGGTTGACCAGTGTACGCGCCATTGGAATAAGCGCCTGCGCGGTTTCGGTCAGGCTTATGTGGCGCCCCGCACGATGAAATAGCTCAACGTTCAGGCGCTTTTCCAGAGACCGAATCTGCATACTTACGGCTGGTTGAGACATTTGAAGGCGGCGGCCTGCCTCCGAAAAGCTGCCCGTTTCTGCGACCGTTAGAAAAATATGCATCTCGTAGATGTCTAACATAAAGTCCCCCAGCATTGATGCTATTCCATCCTAGCGCGTTCTATATCACGAAAGCAACGTGTTAAGTGTCATTTATCATTCGTTTTGCTTATGCAAATCCATAAGCATCTTGTATAAGCAAATCGAATGCAAGTTATTGAGCTAGATAAGCTCTACATGGTATAATTTGTGAAAATTAACACTATTGGTGATTTATTACGATTTGGGATCAACATGCCAGGGGGCAGCACTATATGAGGCGAACACCCGTTATTTTGTCCCTCATCGGGGCACTTGTGGTAGCCATCGGGCTGTTTTTTATCAGTTCATCCGGTTCAAATGCGTCAGATATGCTTCAAGAAGAGGCGCATTTCGTACCAGACGTGCTGATTGATGACAGCGAAACCATCACGTATCAAATCGAAACACCAGACGCGCCAACCACGGTGGCGCAGCTTCCACCGCCGCAGCAAGAGGATACGGCCTGTATCGATTGTCACTCGGATGCCGAGCAGTTGCAGCTTGTGGCAGAAGAAGAAGTCGTCGTCGAATCCTTGAACGAAGGCTCTGGGTGAGGCGGAGATGTGCCTCCGTTGGAGGTATGGGAAAAAGTTCTCGTCGACCCGGAAATTCTTGCTGAAGACGTTCATGGATACATTGCCTGCACGACCTGTCACGCGGGTGAGAACGTTGACGATAAAGAGGCCGCACATGTTGGCCTGATTGAAGACCCATCAGTAGATGCGGTTGCCGCTTGTGGAGATTGCCACATTGATATTGCACCGTATCAAGAAGATAGTTTGCACAATAATTTAGCCGGGTATGATACGGTCGTTTATGAGCGTGCAACCCCGGAAAATCACCCTGCAATCGAAGAAGGTGAGTCGTATCACTGCAATGACTGTCATACGACTTGCGGGCAGTGTCACATCAGCCAGCCAACTTACGTAGGTGACGGTCTAATTAACGGGCACGAGTACAATCGCGTTCCGTCAATGAGCCGCCAGTGTACGGCGTGTCATGGTAGCCGCGTGAACGACGAATATACCGGCGCACATGAAGGGTACTCCGCAGACGTACATTTGCGTTCAGCCCGGATGGTGTGTACCGATTGCCACAGTGGTGGTGACATGCATGGAACCATGCACATCAACTCTGAAGAAGGGCAGCACGACCATCGCTATGATGGCGAGCAGAATCCGACGTGCGAAAGTTGTCATGAGGACCAATCCGGTATTGGCTCTGGCAATGAGTACCACGATGCTCATGGTACAGAACTGCTTTCTTGCCAGACTTGTCACTCAACAGCCTATATCAACTGTTATGGGTGTCACCTGGAGCGTACAGAGGATGATCGTCCATTCTTCCGGTTGGAACATGAAGACCTGCAATTCGTGATTGGTCGTAATCCGCGCCGCACACCTGATCGACCCTATCGCTATGTGCCTGTGCGCCATGCGCCTGTGTTCCCAGAGATCTTCGAGCTTTATGGAGAAAACGTGTTGGATAACTTCAATGCGCTCCCGACATGGGGATACGCTACCCCGCATAATATCCAGCGCAATACGCCGCAGACCGAAAGCTGCGAGGCGTGCCATGGCAACGACACATACTTCCTTACGGAAGATAAGGTGGAGCCTGAATTTATCGAGGCGAACATTGATGTGATTGTGCCGTTCGCGCCGCCGTTGCCGGAGCAGTACGAGTATGTGCCGGGTGGCGATAACTCACCACCGGATGCCGAGGCGGGTAGTGATCCGCTCGATGCATCAGCCGACGATCCACTGGACGCGCCTGCTGATGATCCGCTGGACGCACCTGCTGATGATCCGTTGGACGCGCCTGCTGATGATCCGTTGGACGCACCTGCTGATGATCCGTTGGACGCGCCCGCACCTTAAGGGTTGAAAGTTGGGGAATAACAGGGATCGCCGGATATTGATCTGGCAATCTCTGATGGTTCATTGTAAGACCGGCGTCTCCGGGGAGGCGCTAGAACATCTACCACTCATATATGGAGGGACTAATGCAATTCAAGAGACTTTCACTGGTTATACTGCTTTTGGGAATCCTCATTCTGAGCGTATTCCCGGCGACTGCACAGGTTGATGAATCGCTAATCGCCGACTACACGACGAATTTACCCCAGGGATGGGGTGCGCTCAGTGCAGAAGCACTGTTCACCGAGATCATCGAAGGCAACGAACTGTTCTTGCTAGACGTGCGTGAACCAGCTGAACTCGAATCCGACGGGTATATCTTTGGTGCGGTCAACGTGCCGGTGCGCTCAGTCGCCCAGAACCTGAATATGCTCCCGGCTGATCTGGATGCGCCGATTGTGGTGTATTGCAAGGCCGGTACGCGTGGCGCGATTGTGATGTCGGCGCTACAAATTCTGGGTTACACCAATGTACGTAACCTCTCCGGCGGTATTGGCGCATGGGTTGGCGAAGAATACGAACTCATCACTGAACCGTATGTCGCGCCAGAACCGGGCGAAGCGGCCCCGATTGATGAAGCGTTGGTTGCTTCTGTAGATGACTACCTAGTAAACGTACTCCCGCAGGGTTGGGGTGTTGTTCGTTCTGATGGTCTGTTCACTGAACTGCTCGAAGGCCCAGAATTGTTCATCCTCGACGTGCGCGAGCAGGCTGAACTTGACGACCTCGGTTACATCGAAGGTGCGTATCACATTCCGCTGCGTGAAGTTGGCACCCGTCTTGACGAGATTCCGATGGATATGCCGATTGTCATCTACTGCAAGAAGGGCCATCGTGGTGCAATCGCTATGGTGGCTTTGCAGATGCTCGGTTACGAAGCACGCAACCTCGGCGGTGGTATCACTGGCTGGTTGAGCGCTGGTTACGAGACGGTCGGCGCGGTAGAACCGGAAGTCGAATTCGACTTTACGCTGTATATGGCTGACTACATAACGAACCTGCCTCAGGGCTGGGGTGCGATGGGTGCGGAAGCACTCTTTACCGAGATTATCGAAGGCAACGAACTGTTCTTGCTGGACGTGCGTGAACCGGCAGAACTCGAAGAATCTGGTTATATCCTCGGTGCGGTGAACGTTCCGGTGCGTGCGGTTGCGCAGAACCTGGACATGCTTCCGGCTGATCTGGACGCTCCGATTGTGGTTTACTGCAAGGCCGGTACGCGTGGCGCGATCGTCATGACTGCGCTTCAGGTGTTGGGTTATACCAACGTGCGTAACCTCTCCGGGGGTATCGGCGCGTGGGTTGGTCAGGAATACGAAGTCATCACGGAACCGTATGTCGCGCCGGAACCCGGTGAAGCGGCCCCGATTGATGCTGAACTCGTATCCATCGTGGACGACTATCTGGTCAACGTGCTACCGCAGGGCTGGGGTATCGTTCGCTCTGATGGTCTGTTCACCGAACTGTTGGAAGGTGCAGAGTTATTCATCCTTGATGTGCGCGAACAAGGCGAACTGGATGAACTCGGCTTCATCGAAGGTGCTTACCACATTCCGTTGCGTGAAGTTGGTGCGCGTATCAGCGAAATTCCGACGGACACCCCGATTGTGATCTATTGTAAGAAGGGTCATCGTGGCGCGATTGCAATGGTTACGCTACAAATGCTCGGTTACGAAGCACGCAACCTCGGTGGTGGTATCACCGGCTGGCTGAGTGCTGGTTACGAGACTGTCGGCGCGGTGGAAGCGGCTCCGGTTGAGGTTGTTTTGCCTGAAGGTAGCGTCCTGGATGCGGCAGCCGTTGAACCGGTTGCGCTGACCGCCATTGAAAGCATTGCATCGGCTGATGGTTTCGGCACGATCACGGGTGAAGCGCTCGAAGGTATGCTGGATGACGTGTTTGTCCTGGATGTGCGTGAAGTCGGCGAATACGAAGCTGGTTTCATCCCTGGTGCAGTCAATGTTCCGTTGCGCACACTGGGTCAGAACCTGAACCTGATGCCTGATCTGGACGCCCCGATTGTGATCTACTGTAAGGGTGGTCATCGTGGTGCGATCGCGCATCTGGCGCTTGAGATGTTGGGTTACACGAATGTGATGAGCCTGCGCGGTGGCATCAATAGCTGGACTGGCCCGATTTCGAATGACGTTCCGAATGTGAGCGGCGGTGCGTTCCCGGCAGTGGATGCTGACGTTTGGGCGACGGTGGACGCGTACATGTCCGCGCTCCCGCAGGGCTTTGGCACAACGAGTGCTGAGAACCTGAATATCGCGCTGGCAGAAAATGCTCCGTTCATACTCGACGTGCGTGAAGCCGGTGAATTCGCCAATGGTTTCATCGCGGGTTCGGTCAATACCCCGATGCGTTCGTTTATGCTTGACGGTATCCCGACCGACATGCAGGTTGTGACGGTTGGCAGTATCGGTCATCGTGGGGCGGTCGTGATGACGGCACTCCAGATGCTCGGTTACGATGCGTTCAACCTTAACGGCGGTATCAACGCCTGGACCGCTGGCGAATACGAACTCGTCACCGAGTAGGTAAATGCTGAACTATAAAGCACTTGATGGGGCGGCCTGGGTCGCCCCGTTTTGATTCAAGGTTGCGGGTTTTTGCAGCAGTTTTGCAGCAGCAGTGAACTTTTTTTGTGCAATAAGCTTGTCGCAAGATGTCGTGTTTGGATATTTACAGCCGATGCCTTGAATGGTCGAATGTTTACGTTGAATCGGGCGCAATATGTGCCAACCTGAGGTTCGTCCGCCCTCATAACTCATACTTTTCATGTAAAGGTCGATTCTACCTGTCCATACTGCCAGACTATCATGAAACTTTGTGTTTTAGGTGTCGAAAGTTACCACATTTTCGACCACTTTTCGCGTTAGTATGTATCGGGCAGATCGTTGAGGAAAAGGACGGTGTCGCCCGGTGCCAAATTTGTTTGATACCATTCGACGGCCTCGCGCAGTTCTTCGATGGTTTGCACATGATCGGGGGTGAATCCAGCATCTTGCAAGCCATCTTTGATAGGCTTGGTTTGCTCCGAGCCAACTAAAATGACATCGGTGGCATATTGGGCAATTTCGGTGCCAAGTTTGCGGTTTTCCGGTTCGTGCTGGTCGGCGAGTTCGATCATGCCGGGAGTGACGACGAGGCGGCGTCCAGTGGTGTGCATACCGAGAACACGTAGCGCACTGACGGTTCCGACCGGGTTCGCGCTATAGGCGTCGTTGATGATGGTAATACCCTGCGCGGTTGTCTGGCGGACGAGGCGGCTTTCGGCGGGTTGAAGCGTGCGCACGCGGAAGGCTACGTCGGCGAGGGGCATACCTTGATGGACGGCAACCGCTGTCGCCAGCAGGATGTTGGTGACGTTATGTTCACCGACAACGGGCGTAACGAATTCAGCGCGGTCGCCATATTCAACATCGGTAACCGTGAAGCGCAAGCCGTCGAGTGATTCGCTGATGTTGGTGGCAATGAAGCGGGGGCCGCCGTCGGGTACATTATCCGGCGAAATGGTCTTGCTGACGGCAATTCGAGTCTGCGGGTAGCCCTTTTCGTACATGTCGCGGACGTAGGGGTTATCCCAGTTGAAAATGCCGACGCCATCGGGCTTCAAGGCTTTGATAATCTCGTATTTGGCGATGGCTATGTTTTCAAGGCTGCCAAAGCGCTCTAAATGTTGCGGGCCAACTTCGACCACGACGCTAATATCGGGCGGGGTCAGGTTTGAGATGCGGCGAATTTCGCCCTGCACGTATGCGCCCATCTCTACAATGAAATGGTCGATGCTGTAGTTGTCTTTAAGATCGTTATTGATGGCGATACAGACACCCATCATGGTGTTGTAGCTTTTGGGCGTTGGGTATGCGCGGAAACGACCGTTTAGAATGTCGGCAATGAAGTTCTTGGTGGTGGTCTTGCCGTAGCTGCCGGTGATGCCAATGACGGTTGGGTGAATCTCGTGCATGACGTTGCGTGCAGAGCCGATGAAAAGACGGCGGAGGAAAGATTCGACCGGGTACATGATTACGTTTCCGATCATCAGCCACAGCGGGGCGAGGAAGAATACGGCGAATCCACTGACGAAAAGGGCGGCGATTTCAACTTCTGGGGCGCTGATTTCGGCGGCAAAAACGGATATAGTGACTGCGATCATCAGCACGACCGGGACCATGAAGGCAGCGGCAAGCAGGCGTGATGCGCGTTGTGTGCGGCGGAATCCCTTCTTGATTTCGCCTTCAGCCGGGGGCCAAACGGCAATCAGGGCGAAGATCACGCCGAGGATGCCGGGGAGTGGTGAATTCGGTGCTTCGGAGAAGATGACAGCGGCAATGATCCCTAGAAAAGTCGCACCTGCCGTACGTGGTAAGAACCATCTCTCTCGTCTGGCGATCCACCAGCGGAGATAACGGTTACTTTTGTACTCTTCGATTTGATAGAACCGCGCCTGCCTGTATACGCGGATAATGGTTCCGCCGGACCAGATGAGCGCGATGAGAGTCAACAGGATATCGTGCATAGGATTTTAAGTGTGAGTTAGACGCTGTCGCACACTCTAAACGATCCGGGGCGGTTCGTACAGGTTTAGTCGTTAACGATCTATGGCGAATTTGGCCTCGAATGCACGTTTTGCCGCGTTATATCCTTGCTCAATGAGGCGGCGGCTGGCGGCTTCGTCATAATCGATGATGCGCTCGACGGGCAGAAATTGATCTGGCGCGACGATGATGTCGTTACAAATGCGATAGGCGGGTTGCTCGCCTGCTTCTATGTCTTTTTGGGCGAGTTTGTTGAAGGCGCGGATCAGCTTCAGATCAACACGGAACGAGGAGAGCAGCGCCCAGTCGAGCGTCCATGTCATGGCCTCACCAAAGTCCTGCGGCAAACGCGCATGGTCGGGGATGTCGCCGCCGGATTCCCACCAGGGGGTCATCATCACAACGACGACTTCCATAGGCTCGTTGATGTCGCGGGTTTCAGAGGCGGCGTCAAAAGCGGGGCCAAGCGGTGTATTGGCGACGACCGCGCCATCCCAGTAGACGGCACCATCTTCTTCGTCTTTGGTCCAGGGATAGACCATGGGGATGCTGCACGATGCGATAATGCGCTTCAATGTGATTTTTGCGCGTAGATCGCGGCGTTGTTGACGTGTGGCCGGGTCGTTGACCGAACGATTCGAGAAGATGACCCCTTCGCCTGTTTGCACGTTGGTCGCGCTGATGAGGAGCAGCCGTTCGGCTTCGGCAATTTTGGCTTCGTCAAGGCCGAGGCGAGTTTGCAGGGTTTGATAGAGTGGTCCGGTGTCAAGCAGATTGCTCCAGCGACCGATGAGGCGCTCGCTGAGCGCTCTCGGCAGTAGTGGAATCGGGGGCCATGATTCGTCTGCTGTGGGCGACAGGGCACTTGCAGCCGACATGTGTTTGAGTGGCGTCCCGATGGCCTGACGCAAGAGCATGTTGGCGACGCGACGTGCCAGCCAGCCCATCCCTGGTGGCAAGCCCTGAATGTCATTTTCGCGGAGTGATAACCAAAAGCGCTCTAACTCATCGGCACTGATGCCCTGCACGATTGCCGCACCGTTGACCGCTCCAATCGACGTGCCGACGACGATATCTGGTTGCCATGCGCCGCTGTGTTCTGCGTCTACGCCGGGTTTGTTGGTTTCACTGAGATATTTGTATACGCCGACGTGAAACGCGCCGCGTCCGCCACCGCCGGAGAGTACGAGCGTTCTGATCGTCATAGCTTGTCAGTCTCCCATCGCTTGATCTGATTGAATCTTAGATCACGAGGTGGGACAGCGCAAACGGGCAGGATGGTGCTGATTGCCGACAGTCGGTTGATTATGCGCGGGTCCTAGCGGATCAGCATCGCAAACGAGTTGAACTACGCGATGTTCTGCTGGAAATTGAAGTTGGGCTGTTAGCAGAGGCCGAGAGTATCGATGAACCGTTCGATATGGCTGGACTGGTGACATCAGCGCTAGAAATTGCCGGGTCGATCCTGTTTGAACCAGTGGACTGGTTCCTGACCGCCCGCGACATCTACGAAGATTGGCGTGATGATGGCAGAATCCGCCCTGACACAGTCGCTTTCGCTGCGATGGGATTTCTGCCGGTTGTGTCGTCACGGTTCCTGTTCAGCCCTGATGACATTGCTGGTGGCGCTGCACGACGTGGTAGATCAAACATAGATGACTTGATACCAGGAACTCCTGAACACAAGGCAATACGTTGGAGTCAATATCAAACTAATCCAGATAATGCTGGTTGGAGCTATGAGCGTTGGTCAAGCAATTATGATATGCAGCGTGCTCGCATCGCCCAAGAAAGAGTGGAACAATATGCTAGAACTCTTGATTGGGGAACTACAGTACAGAGCAATATAAGTGCTGGTGATTTTATAAGACGTCTTGATATTGTCGATACTGATTTACAGCGTGGTATAGAGTTTAAAAGTGGTCGATATTTCTATCGGGATAGAACAATTGTAGAACAAATCCGTAAAGATGCATTTTTAGTTGCAAATGAAAATTGGACGATTGAATGGGTATTTGAGGTTAGTGAAGGGATTAGTACTCCACTGTTGGAGCAGCTAATAGACGCAGGTATTTCAGTAAAGATAGTAACATTCGTGGAGTGAGATCATGAATAAGACATTTTTCAACAGAATGACTTCAAGCAAGGAATTTGAAATCTGGTTAAAACAAAAAGACCAAAGGCTTCATCATGTATCGAATCGACTGACTGAGGCGTTAACGCATGGGTATTCCATTGAAACAATTAATAGTTTATATAGTTGGCTGATAGCTTCCTTTTCAAATCTTGAATCCGCACATGATGAGGAAAGCATTTATTTACTAGACTGTTGCAGCACGTATATTGGTGAATGCTTTATTTACCTATACGGTGGCTATTGGCATCTGCAAAGCAATAAGAAGGACCATGCTTTCGGTTATCCTGGAATAATCGATTATCGTTCAAGTGGAAACAATAAAATACCCAAGCATCCGCATATTTGGGTAACTACCTCAATTCACAGACGCTCAAACATAATCTATGACAGCTTTATGAAGTACGATCTGCTTGTGGCAGGTGACACTTCTCTAGTTGATAAAAAGAGAAATCATGAAACAAAAATCCCCAAAGCAACTGTTACGAGGGTAGTTATGAAACTAGATTTCTACAAACGTGTTGTGCTTATTCCATCAAGTGCTAAGGTGAGTTTTGAGACAATCATTACAAAAATCCGTTCGAAGTTTGCACGTATTGATGATGTAAGAGTATCTCAGCCTCAATCCAATGAGATTCGAATTCAGGCTTCTGCGTGGTATCTCAATGTCAATTGGGAGGACGGGCCTCATGTCTTAGCGGAAAGTCAGGAAATTGCTGGAATTTTCGGCAATGATGATAACCGTGAAGTCATCCAATCAAGCAATCTACGCATCACAACTGCTGCCAGACCCGATCCAAATATGGATTACTTTAACTACTATGTCTATGTGTTAGAGATTCTTGAAGCAATTCCCAATGTTTATCAATTTGATGCAGAGCAAGGAAAGCTATGGATTACTGAGGATAGTCAATCATCCAATCAGGATAACTAGTTTTGCCAATATCATTCGAATAGATTTTCGGACAGAAAGGTTAAGCAATGACAGACGGACCATATTTCGCCGGGGATGAATCCGGCGGCGGGGGTGGTGTTGCGCCATCCAGCAGTAGTGAAATCGGGGCGGCAGTCGGTTTCATCACCGAATTCAATCACAATGTCGCCATTTTCAACGCTGCTGCGTTACTCATTCTTGATACTGCGATGGCAAATGCCCA